>CAYPSN010000025.1:0-1571 GCA_964413715.1 uncultured Candidatus Saccharibacteria bacterium | reverse complement strand
TCTTTGCTTACCGCATTTCACACCTTCCTTTCCTTGACTCAAGTATACACCTGTTTAAGTGCTTGTGTCAAGGACTTATAGAACGAGTTTATAGAATCCCTTGTACACAACCCTGCTTAGATTGTCAGCAACACTAAGGGCAACTTCTTTTTCAACTCCAAACAACGCACTCATTATCAACACATCACACTCACCTCTAACAGCATCAAACGAATCCTTCAATCTTTTGCTATTAGAACCAACTTCTCTAAGTGCAGCAAAATACTCTCTATCTTCGCCAGTCAAGAAAACATTGGTACTACCATTTTGTAGCAACTCACTCAAAACGAACAAGTATCTAAAAGCCTCAGAAAGCGGCTTATTCTTTTTATTCTGCTCATATTCCTTGAACATTCTCGTTGCAGCACCAGTAAAAGAGCGATGCACATTCTCTGCAACAAGGCACGACAGCAGGCGAACTCTTAGTGCATTTTGTTCGTAATCCAACCCATACTCAACCAAATTTTCAGGCCAGTTGAACAAAGTCTGAACATATGATGGATTGCCAGCGACAAGGCGTCTTAGATATTCAGAAAATTCAACAGCAGAGTCATCATTATCTTCAAAGACCTTTTGGCTAGCAACCTTAACTCTGTTCAGCCCGAACATTTCATCAGGCTCCAACAAAAAGACAGTGAGCGTATCAATATCACTGTCATTTCTTGCTAAGTTGTACGAGTGTGAGCCTGTTAGGAATTTTAAGACAGTTTTCATTTTAGCTTCCTTAATCAATCAAAGTAATTTTAATACTTCCCAAATCAATAGTATTAGCCTCACTTTCTTCCGGCGTTTTTGTCTGTACATTAACAGAATTTACACCACCATCATAAAACTCTGCTGAATACTCATTCTTATAATAATCAAACCACTGATGCGCCAACTTCCAAGAAGAGTAATAAGCATCAATTAATTCGTTCCCACGGGTATCAATCATCCACAAATGATAAATAAGCACAATATGCTCCTTAAATCAGCGCCAAAGTATCGTACCCGACGCTATCGGTCTGCCCATTGTCAAACTTCACACGCAAATTCAAGCCTTCAAAACCAACAATCGTACCAGACTTGCCAGCGTGCGGATAATTTGTCTTAAAGAAGAATCCTTCTTTTTCCTTCACACGAACACGCTTACCCATCATAAATGGGATTTCAATTAATAGCATTTTAAGCTCCCATTAAAATGTACAAAATGAACATTGCTGCGACGAAATAGCACAGCGAAAAAACACTAGACAGAATAAATCCACTAAGTATAATTCCAATTCCGTTTGAAAGAACGGCTTCTTTTGCACTAAGTCCAGCTTTGTAGGCGTCATTAAAGCCCTTCAACATTGACTCTGCACCTGAACCTCTGTAAAACTTATAGATTACGTTTACCAGGATATATACAAGCAAGACGTATAGAAGAATTGTTACAGAAATATAAAAGAAAAACATTTTAATCCTTTCAATTAATATGGCGGGAAGTGAACCCCCACAACTTCCCTAGTCTACCACTTCAAATAAGCTGTGTCAACAACTTACCAAAAATT
>CAYPSN010000024.1:0-1694 GCA_964413715.1 uncultured Candidatus Saccharibacteria bacterium | reverse complement strand
CTTCAGGGAAACCGAGTGTGAATAGCGCGAAATTTTGTAGTATGCATTAGACCCGAAGCGGGATGAGCTACCCATGAGCAGGGTGAAGTGGTGCGAAAGCACCATGGAGGCCCGAACCGGTTGGAAGTTCAACACCATCGGATGACTTGTGGGTTGGAGTGAAAAGCTAATCGAATTCCGTAATAGCTGGTTCTCTCCGAAATATGTTTTGGCATAGCGTCGAGTGTTCCTTCTGGGGGTAGAGCACTGGAAGGATTGAATAGGGGGAAACCTCGTCAATCCTATCAAACTCCGAATACCAGAAATTTATAGCTCGGCAGTAAGACCGTGGGGGCTAAGCTTCACTGGTCAAAAGGGAAAGAGCCCAGATCTCAAGTTAAGGTCCCAAAATCTACGTTAAGTGCACTTAAGGAGGTGAAATTTCTCTGACAATGAGGATGTTGGCTTAGAAGCAGCCATCATTTAAAGAAAGCGTAACAGCTCACTCATCAAGAGATTTCGCACCGCAAATAATCGGGGCTAAACGTAGTACCGAAACTGAGGGCTTGTGTGATTCATAGAGGAGATTATTCCTCTAGTAAGAAGTAATTTCTTACATCCGGAGAAGAAACCGGAAGACGGGTAATGCGTAGTTGCATTATCTTCTCTATGAATCATGCAAGCGGTAGGAGAGCATTCCACTCTGCGATGAAGGAGAAGGGGAACCGACTCTGGAGCGTGTGGAAGAGAGAATGTTGGCACAAGTAACCGCAATGGGGGTTAGAATCCCCCACGCCGTAAGACTAAGGTTTCCTTCGCGATGCTAATCATCGAAGGGTTAGTCGGCCCTAAGGGGATGACGAAAGTCGGACCCGATGGACACATGGTTAATATTCCATGACTTCCGTATAGTTTCGAAGAAATGACGGAGAATAAAACCTCAAGCGCATTATTGGATTTGCGTGGCTCGTCAGTTAGAGATGTTTCCGAGGAAAATCCCGGGGACTTACTTAAATGTTAATCTCGAGGTCGGCCAAATGTTCTGGGGCAACCCAGGATAGATTTGAGGGAAGAGTCTTCCAAGAAAAGTTTCTAGAGCCAACTATAAGGAACCCGTACCGAAAACCGACACAGGTGGTCGAGTCGAGTAGACTAAGGCGAACGAGTGAGATCTCCCCAAGGAACTAGGCAAAAAAGCAGCCGTAACTTCGGAATAAGGCTTGCCCTCCCTACTTTTGGTAGAATTAAAGCATGTACATTGTGTACGTCATTGAGCATTCAGATATGAAACAACTTTATGTTGGGTATATAACTGATCTCAAACGACGGGTTCGTGAGCATAATGCTCGCGGGCACAAATATACGACACGTAATGCTGGACAGTGGATTCTCATCTATGCGGAAGCATATCGTGATGAGTCTGATGCCCGCGAGCGTGAACGTAAACTGAAACCACGTGGTAGTGCAATGACTTCTTTACTTAAACGAATCAAAAAGAGTCGTTTGAGCCAAAAGTAGGGAGGGCCGCAGCGAAAGTATCTCTGACAACTGTTTATCAAAAACACAGCTCCCTGCGAACTCGTAAGAGGATGTATAGGGGGTGACACCTGACCAATGCCAGAAGGTTAAATAACGGCGGTGCAATGAGTTTACTTGTTGTGCTGACTGTTATAAGCCCTGGTGAATGTCGGCCGTAACTATAACGGTCCTAAGGT
>CAYPSN010000023.1:0-1723 GCA_964413715.1 uncultured Candidatus Saccharibacteria bacterium | reverse complement strand
TACGGGCACCAATACCTAATGGATTCAACAGAATATCGACTGGTGTACCGTCTTCGAGATATGGCATGTCTTCGACTGGCAGAATTCGGGCGATAACACCCTTGTTACCATGTCGACCAGCCATTTTGTCACCGACGCTAATCTTGCGCATCTGAGCCACCGATACGTGGATTTGCTGGATAACACCAGCTTGCAGTTCATCGCCGTTTTCACGGCTAAAGATTTTAACGCCAACCACTTTGCCCTGCTCGCCATTAGGCATACGCAGACTGGTGTCTTTTACGTCACGAGCTTTTTCACCAAAAATGGCACGGAGCAGTTTTTCTTCGCTACTGAGCTCTTGCTCACCCTTTGGCGTAATCTTACCAACAAGCACGTCACCAGCGCGAACTTCGGCGCCAATACGGACAATACCTTCGTCATCGAGATCCTTGAGGGCCTCTTCGGAAACATTGGCAATATCACGAGTAATGACCTCTGGTCCAAGTTTAGTGTCGCGGATGTCTACACTGTGAGTTTCGATATGGATCGAGGTGTAGCGGTCATCTTGTACAAGACGCTGACTGAGAATGATGGCATCTTCGAAGTTGTAGCCACCCCAGTTCATGAAGGCTACGAGAACGTTCTGTCCGAGGGCCAATTCACCATTCTCGGTACTCATACCGTCAACCAAGACGTCACCCTTCTTGAGTTTGTCGCCACCTGATACACGCACCTTCTGATGAATGCTGGTACCGATGTTTGAACGTACAAAGTTAAGGAGTTCATAGGTCTTTTCACCACTCTTCTTGTACTTAACAGTAACCTGCTTGGCGTCGGCACTGATGACTTCTCCATCTTCGGCAGCCAGTATAACCTGACCGCTGTCTTTAGCAACCACACCTTCCATACCGGTACCAACTACTGGAGCTTGGGGGCGAACCAAAGCCACGGCTTGCTTCTGCATGTTGGCACCCATTAAAGCACGTCGAGCGTAATCATGCTCAAGGAACGGAATCAGAGCTGTTGAGACCGATACGGTCTGCATACTCGAAACATCCATGAATTCAACGTTATCAGCTGGTTCTTCTTCGGCCTCACCATTACGACGTACGGCCACGCGAGCTTCGGTAAAGTAGCCATTTTCGTCCACTGGTGTATTAGCCTGGGTGATAACGGCGTGTTCTTCATCGCTGGCATCCATATAGACGATTTGGTCAGAGACTTTAGCCTTAACTGGCACTTCGACAACACCGGCTTTTTCGAGCTTCTTGGCCTGAGCAGCACTAATCTTGTCACCGACTTTTACAATTTCTGCACCCTTGTCATCCTTAACGGTCTTACGGGCAATGTGACCTTCGGCTTGACTTGGTATCACTACATTAATCACCTTACGATAAGGAGTTTCAATAAAGCCATACTCGTTTACACGTGCATAGCTAGCCAGGTTTGACACCAAGCCAATGTTTGGACCTTCAGGAGTTTCAATTGGACACATGCGACCATAGTGTGTTTTGTGTACGTCACGAACCTCAAAGCCGGCACGTTCGCGCGAAAGACCGCCTGGGCCCATGGCGTTAAGACGGCGTTTGTGAACCGTTTCGGCGAGCGGATTAATCTGATCCATGAACTGCGAGAGCTGACTGCTTGCAAAGAACTCGCGCACACTGGCCACAACAGGGCGAACATTTACCAGCTGACCTGGAGTAACCGTAGCATTGTCGTATACCGACATACGATCCTT
>CAYPSN010000022.1:0-1871 GCA_964413715.1 uncultured Candidatus Saccharibacteria bacterium | reverse complement strand
AATGGTCAGCGATAGCCGTAGCGACTACAAAAAGGCTTATATAACCATTAAGGCCGGACAGTCATTGCCAATTTTTGCAGCAGTTGAAGAAGCGGAAGCACCAAAATCTGCCAAAGAGGCTAAGTCGTCAGATAAACCCAAAAAAAGCTTGCTAAAGCGTGCTTCTAAGAAGGAGGAAAAATAATCATGGCTCTAAGATCCATTAAACCTACTACTCCTGGCCAGCGCGGTATGAGTACGCAGGATTTTGACGGCATTACTACCCGTAAACCCGTTCGTTCGCTAATTAAGATCAAGAAAAAAACTAGTGGCCGAAACAACCAAGGTCGTATAACCACTAGGCACAAGGGGGGCGGAGTCAAGCAGTACTACCGACTAGTAAACTTTAATCTTGCAAGCGGCACCAAGGCCGTAGTGGAGCACATAGAATACGACCCTAACCGCACAGCAAGACTTGCCCGTATCAAGGAAGCAAACGGCAAATACCATTACATTTTGGCGGCCAACGGCATAAAAGTGGGCGCCAAGATCGAGAGTGGAGATGAAGCCCCAATTGTTATCGGCAATAGAATACAGCTTAAGAACATACCGACCGGCACCAGTGTTTATGCTGTAGAATTGCAGCCAGGCAAAGGCGGCCAAATCGCTCGTTCTGCTGGCCAGAGCGTTCAAATTGTCGCCAAAGAAGACCACCAAATTCAGCTAAAAATGCCAAGCGGTGAAATCCGCATCGTTTTGCCTACTTGTATGGCACACATTGGCGTAATTGGTAACGAGCAACATCAGAACATCAATTACGGTAAGGCCGGCCGAACTCGCAAACGAGGTATTCGTCCAACCGTGCGTGGTGTTGTCCAGAACGCTGTCGATCACCCTCACGGTGGTGGAGACGGTGGTCGTCACGGTGTTGGTGGTAGCACTAATCACGGTGCAGCGCCTCGCACACCTTGGGGGCAGAAGACACTCGGATTCAAGACCCGAACCCGTAAGAGTACTAATAAATTTATCGTAAGAAGCCGTCACGCGGCCAAGAGGAAATAAGATGAGTAGAAGTCTAAAAAAAGGACCATTTGTGGATTTCAAGCTTGCTAAGAAGGTGAATGCTCTTGGCGCTGAAGACCGCACAATTATTAAGACCTGGGCAAGAGCCAGTACTATTCCGCCAGAATTTGTCGGCCGCACCATTGCTGTGCATAATGGCAAGGTGCATGTTCCTGTTTTCGTAACAGAAAACATGGTTGGCCACAAACTCGGAGAATTTGCCCCAACCCGTAAGTTCCGCAAACATGGCGGTAAGATGGCGAAGGGAGCATAAAGTATGAACGTTATTGCTACCGCCAAAGGTGTACGAATGAGCCCACGCAAAGTTGGTGTTGTTGCCAGCCTTGTTCGCAACCGTACTGTTGCTGACGCTATGGTCATTTTAAGCCACACACCCCGCAGATCTGCATCTGTTGTTGAAAAAGTGATTGCTAGCGCTAGAGCTAATGCCGAACACAACTTCAACCTAAAGCCAGACACACTTAAAATAGTCGAGATCAGTGTTACAAGCGGACCGCGTATCAAGCGCTACCGCCCAGCGGCTCATGGTCGCGCATTGCCTTTTCAGCGTCGTTCAAGCCATATTCGTGTTGTTGTAACTGGTGAAGTACGTCAGAAACCAGCTAAAGCGACGAAAGTAGAGGAGAAATAGTATGGGACAAAAAGTTAACCCGATCTCCATGAGATTGCAAGTGAATAAAGACTGGCGCAGCAAATGGTTTGCTAGTCGCAAAGATTACGCTAAGTATCTAAAAGACGACCTCGAGGATCGAAAACTTATCAAAGATAAGCTAGGCAAAAGAGCAGCTATTAACAAAGTTGACATTGAG
>CAYPSN010000021.1:0-1904 GCA_964413715.1 uncultured Candidatus Saccharibacteria bacterium | reverse complement strand
CGAACTTGGCGACGCTCCCCCTACTCGGAGAGATGTCACCCTACTGGATGGGCGTACTGGGCAGCATCGCCGTCGAAGTAGGCGCAGCAGCAAAATCATGCGCTGATCTCAATGGCGCATGTCCAGCCCGATACAAGCGTCCGTTCTATCTATTGATCCGAGGATTGCTCGCGCTTGTCGGCGGCTCGTTGCCGGTCGTACTGGATGCCGCCAACGCGCTCACATCATTCTACCTCGGAGCCAGCGCGCCGCTCGTTCTGGATCGGCTAGAGCGCGGCATTCATCCTGGCGACGCCGACCAGGGGTGATGATCGACGCATGAAAAAGCCCGCACAAGGCGGGCCGGGAGAGGGGCGGGGCGGAGACGTAAACGAAAACCCCGGCCGGAGCCGGGTGAGAAATCTAAGATCGTTCGGGGTGTATCCGGCGAGCGACCTTCAATGCCTCCAGCTGCATCCGAGAGGCTTCATCAAGATAACCTGTGATCGGGGAAGTGTAGCCCTCACGAGGCGTGAAGAATTCGGACGCCCACGGCAGCCAGATGGTGATATCTAGGTCGAAGCGTGTCACCTGAGGCAGACCGGCGCAGTCTAAGGACGAACTGTTCTGAATAATCAGATCGAACGGCCGGGAATCGAACTTTGCGTTCGACGTGCCAAAGGTTACCTCAACCGCAGCCATCTTCCCGTCAGGGCTAAGCTTCAGGGCGCGAACGAGGGTTGGACGGTGCTTGGGGCCTGGGGTTCCCGGCTGCTCGTCGAGCGGGAACCAGCACCAGGCAATGTTCAAAGGTCGAGGTAGGGTTGAGACGGGAAGAAAAGACCAGCGCGGTTTACCACGCTGGGCCATCGACGACTTCCCATTCGTCGAATTCGCCGCCGATTTTGTCGCGAACGGCCTTAAGCTGCTCTTCGGTCACCTCGTCAGTGTAATCCGCTGGCGGGATCTGCCGCGTAGGCTGTCCGAACTGATGATCGTGCTCGGGCGCACGCTTTTTCAAGGCGCTCATGGTTTCTCCCCTCTCGTCGGGGTGACTAAACACGTTGAAACTCCATATTTGCAAGGCGTTTTATGCCTATTGGTATATGGGACACGCATTTCGTGGCATCAATGCGACGGAACGGCAACGGTTCCAGCCGGGTGGTTGACGTCTTGTTTACTCCTCCCAAGACAGATAGCCGTTGGTCCGAAGCCACTCCCCGACGATGTAGCGGATGGCCTCGTTCGCATTGAACGCGCGCAGATCGACCATCGCTGTAAAGAGCGCCTTCTCCCACGCAGGATCGATTGAAGCGCTTTCCGCATTGCGGATGGCAAGGGCGGCACGACGGAGCAGGGCGCGGAGATCGTCAGGCGTGAGAGATGGATCGGCAGAATCCGCCTCGATCTTGTCGGCGAAGGTGCCCACTTGGTTCAACGCCGCTTCAGGCGAGGCTTTGCCTTGATGCGAGATGTTTCCGCTTGAAGAATGTCCGCCTCGCGGCGCGCATCATGCGCCATAACTCGTGAGCGCTTGATATAGTCGGGCGCGATATCCAGATCCATTTCAAGCTGATCGGACGCAGGCTTCGCGATCGGGAAAAAACGAAGGGCGTAGACGATGGCAAAGGCCCCGCCAGCGATCACGATCCCGGTCATCAGCACGTTGACCATGGCGGTCATTGACTTAGCCTCGAAAGCTCTTCCATGGCCCTTAGATGTAGGGCGAAGCTGAGAGCAAAGCAAATCACGGTTATAAGGAATGCCAGCGTGATGTAGCCGTCGCCATTATCGGGACGAAGTGCCATCGCGATGATCGGGGACAGAACGCCCGTTGTGAATGTCCCGATAGCCATGCCGTTCACATAGGCGGCGCGCAACTTCACTTTCTCGCGCTGGATGTCTTCTGGCGTCATGCCCCTCCG
>CAYPSN010000020.1:0-2472 GCA_964413715.1 uncultured Candidatus Saccharibacteria bacterium | reverse complement strand
GGGTTGATCTTAGTTCGGACGTGGTGCGAGATGCGGGAATCTAACCCGCGCCACATGCTTGGGAAGCACGCGTACTAACATTATACTAATCTCGCAGCTCAGTTTTTAAAGGAGGAATTATACACGAGCCGCCCAGTGCTAAGTTATCTGTTCGCAAACACGACGGGTGGCAAGTGGCGTATCTTAACTTGGAGCCACCTACCAGGATCGAACTGGTGACCTTTTCGTTACGAATGAAATGCTCTACCAACTGAGCTAAGGTGGCGCTGAGATTCATTTTAACATTTCTGCTATAATGACCGAAGAAGTTTAGTTGAAGAAATTATTAATATTAGTACTGTAATCTTTATCCAAAACACCATGCATATCCACAAAAACTATTTCCACGACAAAACCATTTTGACCCTCTTGGCGCTGAATATTACCATGCTCGTAGTTGCTTGTTTATCTGTTCTACTGAGGGCTACTTCTGCCTCGGGGGAGACCTTTGTAGTACAGTACCGTTCAAATCTTAAGGCCTTAGCCATAAAAAGCGGGCCACTGAGCGAGATAAGGCTTTTTGCGTTGTTTGCCGTATTGGTTGTGCTGGCCAGCTGGTTGATTAGTGTGCGAGCTTACGGGCACCGCCGCCATGTTGCCACCGCCGTGCTAGGAGTAACACCCTTCCTCTTGATGATGGTGATAGTAATTAGCGACCGATTGATAGTAAGCTCCTGAGGTTTATGAGCAAGCTAGCCTCTCAAGATTTTGAGATACCGATGCCGCAGGAGCGCAAGTTTAGGTATAGATTTTTTGAGGCGCTGCCTGGCATATTGTCTTGGACAGTCTTAACAAGCCCGTTCTGGCTGGGGTTTTTGAACGTTAGTCTAGCGGCTCTATTAATGCTTTTGTATCTTATGTTGTGGTTTGTACGCGCCGCTGCACTGAACGTTCGAGGAATTCAAAGTTTTCGTCGGCTTGATCAGCACAAGAAATTGCCTTGGCGCGAGCTACATGCTGAGGTGATTGCAGCTCAAAAAGGTGATACTATACAACGTCGAGTTCCTAAGTGGCACCTAAGTAATATCTCGCGTATTCTAGAGGATCCGAACGGCATTGATCCTGAAAAGATTGTTCACGTTATCATCATTGCTACTTACAACGAAACGCGAGAGGTGATTGAGCCAACCCTACAAGCTGTACTAGACAACGATGTAGACATGAGCAGGGTAGCAGTATTTCTGGCCTATGAGGAGCGAGGTGGGGCAGAAGTTGAGGCTCAGGCTATCAAGCTGATGAGTGATTATAAGGGTAAGTTTATGCACTCTGAGGCAGTTAAACATCCAGGCCACATGCCTAACGAAGTGCGCGGTAAAGGTGGCAACATCACCTTTGCAGGATTCAGGGCGGCAGAGTGGGTGAAGTCTAAGGGCTTAGAGCCAAAACAAGTGCTGGTAACGACGCTTGATGCGGATAACCGCCCAGACAAACAGTACTTACCTTGCCTTGATTACATCTACAGTGTTTGTTATGCGCCAAAAAATCTATCCTTTCAGCCCATACCGATGTTTACAAACAATATTTGGGACGCGCCAGCGCCGATGCGTGTGATCGCGACAGGTAACTCTTACTGGATGATGGTTCAGGCGCTGCGACATCATATGCTTAGAAACTTTTCGGCGCATAGTCAGCCCCTAGATGCGCTCATTGAGACAGACTTTTGGAGCGTCCGAACGATTGTGGAAGATGGGCATCAGTTCTGGAGAAGCTATTTTGCTTTTGACGGTAAGCACGAGGTGATACCTATATTCTTGCCAATTTACCAAGACGCAGTGCTGGCAAGTGGCTATGTGAAAACACTGAAGCAACAGTTTATTCAGATTAGACGCTGGGCTTGGGGCGCTAGCGATGTGGCTTATGTGGCCGAGAATGCCTTCTTTAAGCCTAACTCAATTCCTCTTTGGGATCGACTGGCTAAATTCTTCCGGCTGCTTGAGGGGCACGTCAGCTGGTCTAGTTCGCCTCTCATCTTGGCTTTTGGCGCGTTTATACCTTTTTTGTTTCACAACACGGATTACTTGGCCAATCAGTTACCTCAACTGGCTAGCCGTATCCAAACTTTGGCCATGCTTGGCATATTCGTGACTCTGTACTTAAGTTTTAAGATACTGCCGCCGAAACCTGCGCGCTACAAGCGACGTCGATCGCTTGCCATGCTTTTGCAGTGGGTTTTGCTTCCACTCACTACAATTGGTTATAGCGCATCAGCTGCCATCTACTCGCAGACTAGACTGATTTTTGGCAAATACATTGGTGGTTTTGATGTAACGGAGAAGGCAGTTGTGACCGATAAGGGTATGGCAACTTCTTTGAAAGACGGCAAGCAGAGCTAGGTAGCAGGGGCTCGGAGCAAGTTTATAGTTGATAGTTTATGGTTTAATTACTGGTAACTGTTTACTGATGACTGTTTACTGAGGGGAAACTCATACTTTA
>CAYPSN010000019.1:0-2751 GCA_964413715.1 uncultured Candidatus Saccharibacteria bacterium | reverse complement strand
ATTAAGAAGAAAGTATGAAAATCATACTAACCGTTGAATGTCGCCCTGAATTAAATAGTTGGTTCGAGTATTCTAGCTACAGCAAGCTCCTGTTGATATTTTGGAGAGAATGAATGATTGATGTTTTGTATGGTCAAGCGTTGCACTCTTACTTCTTGAAAATTGAAGTAGAGTCTCCAGATGGAATTTTGGAAACCCAAGTAAGGCCGATTGTTTCGCAGCACAACTTGTTTACTTTTCATGGTCAAGAGGGACTTTCAAGGGTCACTCAAGAAGCATTTGAGCAGGTTCGTTCGCAGGTTCCAGAAAGTTATAGTGTGGCAGTCAGAATTATTGTCGATAGATTAAATTGTATTGTAATGAATTGAGGTGAGTTATGTATGATACAGGCCCAGGGCCAAATAAGGGTGAGAAGGGATATTGTTCTTGGATTATCGTTGTGCTCCCCCTTCTTGGAGCACTTTTGATTAAGTCCTTGACACAGCTTATTTGAAGTGGTAGACTAGGGAAGTTGTTTGGTTCACTTCCCGCCTATTAAACGAAAGGAAATATAATGATATTTTTGTATTTGTTTTCTACTGTAACACTATACATCATATTGTCGTTTATCCTGACGAATGTAATTTACAAGTTCTATAAAAAAAATGATAGAGGTCGCAAGTCCATTATAGAAGGCTTTGTAAAAGGTCGTACTTTGGGGTATAGTTCAGAAGATAATGTCATTGCAAACGCAATTGGGTTAATGTTTGCTGGTTTTATAATGTCTAGCTTATTTTCTCTTTTGTACTTTGTGGCTTCGTTGTTTATCCTGTACATTACATTTGGAGTCTAATATGCTACTCGTAGAAATTCCCTTCTCAAAAGGAAAGCGTGTTCGAGTGAAGGAAAAGGAAGGGTTCTTCTTTAAGACTAATTATCCTCACGCTGGCAAGTCTGGTACGGTTGTTGGCTTCGATGGCCTTAATTTGAAAATTCGTTTTGATAATGGGCAGACTGATAGTGTTGGGTACGATACTTTGGCGTTGATTTAAGGAGAAAATTATGAAACCTGTCTTAAAATTCCTAACAGGCTCTCACTCGTACAACTTAGCAAACAAGGACAGTGATGTTGATACGCTCACTGTCTTTTTGTTGGAGCCTGATGAAATGTTCGGGCTGAACAGAGTTAAGGTTGCTAGCCAAAAGGTCTTTGAAGATAATGATGACTCTGCTGTTGAATTTTCTGAATATCTAAGACGCCTTGTCGCTGGCAATCCATCATATGTTCAGACTTTGTTCAACTGGCCTGAAAATTTGGTTGAGTATGGGTTGGATTACGAACAAAATGCACTAAGAGTTCGCCTGCTGTCGTGCCTTGTTGCAGAGAATGTGCATCGCTCTTTTACTGGTGCTGCAACGAGAATGTTCAAGGAATATGAGCAGAATAAAAAGAATAAGCCGCTTTCTGAGGCTTTTAGATACTTGTTCGTTTTGAGTGAGTTGCTACAAAATGGTAGTACCAATGTTTTCTTGACTGGCGAAGATAGAGAGTATTTTGCTGCACTTAGAGAAGTTGGTTCTAATAGCAAAAGATTGAAGGATTCGTTTGATGCTGTTAGAGGTGAGTGTGATGTGTTGCTAATGAGTGCGATGTTTGGAGTTGAAAAAGAAGTTGCCCTTAGTGTTGCTGACAATCTAAGTAGGGTTGTGTACAAGGGATTCTATAAACTCGTTCTATAAGTCCTTGACGCAAGCACTTAAACAGGTGTATACTTGAGTCAAGGAAAGGAAGATGCGAAATGCGGTAAGCAAGGACAAACAAGCTGACTCGCCAGGGCGACTAGGGCGAGGGTTTTCCTGGTTTTAATGGCCTTCGAGTGAGAAAAAACCAGGGTTTAATTCAATTGGAGAAAAAGAATGATTGAGAATGAAAGTGTTTATAGAATTGATGGTATCGTGTGCGGTCACAATATTTCTGGATTTTATGGAGTACCATTTATTGATAGATACAATTATTCGTTAATTGAAATGTTCGCCTTCTTTCATGGAAGAAAATTAAATGTTCGTATCTGGTTCGCTCCAGAGTCGGTTGGTTGGGATGGTCTTGATATGGCTCTCATGCAAGAACTTTATGGTGGTGTGAAGGCTGAACAAAAAGTCATCCATATTAAATATTCAGAGTACACGCAATATGATGATTATGTATCAGACTTAAAAATTGGTGGTCACGATTTGGCGCAAATTTTGTTACGCAATGTTGGTAAGTATGTGTACATTGAAATTCGCTCAAATCAAAAGAATGCTAGGTTTGACAAAATGTGGTAAGTCCGAATGGTGAGATTGTCGAGTAAAAAAAACCAGGGCTTTTATTAAAATTGGAGACAAATATGGTTGAAGTAGCAATAGTTTGTTTTTTAGTTGCTGGCGCTGTTTGTGCTGGTTTAGAAATTGCTTGGGGAATGGAATCACCAGAAAAAGCGGTAAGTCATAAAGACCACAGTGATTCAACACTTGCCTTAATGTTTGCATTTGGAATTGCAGCAGCATTTTTGTTTTTCTTATTTTTATAGTATCTAAATAAAATACTGGCAGACACGTAAACGGTGAGTGGTGAAATTGGCAGACACGACGGACTTAAAATCCGTTGCCTTAAGCGGCATGTGGGTTCGAATCCCACCTCACCGACAAGGGGATATGGTGAAAGTTGGTAGACACGGCACACTCAAAATGTGTTGAGCTTAGCTCGTGTAGGTTCGAGTCCTACTATCCCCA
>CAYPSN010000018.1:0-4472 GCA_964413715.1 uncultured Candidatus Saccharibacteria bacterium | reverse complement strand
TTATTTTTTTAGTTTCTTTTTCCATAAAAATTCAGTCTCTATCCGCGCACCTCAACAAGCGTGCCACGGCGACCAGGAACTGCCCCCGCAACCACAATCTCGTTAGTCTCGGGGTGCACCTGCAAAACCTTGAGCCCACGCACAGTAACGCGCTCGCCGCCCATACGACCCGCCATCTTCATACCCTTTGCCACACGACCACCTGCGCGGCCGCCCGAGCCTCCGATTGACCCTGGTGCGCGCTCAGAGTGTTTTTGACCGTGCGAACGTGGACCACCATGGAAACCATGACGCTTAATAACACCTTGGAAACCCTTCCCTTTTGAGATTGCCGAGACTTGTACCTTCTCGCCAGCTACAAAAGTCGAGACATCATACGAGGCACCAAGCTCGACGCCTTTTGGGAGCTCTTGGTTGCGAGCACGAAATTCAGCAAAGTGTGCAAATGCTTTGCCTTTGGTGTGGCCAAGTTGTGCTTTGTTTACGCGCTTGGGAGTAGTGTCGACACCACCGATTTGCACCGCATTGTAGCCATCTTTTTCTTTAGTTTTGAGCTGGGTCACAACTGCAGGCGTCGCCACGATGATGGTTGCAGCATAAGCCAAACCGTCTTCAGCAAAGACGGTGGTCATGGGACCTTTGGTTCCGAGGATAAATTTCATGTTGTCTATTGGTCCGCCTGCCCTTTCGGGTTGGGCCGAGGCCCGGGACGTGGATCAACGCTATTTCTAACGTCCTCAGCAATATACACGAAGGGTTTAGTTTATGCAATCCCGACGCCCTTGGTCGGAATTGGATACGAAAAAACCACCATGAGCTATAGACTCTGGTGGTTTTTTCGTAGAAATTTCTTTGCTCGGCTTGCAATCTCCAATCGTGCACGCCAAACAAAAAACCCGACTCTTCGGGCCAAGAAATTCTGGTTTAACTGTTGCAACAGTTAAACATCAAACTAAGGAGCGACTTTTATCAAGCTTACTTGATTTTGCACTCTTGGTCAAACAAAAAATTGAAAAATAATCCACAGAACACGTACAAAAAAAGAAAGCCACCCCAGGTGGAGTGGTGTTACGATGGCTCTTCGGGATCGGGCGACTCCGCAGCTATGAGAGCCTCCAGCGTTGCTGGGAGACCTGCACGCTCAAGCATCTCCGTTATGGATGTATTTATGTCGATCATCCAGCCCCACTCGGCGGCATCGAGCAGATTCCGAACAGTGAAGTTTTTGCCATCAAGGAACCATTTCGTTTCCACCCCGTTCATGAGCGTCACCAGTTCAATATCAACGATCACGCCTGCGCGAATGCGTGCATACAGCCTACTCCCCGCACGGACCATGTAACTGTCGAGTAAGCCATATCCAGGATAAACCCTATCGCCATCTCCCGGTATTGCCTCAACGGGCCACGGGAGCAGAAGGTACCAAGGGTCGGAGTTTATATAGGGTTGTGCAGCTTTCTTGTAGACGTCCGGAGCGTCCCAATCATCGGGATGCGGGATAAGGAGATTTAGGAAAGCTCGCACCGGAATGTTCGGCGCGGCGGCGGCAGGTGCCAGATGATCAGGCATCTTGTTCTGTCTCCCGGATACTGTTTCTACTGCACCTAAAGTATATTAAAAAACAAAGTTGTCAATATGTTCTTGGTCAAACAAAAAATCCCCAACTTTTTACAGTTGGAGATTTTTTGTTGATTGTTTTTGTTAGACCATCTTCACATCAATCGTCACACCCGATGGGAGCGAAAGATTGGTGAGCGCTTCAATCACTTTTGGATTGGGCTCGAGGATGTCGATGAGGCGCTTGTGGATGCGGAGCTCAAACTGCTCGCGAGCGTCTTTGTAAACGAATGTCGAGCGGTTGACTGTCCACTTCTTAATTTCCGTTGGGAGCGGGATGGGTCCTGCAACTGTCGCATCATAGCGAAGCGCGGTGTCGATGATTTGACGCACCGACGCATCAAGCACCTTGTGCTCGTACGCCATCACCTTGATGCGCAAGCGCTGTACTGCTGCCGGGGTTGCCGACTTTTTTGCGCGTGGTTTTGTAGGTTTTTTTTCTTCGGTAGCCATATATTTGTGAGTCTAGTTCTCTTTACCCTGAACCCGGTTGAAGGGTCCCGACGTAAAGTAACCTATACTCGATTAGCTTACTCTTTCAATAAATGTGGGAGATTATGCGACGATCTTGGTGACCACGCCGGCACCCACTGTCTTGCCGCCCTCGCGGACTGCGAAGCGCTGCTTCTCTTCAAGTGCAATTGGGGCTACCAATTTTACTTTAAATGTCACAGTGTCGCCTGGCATAACCATCTCGGTACCAGTTGCGAGTGTTACCTCACCAGTTACGTCCGTTGTGCGGATGTAGAACTGTGGTTTGTAGCCGGTAAAGAATGGTGTGTGGCGGCCTCCTTCTTCTTTGGTCAAGATGTATACCTCAGCCTCAAATTCGGTATGAGGAGTAACTGAACCTACTTTTGCAAGCACTTGTCCACGGTGGATATCTTCTTTCTTGGTACCGCGGAGCAAAATTCCTGCATTGTCGCCTGCCATACCTGAGTCGAGCTGCTTGTTGAACATCTCGATACCAGTGATGGTAGTTTTTGCTGTTGGTTGGAGACCAACTATCTCGACTTCCTCACCAACCTTCACCTGACCACGCTCGATACGGCCGGTCACCACAGTGCCGCGACCTTCAATTGAGAAGATGTCCTCAATTGGCATCAAGAATGGCTTATCAGTCTCACGAACTGGCATTGGGATATATGAGTCCATGGTCTTAACCAACTCAAGTACCTTTTGTGACCATTCATCATTGATATCTTTACTCTCAAGGGCTTTGAGTCCTGATCCGCGAATAACTGGAGTGTTTTTGCCGTCAAAACCTTGTTTTGTAAGGAGTTCACGAACTTCTTCCTCAACCAAATCAACGAGGTCCTTGTCGTCTACCATGTCTACCTTGTTGAGAAACACGATAAGGTTACGAACACCAACTTGCCATGCCAAAAGCACGTGCTCACGAGTTTGTGGCATAACGCCGTCTGTTGCTGCAACCACCAAAACTGCGCCGTCCATCTGGGCAGCACCTGTGATCATGTTTTTGATGTAGTCGGCGTGGCCAGGAGCGTCGATGTGCGCATAGTGGCGATTAGGAGACTCGTACTCAGAGTGGTGGAGCGCGATTGTAATACCGCGTGCTTTTTCCTCAGGTGCGTTGTCAATACCATCAACTCCCTCAACGCGTGCGCCGAAGCCCTGGTCGCGAGCCATGTCGAGCGTGTGGAGAATAGATGCTGTAAGGGTTGTCTTGCCGTGGTCGACGTGACCAATGGTGCCGACGTTTACGTGTGGCTTTTGTCGATCAAATGTTGCCATAGAAATAATCTTTACTAAATAATACTCAAAACACTGTTAATTTGCCTTTTGAGAACAAGAAAGCACGCACTCCTGCGTTGCCTCCTATAGTACCAAATACTCAAAAAGAGTCAAACAACTACCACGCAAAGATACTCCTAATGGCACTCCAGATATTGGCACTACCACTGCTTGTAGGGGCCGGATTAAGTGTGGCTGTGGCAGAACCTAGGAGTTTGCCTGAGGCGTGGTCGAATAGCTTAAAGGTGTACTGCCCTGGCGCTGTGGCGCCCACAGGATGGTCGTTCTCTGTGGCGGCAACTGCAGTGAGCCAAGGAATCTCTCCCGTAACCGGCACTATGATTTTTACATCAACTGACGCAACGCCCGTAGTGCTCCAACTCGCCGCAAGAGCGCACGCACTTCCAACACTTGGCAAGGTGCATCCTGTAGCTGTGATGATACCGCTTGGTGTCGTGCTCGCAGGTGTTGCAAGGCGAGAGTCATCGACTGTTGTCGTGGTAGTGGTTGCAGTTACGCGTACTGGGGGGAGTATTAGTGGAGTAGTGGGAGTCGCATACCCATACCCATATTGGCGGCTTACGGGGAGTATATTGCCGCGTGCAAGAGAGATATTTGGTCTTGGATACGCTGGTGTGCAGAGGTTATAGCTGTATTTGTTTTGGTAACCATAGTATACAGTGCGGCACTTGTTGGTTTTAAACGTCGCTCCATCAACTATTTTTGCCTGCACCCGAGCAGGATATTTAAAGGTCTTGGGTGGGGCCATGTAGTACGAGCTTCCGGTTACAGTGAGCACGGCCGAGGTTTGGTCGCCATACACGGGCAATTCTTGCGCAAACTTCACTGTGTATGAATTATCGATACGATTAACCGAGGTTGGCGCAACTGTGAGTGTTTTGCAATAGGTTCCAGCGTAGCCATATTTATAGCCATAAGCATAGATATTCCCTTTTGGCAGACAGTATTGGTAGTTAAGTACGAAATCCTTGATCACAAGCGCTTTAGCATTGTCTGAGAGGAGTACTTGCACGGGGATGTTGGACAATACCGAAAACCCTTTAGTATTTTTTTGTTTTACATCAAACACGGCCAACACT
>CAYPSN010000017.1:0-4866 GCA_964413715.1 uncultured Candidatus Saccharibacteria bacterium | reverse complement strand
AAGTTGCCGCCATTCATCGAGCGTCGATAGTCATGTACTTTTAATGAGCTAGAACGAAACTTAGACATGACGTCGTCTAGGCCAACAAGGCTAGTTGCGGTGATGGTGTAGATGCGTTCGCGCTTGAGGTGGTCTATCCAGTGCTCGAAGCCCGGTAGAGCAATAAGTGCGAACATAGCAATTATTGTTGCCACAGCAGCAAGCGAAAAGTCACCCATACCTGACGCGATACCAATCCCGGCACCAACCCAGATCGTTGAAGATGTAGTGAGGCCTTTGATTGAGAAGCCGTCTTTAGCGATAGCTCCAGCACCGATAAAACCTATGCCAGCAATAATATAGCCGATGATTCTTGCAGGATCGCTACTGCCATGCATTGACGAGAGGTCGAGCGCCGAGATAGTGAACAAGGCTGTGCCCAGAGCGATTAATAGCTGTGTTCGAAAGCCAGCTGATTTATCGCGGTACTCACGCTCTAAGCCGATGATGCCGCCTAGGCCTGCGGCAACTAATAACCTCAATACTGCATCTGTGAATTCCATAAAGAGAATTATAGCACCATAATTACTCATGCTTAAGCAGGAATTACGTGTTTAGTGCATTTTCGGATGAAAATAGAGTACCTCAAGCCGAGCCGTACTTAACGTACGGTGAGCGCGGAACGGAGATTTTCATCAAAAAGGTGCAAACGCGTGATTCCTGTTAAGCTTGGAGCGTCTCAATCTCGGCTAAAGTCATGTGTAAGTTACGTTCTTGGTAAGGGAGCAGCACTTCGGCTTCTTCGGTGTACCAATTGTGAGTTGAATAAAATACGACCTGGTTCTGCAAAAACACTAATCGATTCTCTGGTCCTGGCTGTTCGCCCTTCAGAGACTCTGAGTAAAGCCGATCACTGCGAACTTTTGACTCCTCGGGCGGCAGGCCGGCGGCCGACACGTCGGCATCACACATTAGCTGCCCAAGATAATCTTCGCCGGCTGACTGCCAGAAACCGTGTTGATTTACGCCGCAGACGGTCGCCATAATAATATTTTCTACTCGGGAGACTAATGGCTTTTTAAAGACGTCGGGTGTTTGCTTAATCATCCACTTGGCGATTTTTTTAGCACTTTGCTGCTCATTCACACCATTCCCAGCCATATCATGAACAAGGTCGTGCCCGGCAGCCGCAATTTGCAAGATAGCTAGCTCAGTAGGGCTAATTTTGCCCTTGGTCATGGCTAGTTCTCCAAGTGAACTAGCGGCTGCGACAACATCAAGGGTGTGCAGGTGATTATGATAGGGGAGAGGTAGTCGGCCGAATTCGCCATAAACCCTACGAGTGTAAGCATAGGAACGAGCTATCAATAGCTCACTGGCTTTATCAAATTTATTTGACCTTTTCATTGCCGCTGTAATTTTATCATGTTTAAATAGTGGTAATGAAAGATATTTTGAGGATCCTAAAATCCGGTCGGGAGCTGAAGTGGCACTACTTTGCCATTAGCCTACTGACGACCGTTCTGTCGCTAGTCACAATCATGACGCCTCTTTTGAGTGGCTGGGCGATCGATGAGATAAGAAAGGGCACGGGTGCGAATGTGCGCTACGCCGCCTTGCTGGCGGTGGGGATCTTTGCTCTCGACTTAATGCAAACAGTAGTCAGTAACATCAATGGCTATATTGGTGATAGGGTGCTGGCTAAACTGACGGCCATTTTAAGCCGAGACTATTACTCGCATCTGCTGACTTTGCCGCAAAGTTACTTCGATCGCGAGCTATCTGGGAAAATCATCAATCGCCTAAACCGCTCAATCTCTCAAATAACTCAGTTTATTCATATTATGAGCAATAACTTTTTGCAGTTTATTTTTAGTACTGTTTTAAGCTTGGGAGTGGTCGCTTATTATTCCTGGCAGGTAGCACTAATGCTCTTTGCGCTTTACCCTATCTTTATCTGGATGACAGTCAGGACAAGCGCCCGCTGGCAAGTTTTTCAAAAGCAAAAAAACGAGCACAATGACATTGCGAGCGGTCGCTTTGGCGAGTCGATCAACCAAGTCAAGGTGGTGAAAAGCTTCGTCCAAGAAGCGCGGGAGCTGAAGTTTTTTAACCGGCACTATCGATCGATGGTAGATATCTCTAAGCCGCAGTCGGCTTTATGGCATAAGCAAGACGTCATCAGGCGACTGATTTTAAACATAATTTTCTTTGCGGTTTATTTATTCATCTTTGTCAAAGGAGCGCAAGGTGTCTTCACACCAGGCCAAGCTGTGGCTTTGATTCTCTATGCCATGAATATCCGCATCCCTATTTTTTCGATTAGTTATCTGGTCGAAAACACTCAGCGAGCAGTTGCCGATAGCCGAGATTACTTTGAGATTATGGAGATAAAACCTGATATCAAAGATGAGCTGGCAGCCGAAGACTTAGTTGTGAAGTCGGCGCGGGTGGAGTTTCGGGATATAGTTTTTGGTTACGGCGATCAGGACGTGCTAAAAAATATTTCACTACAGATTGAACCGGGAACTAAGGTAGCGTTGGTAGGAGAGAGCGGTGAAGGCAAGACTACGCTAACCAACTTGCTGCTGCGGCTCTACGAAGCGCGAGATGGCGAGATCTTCATTGATTCTCAGAACATACGTAAGGTAACGCAGAGCTCACTAAGGGGCAACATCGGTGTAGTATTCCAGGATCCAGCGCTTTTTAGCGGCACTATAGCCGAGAATATTTCTTATGCTAATCCAAAGGCAACCGATCGGCAGATATTGGCGGCCGCCAAAGCTGCCAATGCCGATGAATTTGTAGCAAAACTTAAAAAAGGCTACGACACAGAGATCGGCGAACGCGGACTGAAACTGTCAGGCGGCCAAAAACAGCGTATCGCTATTGCTAGAGCGCTGCTCAAAGACGCACCAATCTTGATACTTGATGAAGCAACCAGTAGCCTAGACAGCAAAAGCGAGATTATGGTGCAAGAGGCTTTGGAGCGTCTGATGCAGGGGCGTACCACCATTATTATTGCTCACCGCCTTAGCACCATTGCTCACGTTGATCAAATTGTGACCCTCAAGAACGGCCAAATTAATGAAGTAGGCAGCCCAGCCAAACTAGCCAAAAGCGGCGGTATTTATGCTAATCTTCTAAAGCTTCAACAGGGCAAAGATAAAGAATCAACCAAACTCAAACTCAGCCAGTACGACATCAACGCCTAAATTTTGTAATAATCGCTAAAAATCTTCATGATATACTACCTTGTATTATGGGTTTTAGAAATACGCTAGAAATTCCTGTTCCGCCGGATGTGATTATGCGGGCTAATGCACGCTACCAACAGGCTGTTGCTGCTGGCAGAGATGTTATAAACACCGGCATTGGTGTTGTGGTGGCTGACAGCGGTGACATATTCATGCCGACGGACGTGCGTTCAGCCTATGCTGACATTGCCAGCGAACTTAGTGAGAACCCAATCGGTTATCAGACACCTCGTGGGCACGTAGGCTACTTAAGTAAACTGGTCGAACTGCATGAGTTGGGTGATAGTAGCAGGATTGCAAGCGTTCAGACTGCGGGCGGTACGGGCGCATTGTCGCTAGCCGCAGCGGTTTTACCGACATTATTTGATCTTCCGTCTAGCAGCCAGATTTTTAGCGATGGGGGTTGGCCAAACTACGAAGCCATTTTTAGTGATTATAATGTTCTACAAGCTAGGCATTTGGATAGCGAGGGGCAATACGATCATCAGAGTTTTCTTGGTGAGATTGACTCAGCTGATGCAGGTAGCATTGTCTTGATGCAGTCGTCTGGCTTTAATGACGACGGCATGGACCGCTCGCCAGAACAGTGGGACGATATTGCCCAAATAATTGGAAGAAGAGGCTTACTGCCGATTATTGATTGCGCTTACTCTGGTCTGACAAATCCTGCGTTCGAGTCCGCGGCAGATCCTATTGGGAAATATCTTGATTCCGAATATCCTCACCTAGTTACTTATTCAAGTTCAAAAAATCTAGGCTTATATCATAACCGTTTGGGGGCGTTAATGGTTTTTGGCGGTAATAGTAGCCAGGTTGCTGGGGTTCAGAATGTGCTAGAAAAAGCTGTACGTAGAAGCGTGTCCAGCCTAGCTTATTTACCAGCAGAGGCGGCTTATCGAGCTATGTATGACGGCAGTTTACTTACTTTAGAGCAAAATGAGATGGCCCAAACATTGGCTGCAAGAAGGAAGAGGTTTGCATCCGTTTTGGGAGGTGGCTTCAAACACGTAAGCGATGGAAACGGGCTGTTCGCTAAAATTTTACCTAGTGGTTTTAGCGAAGATCAACATAAAAAGGTCGAAGAACAAGGAGTCATAATCTTGCCAAGCTCCAGAGTGAACATTGGCGGCGTACCGACTCCCAAAATACCCTCTGTAGCCGAAGCAATAAAAAACGTTTTGTAGTTTCTGTGCTCCTTATCTTCCTTATCTAACTACAGTGATTAGTATTCTATTGTGCTGTGTCAGCTAGCGATTGACTTTTTTCTTAAAGTTTAAGTAGTTGACGAAGTCCATAGCTACTTATGTGATTATTTATCATGCTTTTGGTATATAAATAGTTTACTACTATCTGACAGGTTATTCTTTCTAAGATCCGGCTTAAGGCAAACGGACAAGTTTTGTCCATCAACCGCAGTGACTGTAACGTCTTTTTGTACTTCTGGAGTCTGGGTGAAGACAGAGGTTTTGCCTGCGGTGTAGTTACCTAGTACATTAATACACTGACCTTCATCCAGCTCTTTTACGAGCAAAGAACCACCTGAGGACTCGTCGTCATCTTTTATAGCAATCTTTCTGCTTAGAATAATGGCATAAAGTCCTGGCGAAGACTCGTGAAAGGTTTGACCTTC
>CAYPSN010000016.1:0-6001 GCA_964413715.1 uncultured Candidatus Saccharibacteria bacterium | reverse complement strand
CAACCCCCGCAATGACCAGAATAAGAGTTGCATACGAAAGTCGCTTAGCGTGCTCAAGAATTATTGGATTTTTCCTACGTATCGCAAGTTGTTCCATTAAAAGAATTACGGGTGGAAGCCCTACGCCAAGTAGTGCGAAAATTATATGAAATGCGAGGCTATCAGCCATCAATGCGCGCGCAGCATCTACATTTATCATTACGCTTATGTTAACAGGGTATTTTCGTTAGTGCAAAAAATGCAGCCGAACATCTTCGTGCATATAAATACGAAGTTTTTTTGGCTCCTAAATTTGGAGTACTAAGATGCTTGCATGCTCAAGTGGCTTACCGCAATTTAAATACCTTACCAATAACCATAGCAAATGGCACTACGCCAAAATGCCTGCTATCAGTACTTGCATCAGTGTTATCGCCAACCACATAAACACTATCTGACTCGACGGCCGTTATTCTTTTTACTTTTTCGAGTCCGCAATGCTTAACCATGATAATATCGTTCACTTTTGGAACGTAACGCCAGCGTCTAACATAGATGATTTGTCCAGGCCTGAGGCTTGGAAGCATACTTGCTCCAACTACTATACGCAACATAATAAGAAGCTTTTTTTGTCTCCCAGAATATTTTGGCAATTTCGTCTATCATTATTAGTAACTTTTTGCCTTCTTCGGGTTCGCTATGGTGCTTGCATTCTCCGGCTTGCTTGGTAGCTCTCCATATTTTGTCATGAAGGTCGGGGTATTTTTCCAGATGTGGTGGTTTGAAATAGTCAGTCCACAGAACCCACAGATGATGTTTTACTAGCTCTGCTCTCTGTTCTTTGATAATGACCGCACGAATTCTATTGTCAGGGTCAAGACCCTCCATTTTCTCTTGTATGGCCAATACACTTTCCGCTTCAATCCTTGCTTGAGCTGGGTCGTAGATGCCGCAGGGTAGGTCGCAGTGAGCGTAAGCTGGTTTGATGTTGAATAACTTCATAACTTTAGTATAGCTTACAAGTAAGATATCTGCCTAGCAGCACCGAAAAGAGCCAGACTTAGTTAAATGAGGCCGTTTAGTCGGAAGACTAGTGGGGAATGAAGACGTGGCCTTTGCCAAACGATGCATGCACATTTTTTAGGCATAAGCTCTGTTTGCGGTCGGATCGGCGAATATTCAGTATGCGTTTTTCTGTCTTTGAATCTATTATCACTATAACGAATAAAGTAGCACATACGCCTCCTGGATCGTATAGGAGCTGCCGCTAATTGACCACTTGACTTAGAGTACTCTAAGTCATTTATAGTATGGCTATGGGTCACAAAAGTGATGTCGAGTATCCGGTTGCAATACAAGAAGCGTCGCGGCTCAGTGGTTTGAGTGAGCACACGCTTCGCTACTACGAGAAAATCGGTTTACTGCACCCTATCAGCAGAGACGCAAGCAGTGGGCACCGCCTCTATGGCGCAGATGACGTTACCACATTGCAATCTTTATCGTATTTGAGCGCCTGTGGTTTTTCTATTTCGGAAATGCGACGTTACCTACAGTATATTCGTAGCGTCGACAACTACGCCGCCGAGGCGCTGAAGATGTTTGTCGAGCACGAAAAAGCCTTTGCTCAGAAGCTGAAGGCGCTGAAGTTACAGCATGAATACATCCAGACAAAGGTATTGTACTGGCAGGCACGCGTCGAGAACGATGAGACGAAATTAGATGAGGCGATCACTAAGAACCGCAAGGCAGCAGAACAACTACTCAATAATAATCTATATAGGAGGCAAAAATGAAAATAGCAATACTGGGAACAGGCATGGTCGGCAAAGCGCATGCTGGGCGGCTTGTGGCGCTTGGCCACGAGGTCGCCCTCGGCACGCAAGATGTCGAGGCAACCAAGAAGAGCGATAAGCCCGATAACGCTGGGCAGCTTTTCGCCGACTGGCTGGCAAAAAATCAGAGCGTACAACTTATGCCGTTCCATGAAGCGGCCGAGTTCGGCGACATCATCATCAACGCCCTATCCGGCGAAGTGTCGGTGCTGGTTCTTACGGGTCTCATCCAACAGGTTGGCAAAAAGATAGTTATAGATATTGCCAACCCGCTTGATTTTTCACATGGCTTTCCGCCAACCCTTTCTGTTAGTAATACCGACAGCCTTGGCGAGCAACTACAGGCGGCCATACCGAAGGCTAGAGTGGTGAAGGCGTTTAACACGCTCACCGCGGCACTGCAAGTGGAGCCTCGTCTCATCACGAGCGGTGAGCATGCGCTTTTCATCAGCAGCAACGACGCTGCGGCCAAACAGCAAGTAACGGAGCTAGCCGAGAGTTACGGCTGGCGTAACATCATCGACCTCGGCGATATTTCGACTGCCCGCGGCAGCGAGATGTATTTGCCGTTATGGCTTCGCCTGATGGGCGCGCTCGGGACGCCGATGTTTAATATAGCAATCATAAAATAACAAGAGGAGTAAGGTCATGAAATTAACCAATAACACAGTATTAGTAACCGGCGGCGGATCAGGCATCGGCCAAGGTTTAGCAGAGATGCTACACGCACGTGGCAACCACATTATCATTGCTGGGCGCAACAAAGCTCGGCTCGACGCAGTCACCGCAACGAACGAAGGCATGCAGTCAATCGAGCTCGATATCACCGACAGTGCCTCTATCGACTCTCTCGTAGCGCAAGTCAAGGCAGAGCACCCAAAGCTGAATGCCGTTATCTTAAACGCTGGTATTATGAGGCCCGAAGAAGTCGGCAACAACGACGTCCAAACCGCCAAAGAGACAATCGCTACCAATCTGACTGGCGTTATCGAGCTAAACTCCAAACTATTGCCAATCATTAAGGCCAATACGAACCCGGTCATCATGACTGTATCATCGGGCCTGGCATTTGTGCCAACATCGATGTTCCCGACCTACTGCGCCACCAAAGCGGCCATCCACTCTTACACCCAGTCGTTGCGCTCACAACTAAAATCTCAGGGCGTGCAGGTGATTGAACTGGCCCCTCCCTATGTTCAGACCGAACTCACCGGCCCGCAGCAAGCTACCGACCCATCGGCTATGCCGCTGGCTGCATTTATCGAAGAAGTCACGGGCATCCTTGAGGGCAATGATGCGGTTGAAGAAGTGCTGGTTGAAAATGTCAAATATTTGCGTGAGGCTGAGTCAAGCGGCGAATACGCTACCCGCTACGCCGCCCTAAATCAGTAAGCCAACTAAGGTCGCATCTGACGCCGTAAATGTGACTTATGAGGTTCGGCTTCGTGCGGGCAGGAAAGGGGTGGTTTCACCTAGGATGGTATGATGCCACCTGGTAAGTCCGTCTAAGGTTGGCATTTATTGCAGTAGCCGTTTAATTCTACCGAATGTTGCTTTAAGGCAAAACCATAGACAGTCTCTAATGCGTGCAAACTACGTTCTAGTTCATCACTTTTGATGGCTACACTCGACCCACACCGGCTGCACGTAAAGTGATGATGGTGAGGTGAAAAGTCCTCACTCAGTTCAATTTTACTTTTGAACCCACTCCACACTCGATGCGCCACACCGGTCTTCTCAAACAACTGTAGCGTACGATATACGCTTACCATATCCACTTCGCTCGATTTTTCAATAATTTGAGCGACAGTCAGGGCATCATGCGCATCAATCAGTACTTGAAACACAACTGTGCGCGGTCGAGTTACACTATAGCCCTGGTTTTTGAGCAGGGAACTAAGCTTATCTAACGGGTTCATCTTGCAAAATTATAGCAAAATTGCAAAAGATTTGCAATAAATCGCAGGGATCATATATCATTGCTCTATGAGAAATGCCTTGGGTATCAGTAAAAACAATCGGATATTTGTGAGCACGGGATATTAATTGGTAAAGGAGTTATAAACGATGAAAAATGAACGAAGTTGGAGGTTGGGAGCGGCAATCGCCATTGTGGCGGTACTTATTGTGGGAATCCTGGCAGTGACTAAAAACCAAAACAGCAAAACTGATGACAAAGTAAGCGTGGTGGCAAGTTATTATCCACTTTATGATTTTGCAAAAAACGTCGGCGGTGACAAGGTATCTGTGACAAACATAACGCCAGCTGGTTCTGAGCCTCATGACTATGAACCCTCCCCGCAGCAGTTAGTCGAAACTCAAAAAAGTAATGTGTTTGTTTATAACGGCGGCACAATGGAACCGTGGGTTGACAAGTTTATAGCCGACTATAAGAGCATTGGCGTGCAAGCAGGCAGCGGCATTGATTTTGTCGAAGGTTCGGACGAAGAAACTGGCGAGCTTTCCGAAGACATTAAAGACCCACATTTTTGGCTTGACCCAGTACTTGCTCAGCAAATTGTGAACAACATTCGCGATGGACTAATCAAGGCTGACCCTAAAAACAAAGATTATTTTAGCGACCGTGCTAAAGTATATAACGACAAGCTTGCCCAGCTAGACCAAGATTTCAAAACTGGCCTTGCTACTTGCCAAAGCCGAAGCGCTATTACTTCGCACGCTGCTTTCGGATATTTAGCAAAAAGGTATAATTTAGATATTGTTTCAATCGCCGGTATTACTCCGGGTGAAGAACCAAGCGCCGCCAAGCTTGCCGACCTAACAAAGCTTGTCAAAGAAAAACAAATTAAATACGTTTTCTTTGAAAGCTTAGTGAGTCCTAAACTTGCCGAAACGGTAGCAAGCGAGACAGGTGCAAAAACAGCGGTATTCGATCCCGTAGAAGGAGTTAGTGATGAAGACCAAAAACAAGGCAAGGACTACCTTAGTGTCCAGCGAGAAAACCTTGCCAATCTACGAACAGCCCTCGCATGTCAGTAAAAAGCTACTACTTGATGCCGACAATATTGGCGTGACTATTGGCAGCAACATTATACTGGAAGATATTTCTTTCTGTGTTCACGCTGGCGAGTTTGTCGGCTTAATTGGTCCAAACGGCGCGGGCAAGACAACTCTGCTGCGTATTTTGCTTGGACTAATGCTGCCCACGCAAGGGCAGCTATCCATGAAGCCGCAAAATATTGGTTACGTACCGCAAAGGGGTTACACGCACGACAACCAAGTGCCGCTCTCTGTTTTGGAAGTAGTAAAACTTGGAGCACGTGGCAATAACGAGCGGGCAAAACAAGCACTTTTGGAAGTAAACATGCAGAATGCCGCTCGTAAGCGCTTTACTGAGTTGTCTGGTGGCCAGCAACAGCGGGTGCTGATTGCTAAAGCTCTAGCTAGCAACCCAACGATTCTTATACTCGATGAGCCGACCACTGGCGTAGACAATAATTCTCAGGCTGAGTTTTTTGAAACGATGTTTAGGCTCCATAAGAAAGGTATAGCTGTAGTTATGGTCTCTCACGACGTAGATACCGTGCTAAAAGTAGTCACCCGTGTGATGTGTCTCAACCGCAGTATATTGTACGATGGTTCGCCTCAGCACTTTGAGGAAGACAAGTTCATGCCGCGCCTATACAACCAACAACATGTCTTATTACACCACCAACACCAGGACGCAAAAAATGTTTGAGATTTTTCAATACTCTTTTATGGTGCGTGCGTTCGTTGCAGGGCTACTAGTGGCTATTACCGTACCGCTTATGGGTAGTTTTCTGGTTGCTCGTCGTTATTCTTTGATAGCTGATAGTCTAGCTCATGTTAGCCTGGCTGGTATAGGCGCTGGTTTGCTACTGAACACTACGCCAATTTTTCTGGCCATACCCGTAACTATGGCAGGTGGCTTGGTGATGGAATATTTGCGTCAGAATAAAAAAGTAAGCGGCGAAACGAGTTTAGCAATTTTAATGAGTAGCGGACTGGCTATTGCCGTAGTGCTTGCAAACCTAGCTCAAGGAGGGCGCGCAGATTTTAATTCCTATCTTTTTGGCAGCATTGCAACTACCGCCGTAAAAGATATTTATGTGCTTTTAGCCGCAGCAGCGGGAGTAATTGGGCTTTTGCTCATAAACTATCGAGCATTCTGACACATTGCATTGGACGAAGATAGCGCCCGGATTGCC
>CAYPSN010000015.1:0-18719 GCA_964413715.1 uncultured Candidatus Saccharibacteria bacterium | reverse complement strand
CGGCGGAGACCCCGCCGTCGGCCGCCCCGGAGGTCGCCCCCTGGAGGGCCTTCTCCACCTCGTCCAGCCACACCACGCAGCGGCCGATGGCCTCGACCACGCGGAGCGCGCGCCTGAGGTTCCCCTCGGACTCGCCCACGAATTTGGACTTGAGCGCGCCCAGGTCGAGCCGGAGGAGGGGGACCCCCCAGGCGGTTGCCACGGCCTTGGCCGTGAGGCTCTTGCCGCACCCGGATATCCCCACCAGCAGCGCCCCGCGGGGCGCCGGGAGGCCGTATGCCCGGGCCTGCGGGCTGTAGGCGGAGGCCCGCGAGATCAGCCAGGCCTTCAGATTCTCGAGGCCCCCGACCGCATCCAGCCCGGCCGGGATTGGGTCATGCCACTCGAGCACGCGCTCGCGGGTGATGACCCGCTTCTTCTCGGCCGCCACCACCGCCGGGATGATCTTGCGTGACTGGACCAGCGACTTGGCATAGCAGGCCTGCGCCTCCTCCCCGGACAGGCCGACGGTCGCGTCGATGGCGGCGTCACGCGCGCCACTCGGGAGTGCTGATCGCCGCACATCCTCGGGCAGGGCCTCCACCGAGGCCTCTAGGATGTCTCCGATCTCCGCCCGGTCCGGGAGGGGCCACTCGATCGCGGCGGCCGTGGTGGAGAGCTCGGGCGGGAGGTCGCCCGAGGCAGACAGCACGATGATCGCCTGCGCCCGCTCGCGGGGGGCCGCCGGCAGAGTGCGCGCGAGGTTGCGGAGCGCGCGCAGCGGCACCGCCCCCGGGAGGTCCCGCAGCCACGGCGCGAGATCGCGCATGATCCACACGGCGCGCTCGGCCCCGCTGATTGCCCGACCGCCGATGGCGGCCAGCATCTCGCTGGAGTCCGGCCCGCCGACGCGGATCTCATTGCCCGCCAGGTCGCGCGCCCCCTGGGCCACATCCCAGGTGTAGGGGATATAGCCGGCCGCCATGGCGGCCTCGGCCAGGTACTGCTCAACCCGAGCCTCCTCGCGCGTCGTCACCCACAGGAGGGGGTTGCGGGCGCGCAGGAGGGCAGAGACGTCGGCTGCGACCTGCTGGCTGCGAGTCGCGGGCTTCCCCCGGTTTGACTTAGCTCTGGTAGCCATCTGGTTCCTCCGCTAGTTCGCATTTGCGAAAATACGCACAAGCCTTCTGCACCTCGGGCTCAGCGCGCGGGTCGATGAGGGCCGCGAGGCGCGACGGGAGGTCAGCGCGCGTGCGCACGTAGACCCCGTCAGAGAGTCGGTAGATCTTCATCGCGCCGCCCCCGCCGCCTGCTCGACGCGCCACTGCGGGGCCCCGATCGAGCGCATGCGCTCGACCTCGCAGGCATCGTTGCGCCTGCGGCACTCGGCCACCGCCTCCGCCAGGCCCCGGCTGAAGGCATCTTGACCAGTCTTGCTCCCCGCGTGGAGGGCGCCGGTGTCGTAGACGACCTCAGCCCCGAGCACGCTCGCGATCATCCGGGGGGCCCGAGCCCCGTCCGTCTTGATGATGGCGATGTGGCGGTAGGGAGCCCTTACGCTGCTCGGCATCTTGGCTGCCGAGTGCAGAACTACATACGGTCGAAACCAAGTCGGCACTCCGATCTGCGTAGTCATTTCTCGTCCTCCACTAGGTCCTCTGCAGGGATGTACTCGATCCACCCGTGCGGGAGCCACCGGACTTCCGCGATGCAGCCGGCGTAGAACCGCCGCACGGTGCCGATGTGCCGCGGGTCGGCCCGCGAGCGCACTCGGTCACCGATCGCCAGGCGGCGCGTTTGCCTGACATTCATGTCTTCTTCCTCCCCCAGGGCGGCAGGAGCTCCCCGCCCGCTATGATGTGGTCGAGCACGCGCTGGATCCTCGTCGAGCGGAGCTTCGCCCTGCGCATGTCGATGTTGCTGATCTGCGCCGGGTTGAACTCGGCACCCTCGTCGATGATTATTGAGTCGATGTGCCGACCAGCGCTGCTGATCATGGCGGTTTCGATGATGTCAATGATTGTCCTGCAGCCATCATCATCATCTACATCAAACACGACGACCCGGATCGTGAAGGGGCTCGGGGTCGTCTCGAAGATGAACTCTTGGCTCATGAATTTAGAACCTCCCATCGAGCTGGAGCAGGACCTCCTGCGCCCAGCGGCGCGCCGCAGCCTCGGCCCGGCGCTTGGCCTCGTGGATGTCGGCTGATCGGGTGACCAGCACCCGCCCAAACACGCTGATGTTGTACCTAGGCGCACCCCGGCGCAGCGGCGCGAGCCTCTCCTCCCAGATCAGGAGCTCGAGGCCATGCCCCAGGTCGAGCCGGCGCCTGCCGCTGCTGTTGCGGGTCCACCGGGTCATTTTTAGTACAGCCCCTCCTGGATGAAGCGGGCCCTCCGCCACTCTGCCTCGCGGCGGTCCATGCCGCGGATGTGCTGCCTGCCGTCGATGATCAGGCACCACTGGTAGCCGTCGTCGCCGCCCACCTGCTGAATGCGGACGCGCCGCGCCCGGGCGCGCTGCTCGGGGGTCTGGGCGCCCTTGCGCGCCGGCTCCGGGTAGCCGCGGTAGCTGGCGCGATCCTGCGCGGGGGCCGCGCGACCGGCCGGGCGGGCTGCCGCCCGCGCCAGCGCTTCGTCCTGCTCGCGCAGCGTGCGGAGGCGCATCTCCTCCATCTTCTCGGGCCCGAGGCGAGCCTTCATGCGGCGGTACCCGGGGCCCTCGATCTCAACCTCTGATTGCTTCTTCATGGCTCATCTCCTCAGTGCGAACGAGCGCTTCCGGCCACCCGCGCGGGCGCGCACAATCCCGCGCGCCTGCTCCGGGGTCATGGGCGCGGCCTCCGGAGCGACCGCGCGAGCGCGCTCACCAGGGCTGGAGCGAGCGCCGGGTGCTCGAGCATATTGGCTGCTGGCTCGATGTTGCCGGTGGCGTAGTACTCATCCATGGCAGCGTCGGCAGCCCGGGCGATCATCCTCTTGGCCCCCCGCACTCGAGCGTTCTTGGCCCTGAGGGCGGCCGCGCATGAGAAGCCCATGGCGCGCGCCACGATCTCCTCGAACGCCTCGACCTCGCTTGGGGCGCGGAGGCTGTCCTTGCCGATGATGCCGAGGAAGCCGCCCTCGGCATGCCGGCATACGCGGCCAACCCACTCGCGCCCCCGCATGATCTTCTTGAACGGGTAGCCGTGATCCACGAGACGGTAAATAGTCATTTCTTCGCCCCCGGACCGACAGAGATGCGGCCCTTCTTCGAGTCGTAGATGAGGTAGTCGATTGGCCGGAGCCTGCCCGGGCAGGCTCCGACAGCGGCCTTGGTGAACTGCGCCACGGTCATGCCGTCGCGGTACTTCTCGAACACCGCGTGGGCCGCCGTCCCGGGCCGGCAGGGATTCTTCTCAGCTAGGACCCGGATCACATCCGCCGGCTGGTAGGCATCCTCGCGCCGCGGCTTTGGCAGGCGCTTCGGCTTGGGTGCGCGCGCCTCGGGCGCGGCCTCGCGCTTGGGGGCGGCCTCGGCGGCCAGGTGCGCGTCCCACTCCTCCCAGGACAAGCCCTTGGGCTTGCGTGGGTCCGTCCGCTCTTGGCGGGCTGCCCCGGACCGCGCCATGGTGGCATCGACGCGCGCCTGCTGCTCCGGAGTCAGCGGCCGGCGGTTACCGACGCGGAGCTCTTCCGGGAAGTCGAGCGAGTTGCCGCCATTCGGGCATGCTAGTTTGCTGGCCTCAGTCATCTCGGCGAGGGGCTTGTTGGCGGGCGGGAGCGCCCACTTCCCGCCCGCGGTCTGCTGGACCGCTCCGGGGTCCAGGCCTGCCGCGCGGGCAGCACGGCGCGCGTTTGAGCGCGTGCTGTACTCTGCTGCATCCGTCATCTCTCGAAGCTCCAAAAGTTGACCTGATCATCAGGCGCAGGAGGTCATCCCCGCACTACGCGGCCGGAGGGGCCGCGTTTCACTTTACTGCGCAGCCTGGCTCTTCTTGCTTCCTACGATCTTCGCCCGCCAGGAGTGGTAGGCGGATGAGTACTGGTAGGGCGCTTTGTTATACTTGGTGTACGGAGCGGGCTTGCACCGGCCGCGGCGCTTGCAGCCCTGAGTGGATCGACACTTCATAGATCTTACTCCCTCTGGTTTCACCGGGCGTAGCTCAGGAGCCGCTCATCGGCGTCCCGGGCCTGGCAGATTTGATCGTACTCCTCATCGTCCCAGTAGTGCAGGACGGCGGACTCGGGCACGGAGAGAATCCGCTGACCGTCCTGGCTGTAGCCGCTGGTCAGGCCGTCGCCGACCTGCACGGCCCCCTCGATGTCGTCCGCGTAGGATGCATTGACCCAGACCCGCCCGCCCGCGTGCAGGACGATCGCGAACTCCTCGCGCTCGACGCGCGCCTTGGTCGCGGGGCCGTAGCCCTCACCGGCCTCGCGGCGCACGTTGATTGTGCAGAAGGTGTGCGCCTGGATGATGTACTCGTTGCGCTTCACGGCTGTTGCTCCTTATCCAGCTCGCACTGTGTACCCGATCAGGAAGTACCCAGGCGGCTGCCAGTTGATTGAGCGGGCCCGCTCGGCCCGCCACTCGATCATGCGCTCCCGGAGGAGCTCGAGGCCGATCCGTCGCGTGATCTCGTCCGGCTCGGCCCGCGCGGATGTGATCGCCGCGATGATGCTCGCGGTGATGATGAAGGTCCTCATCTCTCAAAATTCCAATCTGAGATGAGGCCCTCAGCCTGGAGGAGGGTGATGACCCGCTCCGCCTGCTCGGCGGTCATGGACTGCGCCAGCTTGAGCTCCACGAAGATCGGCTTGTTCGGATCCATGCTGGGGCGGACAAGCCCGCTGTACTCACGAACTCGAAGCTTGGCGCGGAGCTCCGCGGCGGGCGTCTTGTTGGCAGACCACGCGCAGTCTGCCTTAGCTTGGCAGATGAGCTGCCGCGCGCGGCAGCATGCCGCCTCTGCGATCTTCGCGAAGTTGTAGCCGTTCTTCCCGGGGCGGTACTTCTGCCACCCGCCGTTGCTCTTGGTGACTTCGACCAGGGCCGGGTAATCCCAGAAGCTGATCGCGCGGTCGATGCCGACCTCAAAGCCATCGTGGGTGATCTCGCGCCCGCGCAGCTTGAACTCGGGCGGAAAGTGCGGGGCGAGGGCCCCCAGGAACTCGTCGATCTTCTTCTCCTTGATCCGCTTGGCCGCAGCCGCAGTCATCTCGAGGTCCTCGAGCCGGGCGGCCTCGTAGGCCGCGTCGAAGTCGCGCTGCTCCTGCGTGGCGCGATCTTCGTCTAGGACGCTGAGCGCATCGGCGAGCGAGTCGCTGTTCTTGATCATCTCCATCTCCAGCCCATGCTCATCAGCGTCGGACTCGGGCTTACCGACGGACGCGGGGGCCTCACCCGCGTTTCGCTCCAGCCAATTCCATGGCGCTGCTGCTCTGCAGGTCGGCCAGGGCTCGCTGGTAGAGTTTGATTAGTCAATTGGCGACCATCCAGTAGCACTGCTCGGCCAGGGCCGGGTCGCTGCGGATGTCCTGCTTGGTGACCGGCATGCCGGCGATGCGGACCACGCAGCGCGCGCCGATCCACTGCATCATGTAGCGCTGGAAGCTAGTCATCGTAAATTTCCCCCATTTTTTGCCCATGCTCATTCAGCGTCGGACTCGGGCGCACCGACGGACGCGGCCCCTCAGCCGCGTTTCGCTTAAACATCTCGATGCGCGAGCTTTAGATAGCGGTTGCGCTTCCACTGCTTCTCCTTGGCCTTCAGCTCATCCTCACTTAACTGGGGCGCTCCTTCGGCGAAGGCGATAGCCAGGTCATCGTCATGAGGACTGCAGCCAAGCTGATCAGCTATCCACGCGAAGCCTCTGCCCTCTGCGGCCCACCCTCGCACTTGATTACGCTTCTTTTGACTAAGAGCCATTGTATCCTCCTCAGTTGCCCACTAGGGGGCACCGACGGACGCGGCCCCTCAGCCGCATTTCGCTATGCGAAGCTTCTCAATTGGGACCAAGCTCCCCATGCCCGGGAACATGGCCGCGGGTTTATTACGATAGTCGCTCATAACTGAGATCATGCCATCATGGATCTCCGTAGAAGTAACAGTTGCCATAACGCGCTTGCCGCTCATGCCCTCTAGGCGCGCTACTTTGCCGGCCGCCTTGAAGGATACTCGATCCCCAACCTGAAAGCTAATCTTGCCACTCATTTCGCCCTCCATGGCATCTCATCGGCATGCGCTGCCAGCGCGCATGGACCCGGGCGCATCTCGCTGCCCGGGTTTCGTTCGGAGGCTCACCATGCCGCCCGACCCCCGCGCGGTGCGCCGGCTGCGGTCCCCAGCGCAGGTCGTCCGCCTGGGGCTCTGAGCATTCGCGCTTCCGCGGGCCGGCCGGAGCCGACCCGCAACCGATTGAGGTCGTCAGATTAGGTGAGTTGCGGCATCCCGCTCATCCCATGGCCACCGCCGAATGCTGCCCGGGCGCAATGCCGGGCCGGCCGCTGAGGGCTCTGCTAGATGGAAGTTGGGCTGATTGGGGAGTATGCCGCATCGCGCGCATGGGGCGTTGGGTTCGGACTTTGGCCATAAAGGCGCCGCCGGAGCTCCTCAGAGCGCGATTTTTATTGGGTTCCGGTCACTGAGGCCCTGCCCAGGTGCCCGCCGTATTCCCAGCCCCCCAATGTCAGAAATTGTAGTATTTTCCCGCGCATTTTACAACCGGAAAAACACGTATTTTGGAGAAAAAGTATACTTAAAAATCCCTTAATCACTCAATGGAGTAGTACCCACCCGAAGTTGGCCCCCTCCTGGGGGCCCTGGGTATGAATAGGGTCCGCCCAGGAGCGCAGGAACCAACCCGGCGCGCGGGCGGCTCGCGGCGTTGTACGATCCACGGCTGGCGCCCGCGCGAATGAATGCCCGAACAGCGGGGGTCCACCGAGCGGGCAGCATGGGTCGGCCTGATCTCCCTGACCCGGGTGGCTTGAGATGGGGGAGAGTGCCGCAGCGACGGGTAACGTCATGCGCAGGGCCTGCTCCCACGTCGGTGCATGTTAGTACCGGCGGGGGAAGCAGGCCCATGCCTTCGCTCGGGGTAACATGGGATGCATGGGCGGCCCGCGTATGTAATTTCTTGTGCAAGGGCATGCCGCGCGGAGGGATCCGAGAGATGGCACAGGTGACGTCGGGCAGGGTCGTGTACTCAAGGACGGTGCAGCCGGCCCAGTACGAGAGCAAGAGGGCGGAGGTCGAGCTGTCGTTCATCCTCGATGACAATGAGGACGAGGCGGAGGCGATCCGGGGGGTGGGGAGGACGGCTCGGGTCGAGTGCCTGCGGCTGGTTGGGGTCCGGGTGAGGGAGGGATGATGATGTCGGAGACAGAGGGGGCGCTCGCTCAACTCGCGTGGCTCGAGCTCGAGTGCTGCAAGAGGGCGTTCGCCCTCGGCGATGCGCTGATCGAGGAGTGCGGAGCGCCCACTGATGCTGGCGCGGCCCGCAAGATTGAGGAGTGCTCGGAGGAGCTCGCGCGTCGGGGATTTACGCAGTACCCGGTCGCCCGCCTGCGCGGTCTTTGGATGGCGGCCCACAGCCTCAAGGGGCGCAGCAGATCTCCGCGGGCTCTGCGGGCCTGCCTCCTGGGCGCGGGGTACACCCCAGATGAGTGATCGGCCCCAGGGCCGGGAGGGCGAGATAAATTTCGCTTGCCACCTCGGTCCGCTCGGACTATATGCCGCCGCGCAATGAGCACACACTTAGACCACACCGAGCGCGCCAGCGGGTCGAATCTCCCGCGCCGCGCGCCTAGCTGACAGGCAGGGGGCCCCGCCCGCTGCCGAGGCAGCGCGAGGGCCCCGCCGAGCTCCCTGAGTTCAGCCGGATCCCGAGCTGCCCGAGACGACCCCGGAGGTACGGGCGTCGGGCTGTTTGAGATCGTGAACGTCCAGGTAGTTGGGCGCGTGCCGGAGCCAGGCGGCCCGAGAGGGCCGGGAAGCTTGGGCACGCGCCCGTTTGTCAATTTTTCAGCCGGCGTAGCTCAGCGGCAGAGCGCCTCCCTCGTAAGGAGGACGCCCGGGGTTCGACTCCTCGCGTCGGCACCATCAGGCCCCCCAAGCATTGCGGCCGATGCGCCCGCCCTGTAAGCGGGAGAGCCGGGCTCGACCCCCGGGGGAGGCTCCACTCTATTGCTTGAGGGCTCATCCTTCTTCGAGGCCCGCTTAGCTCATCAGGCAGAGCGCCGGCTTGGTACGTCGGAGAGGCAGGATCATGGCCTGCAGCGGGCACCACCCTCATGTGCGAGTGGGCTTGTGGGGAACAGGCAGACCCTGCGCGCTCAGACCGCGTGCCCTTGGGGGTTCGAGTCCCCCCTCGCACACCACGCCAGCCCGGGTGGCGGAAAGGGAAGACGCCGCGCCCTTAAAAGGCGCCTCATTGCGGGTTCGAATCCCGCCCCGGGCACCAACATCCCTCGGATCCTGAGCCAGGTGGGAAGGCAGGGGGCCCACACCCCCCGAGGAGCAGGTTCGATCCCTGCAGGATCCACCACGCGCCCCTAGCTCAGCGGCAGAGCGCCCGCGCGACATGCGGGAGGTCCGATGTTCAACCCATCGGGGGCGCACCACTAAATCATGCCACCCTTAGCTCAGCAGAAGAGCGCCCGCCTGATAAGCGGGAGGCCCCAGGGGCAGCACCTGGAGGGTGGACCATCATCAGAGGAGCCCTCGCCATGAGCGAAGCGCCAAAACGCGGGCCTCGGACCCGCAGCGTGCACCAGGGAAGTCCTGGAGCGGCCTTTTAAGCCGCCCGCAGCCGGGGCAGTACCGGGCGGGTCCTCCATCCTATTCGGACCACGAGCATCGAGTGGCAGAGCAGCGGACTCTTAATCCGCCAGGTCGGGGTTCAAGCCCCCGGTGGTCCACCACTAGGCGTCTGTAGCCCAACGGCAGAGGCAGCAGGCCGAGATCCTGCACAGTCGGTGTTCGAATCACCGCAGACGCACCAATTTTGCGCCGCTACGCATCAGGTGAGGCGGCCGGACTGTCGATCCGGTGAGGCGGGATCGTTCCCCGCGCGGCGCGCCAGTTAATTCAGGGTGTAGCTCAGAGGCAGAGTGCCGCCTTCGGAAGGCGGAGGCCGGGCGTTCGACCCGCCCCACCCTGACCATGTACATGTGCTTGGGGAACGACAGGAGTCGAGCATCGAGGCTCGAACTGAGGAAGGCAGCAACGTGCGCGGGCCGCCTGTCGTGCCCCACCCTGACCAATAGGCTGGTTCGGATGACTACCGAGCTGGTACTAGGCTGCGCGGCTCGTCACCGCGCAGATGCGCCGCGCCGGCACCACGGCGGCGGGCGCACCAATTTGCTCGGGCCCCGCGTAGCTCAGTGGTAGAGCCGGCCGCTCATAACGGTCTGGTCGCGGGTTCGATCCCCGCCGCGGGCACCATCCATCCGCTGGGAGGCAGCAGTGAGAGTGATAGCCAAGCTCGACGGGGCGCGCGCCCCCGCCCTCCTGGTGCTGATAGTGCACGGCGCGCCCCACAGGCGCATGCACGTGCGGGTCATTCAGGAGTACCGCAAGGAGCTCCTGCGAGCGTGCGCGGCTGCCGGCATCGGGACGCCCATCGACACGACCATCGATCTGCAGGTGTTCTTCGTGGATCCATGCTCGCCGGACTTGGACAATCTGCTCGTGGCGCTGTATCAGGCCATGGATGGGGCCACTCTGATCCCTCCGGCGGTCCTGGCGGACGACGGCCTCATCGGGGCTATCCGCGGCCTGACCAAGTTCTATACTGGCTGACGCCCCGTAGCTCATTGGAGCAGAGCGCCCGGCTCCGGACCGGGAGGTGCCGGGTTCGAATCCCGGCGGGGCAGCCAGCGCAGTCAGCGGAGAGGTGGCCGAGCGGTCGAAGGCGCCGGCCTTGAAAGCCGGAGGATCGAGAGGTCCCGCGGGTTCGAATCCACGCCCTCTCCGCCAACTCATGGAAGGCTAACTCGGCGGGGCCGAGCGCCGCTTGGAAGGCGGCTGGCCCGGCGCGAGCCGGGTGGGGATCGAGACCTCAGCCTTCCGCCACTAGCATGGAGAGCTAACCCGGCGGGGCCGGGCGCCCGTTCGAAGCGGGATGGAGCCGCGAGGCCTGGGGATCGAGACCTCAGCTCTCCGCCAGCAAATGACGCAGGGACAAGCACCGGGCGCTGGGCAGGCTCATAACCTGCTGCCGAGAGGCGAAGTCGGTTCGATTCCGACCCCTGCTACCAGCCCCCACTATGCCGCTAAGGACGCGGCGCGGTCTGTAAAACCGAAGCCTCTGCGCTGGCCAGGATCGTTACCTGGGTGGGGGACCAATCTTCGCGGGCAAAAGATTACGGCAGTCTACCGCGTTGCCAACGCGGGAGCGGGAGTTCGACCCTCCCTGTCCGCGCCAGTGCTGCAAGCCCATGTAGCTCAGTGGTAGAGCGGCGGTCTGAAGAGCCGCGCGTCAGAGGTTCGATTCCTCTCTAGGGCACCAACTCCTGGGGCGCGCAGCGGGCTGCACGGATGCCCTGCAAGCAACTGATGCGGGGTTCGACTCCCCGGCGCTCCACCATTCCCATCAGGCGCCCCGGGTGGGCGCGCGCGGCTGTTAACCGCGATGCGGCAGGTTCGAGCCCTGCGATGGGAGCCAGACTGCGCCGCCGTCGTCTACTGGCTAGGATCCGGGCCTCTCACGCCCGGGGAGAGGGGTCGGAACCCTCCGGCGGTACGTTCCCGTAGCTCAGCAGGACAGAGCGCCCGACTACGAATCGGGGGGCCCGGGGTTCGAATCCTCGCGGGAACGCCGCCACATGCTGCCCGAAGCTCGTGCTGGAAGAGCACCTGGCCTGGGACCAGGAGGTCGGAGGTCGGAGCTCCGCGGGCAGACCATCAGGGCGTAGCTCAGTGGGAGAGCGCCGTCTCGGGAAGGCGGAGGCCGCAGGATCGTTCCCTGCCGCCCTGACCATTTTGATGAGAGTGAGTGATGCCCCTTAGCTTAGTGGCAAAGCGGCCGGCTCTGAACCGGCTGTCCTCAGTTCGATTCTGAGAGGGGCTGCCACCACTAACTGGGGCGGTGCCAGATCGGCCATGGTAGGGTCTGCAAAACCCGACAAGGGAGTTCGACTCTCCCCCGCTCCTCCACCCTTCGCTTCGGTCTGCTGGAACAGAAGCGGGCCTTCTAAGCCTGCAACCGGGGTTCGAGTCCTCGCCGGAGCGCCATCATGACCACGTAGCTCAACTGGACAGAGCCGCCGCCTCCTAAGCGGCGCAGCGCGGGTTCGAGTCCTGCCGTGGTCGCCAACCTTCGGATGGTGAACCAGGCGGGGCCTGGCGTCGCCTGCTAAGCGAGCGGCTCGGCTCGCCGAGTGAGCATCGTGCGCTCCGCCATCCGCCAGTCTGCGGGCATGGGTCATTGGATGATCAGCGGGCCTCCACCCCGCGCAAGGGGGTTCGATTCCTCCTGCCCGCACCACTCTCCCTGCTGCCTTCGTCTAGCGCCCCAGGATGCCCGCCCTTCAAGCGGTGCGACGCGGGTTGAAATCCCGCAGGCAGTACCAGGGTATGTGTGAGGGCAGGGACGGCCCTCTTGTAAGGGGAATGAGGAACATGGTCGCAGCGACTAAGGCCGAAGAAGACGAGCTCATCCTGCAGGCGGTGCGCTGGGGGATGGACTACTCCGAGCAGATGGCGCAGGCGGGCGGCAGCCTCGACCTCCCGGACGAGCTCATCGTCTCGATGGTGCGCAACGGCCTGCGCGTGATGTGCGACGCCCGCGTCCGGTGATAGGCGGGGCCTTTGAAGCTCTGCCGGCTCGGTTCGACTCCGAGGCGGGCTGCCAGTTATTTCGCGGACGAGCGCTGGTGCTCGGGCGGCTCTCATAAGGCTGCCTCGCCCGGATCATCACCGGGGTCCGCGACTCCGGCTTAGCTCAGCAGCAAGAGCGCCCGGCTGTGGACCGGGAGATGGCGGGGCAGCACCGCCAGCCGGGACCAACTCCCTGCGCGGGTGCGGACAGGCGCGCCCGGCCGGTCTCCAAAACCGCGCCGCCCGAGTTCGACTCTCGGCACCCGTGCCAGACTGCTCCTGGACGTACGATCTCCCCCTCAATGTATGATGCCCCGCATGAGCAGCTCTCCAAGGCGAAGACCCCTGAGCATGCCCCCGTCCCGCGGGGACCGCGTGCGCCTGGATTATGAGCCCGGCCGCCGCGGCATAGTGGTCGCGGCGGGCCCCGAGCAATCCGAGGTGCGGTGGGACGGTGCGCGCCGAGGAGATACTCAAGTTCATCCGAACAAAGACCTGGTGCGCCTCGTCGAGCGCGCCCGCAGCGGGAGGGACCGCGCATGAGCAAGAAGTTGATCCCCGAGCGAGTTAACCACCTGGCCCACTACGGGGGTGATGCCGTCTACGAGACCATCAAGGTCCAGGAGGCCAAGCTGTCGCGCGATGAGTTCATCGGCGCGATGAAGTTCCAAGTCGCCAAGTACCTCGACAGGTCCGGCAAGAAGGCGGAGGACGTCCTCGAGGACTGGCGCAAGGCGCAGTTCTACCTCAACTACTTGATCGACTATCAGGAGCGCTCAGCCTCGGGGGCGATCGGCGAGGGGCGCGTTGCCGCGCTCGTGTGCATGCAGCGCGTGACCAGGGGGAGATCTTGATATGACCACTCGCGCCGAGGTGATCGCCCACTCGATTTCTCCCCAGGGCATCCCCCTAGTAACGATGCAGCTGCGGTACCCTCGATTCATTCATCCCGAGTTCATGACGCATCGGGTGTTTAGCCGCAGTGCGTCGTCGTCCCGCGCCATCCCAGTCGAGCGCCTGATCAGGGATGTCCTCGAGGACCCGGTCTATCCGCAGTTTTGGGGCAAGAACCAGCCCGGCATGCAGGCGGACAATGAGTGCAGTGATGGGGTTTGGTTGACTCCGCACGAAGGCGAGGGAAAAGAGTTTTTTACGCGGGAAGCGGCATGGTCTGTTGCGCGGGACTACGCCATCGAGGCTGCGCAGGCTTTTGCTGCGGCCGGGTACCACAAGCAGATCGTCAACCGCCTGCTCGAGCCGTTCTGCCACATCAACGTGGTGGTGACCGCGACTGAGTGGTCCAACTTCTTCGCCCTGCGCTGCCACCCGGCCGCGCAGCCCGAGATGCGGATGCTGGCCGAGGCCATGCGGGACGCCATGGAGGCGAGCGAGCCGCGCCTGCTCCGGCCCGGGGAATGGCACCTGCCCTACTTCAACTCCGAGCGTGATGATGTCGGGAATTGGCTAGGCAGCCGAATGAAGCCGATCGAGCTTGCGCAAGAGACCTGCATAAAAATCTCGGTGGCCCGCTGCGCTAGGGTCTCCTATCTCACGCAGGAGGGTAAGACTCCGACCATCGAGGAGGACCTCGCGCTCTACGACCGCCTGGTGACTTCCGTGCCGATGCATGCGTCCCCGGCCGAGCATCAGGCGACCCCAGATGGGGTTCCCGCAGATGGGCGATGGCTGCAGCCTCACCTGCATGGCACCCTGCGCGGATGGGTGCAGTTTCGAAAGACGCTGCCCAACGAGAGCTGTTCGTCGTGTCCGACCTGCGGCTCGAGCGGCTTCCCGCTGAGCAGGCTGGGGCCCGAGCGCTGTGAGTTCTGCGACGGCACGGAGGGGGGCAACCCCCCGACGGATGTGGAGGTCTTGGAGGCCCGCGCTCGTCGTGGGTGAGCCCTACGACCAAGTGGTGGCGATGCTCCCGCGCCTCACTCCGGAGGAGCGCGCCCGCATCGCTGAGCGCCTCAAGATGCTGGGCTCCGCGAGCTCGCCCCCCGCGCCGGGGGATGAGGACTTGGCGACCGCGATGGTGGAGGTGATCTCTGAGGTGGTTCTGCGCATGTCTGGGGAGCGCGCCGCTCCGGCTGCCTTGAGACGTACTCGAGGGTTCTCTGCGCTCCGGGAGAAGGCGCGCGATCTGGCACCCTTCCTGGCGCGGGCCGCGCGGGCCCGCGCTGAGCGGCGCGCGCTCCTGTCCCTGGGCTTCGAGCTGCTGTATCGAGACCTGCGCCGAGGGGGCTTCTCGGTCACGGCGCGGGTGCTGATGGCGTGCGCGCATCAAGTGCCGGGGGTGTTGGATCAATCCTTCCCCGGCTACGCGCGCTCGGGCAGGCTTGGTATGCTGATCGGGGGTGAGGTTGGGCTGACAGCTAGGGAGGAAGGGGAATGAACGGCGGCGCCCTGTTAGATGCGTACCAGAAGCTTCGAGACGCTGGCTTGAGCCACGAGGACGCCAAGCGCGCGGCGCTCATACTACTGGTGGAGAAGCAGCAGGTCGAGTTCTCTCCTGCTGCAGCCGCGGATCTTGTTGGTGGGCCTCCCGAGCAGGCTGCAAAGAGGTCTCGGTATGCATGCGGTGTGCGCGATAAGGGCATCAGGCAGGGGGATCTGCTCCTCCTGCTGCTCAGCTCGCGCCTCGATTGGTCCGAGCAGTCGACGGTGATCAAGGAGTTCGGCTGCATGCAGTTTGCTGTAGCCTCGATGCATACTGCGTATACTGATGCCGTGCGGGGCGGGCTCACCCGCAGGCGGGAGATCCCCTCCAAAGGCCGCGTGCGCCTGCAGCTTACTCCAAAGGGGAGAGATCCGAAGAGGCTGCGTATGCTGTATGAGCGCCTGGTCGGGACAATGCCCGCCTCTGCGCGCGATAGGCTGCGCACGCACTGCCCCCGGGCCGCTGAGAAGCTTGATAAAGTTGAGGCAGAACTTGATAAAGTTGAGGCAGAAAAGGAACCAAGCAGAGATGGGCGATCTGTTCTTCCCGATCAACGAGGTGTTTGAGACGCTCCAGGCGGAGGGTACTCGCACTGGCACGCCTTCGATCTTCATGCGCCTGCAGGGGTGCGGAGTGGCATGCCCCTGGTGCGACACTAAGCATACATGGGCGCTGGATCCCTCCCGCCGCATCTCGGCTGAGGAGATGCTGGCCAAGGAGGCAGATGCGCCGACTTACGCTGAGATGACCGCGGCGGAGCTTGCGCAGGTCGCCAGGGGGCTCGAGTCCAGGCATGTGGTGCTGACCGGGGGAGAGCCCTGCGACTACGACCTCGATGCGCTCACCGACGCGCTGCTGCGAGAGGGGAAGTCGGTGCAGGTCGAGACCTCAGGCACGGCCCCGGTGCGGGTCCTGCCCCTGGTGTGGGTGACCTGCTCCCCGAAGATCGGCATGCCCGGGGGCCTCGGGGTGCTGCCGGGGGCGGTGCGGCGCGCCGATGAGATCAAGATGCCGGTCGGGCGCCCCCGCGACATCGAGACGCTGGTCACCCTCCTGGAGGAGACCGGGGCGAGCGCCCCGGTGTTCCTGCAGCCCCTGAGCACCAGCGAGAAGGCCACCCGCCTGTGCATCGAGGAGGCGCGCCGGCGGGGGTGGCGCGTGTCCCTGCAGATGCACAAGTTCTGCGGGCTGCGCTGATGCCAGTAGAAGAGCGCCTGGCCGGGTCGCTGCAGGAGAACTTGCTCACCCTCCTGGTGCACTCGGACGAGCATGGTAAGATAGTCGCGGGCCTGGTCGACCCGGCCTTGTTCGAGGGCGACTACCGGGTCGTCGCCGAGCGCGCAGTCGACTACTGGGCGCGCTACGGGCGGGCGCCAGGTCCGCACATGGCGGACCTGCTCTCCGACATCCTCGAGTCCAAGCACGACCGGCGCGGGGCGACGTTCCGCTCGATCCTGGTCGAGATGCTGCGCCTGTCCGAGGCGATCAATGCGAAGTATGTGATCGACCGGACGCGCGCGTTCATTCGCAAGCAGCGGTTTCAGGCGGCGGTCCTCGACTCCGCGCGCAAGCTCAACGCCCAGAGCGAGGTCGCGCTCCCCGAGGTCGAGGAGATGTGGAGCGAGCTCCTGCGGGCCCGCGACTCGACCTTCGATCGCGGGGTCTCCCTCAATGATACCGGGAGGCTGGTGGACTTCCTCCGCAATCAGGCGACCGAGTTCAACACGGGCATCCCCGAGCTGGATGCGCGCGGCATCGCCCCCATGCGGGGGGCGGTGGTGCTCGGGATCGCGTCGACGGGCATCGGAAAGAGCTGGCTGCTCATCCACCTCGCCAAGATGGCCCTCATGCAGCGCAAGCGCGTGTTCTACGCGTCGCTCGAGCTCTCCGAGGGCGAGCTCATGGCGCGCTTCTACCAGGCATTCTTCTCGGTGACCGAGCGCGCCCTGCGCGAGCCGCTCCGAGTGAGCATGATCGAGAAGGACTCCCTCGGGAGGCTCTCCGAGCTCTCCCGCGAGGAGATCACCCCTGAGTTCTCATTCGACAGCCCCAACTTGGAGGATGAGCTCGAGGTGCGGCGCGCCCTCATGCAGGGCAAGTTCAGCAACATCGAGCTCAAGCGCTTCCCCACCCGCGGCCTGACCGTGGCGGGGCTGCGCAGCTACCTGGATCAGCTCGAGGCGGCCGGCTTCATGCCCGACGTGCTGATGCTCGACTACATCGGGATCATGCAGACGGATGCCAGGGATCACCGGATCTCGCTCGGGCGCATGTTCGAGGATTTTAGGGGCCTGTGCATCGAGCGCAATATAGCCGGCATCACCGCGCAGCAGCTCAATCGCGAGGCTGGGAAGTCCGCGCGCGGCGGGCAGACCAACGTGGCGGAGGACTGGTCGCTCATCGGAACTGCGGACGTCTGCCTGAGCGTCAACGCGACCTCGGCCGAGAAGCGCCTGGGGCTCGCGCGCCTGTTCGTCGAGAAGTCCAGGAGGACCCGCGACCGCTTCGGGGTCCTGCTGACGCAGAACTACGACACGGGGCAGTTCGTGCTCGGGTCGGTCCCCCTGGAGGAGGAGCGGTATGAGGAGCTGTCCGGATTACTCTCTCGCGAGGATGATGATGCGGGGGATGAGTAGGTTGAGGGGTAAAAAAAGCCCCCTGAGGGGGCTAAATTTTTTGAAGGGGAAGAGAAGGAAAGTTTTATAAGCAAAAGCCGTGTTGGATTTTTGGGTCCTGTTTTTCCATGTCGGGAAGTTCGCGGAGCATGTCCTGCCAATATTGGAGGGGGTCGGAGTCGTCGGTATTTAACCCGGTTTGGGATTTTTCTAGGAGCGCAAGAAGTGCAAGCCGCTGTGCGTCGTCGATTATGATGTTGTATGTCATTTTGAGATTCCGTTTCATTTAGGGTTTATTTCCTAGATGGGCGAGACTATGAATTGTAGTATATTTTTGCCCAAGGGGCAAGTATTATGATCCCGAGCAGGGCAATACGCGCGTTCCTGGGGAGGCCGCGGGATGACCTGCGGCGATACAAGCGCATGTCCGATGCGGCCCTGCGCAGGGCCGCGATGGCGCTGCCCGCCCGCCCGCCGGTGTGGGGTAAGCTCCAGCGCGATCAGCGGGTGCTCCTGATCGCCGCCGCTCGAGTGCGCCGGCTGGCGGCCTGGGCCGATACGGGGGTGGGCAAGACGCTGTTCAGCATGGCGCTCGCCCGGTACTGGCGCAGGGCTGGGATCGCGCGGCGCTTCCTAGTCCTGGTCCCGGGCAACATCAACCTCGCCGAGTGGGAGTCTGAGCGGGACTTGCACTGCCCGCGCACCGGGATGGCGGTCCTGTCGGGGTCGTCGCGCCAGAAGTGGGCGGTGGTCCGCGGCGGCGCTCCTCTCCTGACTGTGGCCACCTACGCTGGCTTGATGCGCATGGCGTGCGGCAAGTTCGTGCGTCGCGGCAAGAAGTGGGTGCCGGCGGAGGGGGCGAGGGTCAGGGCGGGGGAGGAGGTTCGCCTCCGGCCGGTCCCGCGCCTGGTGGAGGAGCTCGCGCGGACCTTCGACGGCCTGATCATGGACGAGAGCTCCGCCGACCAGGCGGTGCAGCACAGGAACCTGGCGTGGCGCATCTGCCGCAAGATCGCCCAGCCGCCCGAGCGGCCCGTGGTGGCGCTGTCGGGGACTCCGTTCGGGGCGGATCCGACTCCGCTGTGGGCGCAGATGTACCTGGTGGATCGCGGGGAGTCTCTCGGGCCGACTTTGGGTCTGTTCCGCGCGGCATTCTTCAAGACTGAGGTCAACTACTTCGGGGGCGAGAAGCACACCTTCCGCCCGGAGATGGCAGACAAGCTCCACCGGCTGCTCGCGCACCGGTCGATAACGATCGAGGCTGATGAGGCGTCCCTGCCCCCGGTGGTGGCGCGGACCCTGCCCATCTCCCTGCCGCGCGATGCTGAGGACTACGCGATCATGGCACGCGATCAGATACTGGCAGCGCGGGGCAACTACCAGGAGACCAAGAACGCCTTCCTCAGGATGCGCCAGATCAGCTCCGGCTTCCTGGGGTACACCGATGATGAGACGGGGAAGCGCGCCAAGTTCGCGTTCGATGAGTGCCCCAAGCTCGAGCTCCTCCTGTCCAGGCTGCAGTCGATTGTGGGCAAGTACAAGGTGGTGGTGTTCCATGAGTTCATCTACTCGGGGGACCGCATCTGCGCTGAGCTCGCCCGCCTGGGCATAGGCCACGCGCGGGCGGGCGCCGGCACCAAGGGAAAGATCAAGGAGGAGCGCGGGCGGTTCGTTCGCGATCCCGAGTGCCGAGTGTTCATCATCTCTAACCGCATGGCGCAGGGGCCCAACCTCCAGGTCGCTAAGTATGTTGAGTTCTACGAGACGCCTATTGACCCTAAAACTCGTAAACAGGCGCGCCGCCGGGTCGAGCGCCAACATTCTGAGCACTCGAAGGTTTTTATAACAGACTACGTAGTTCGTGGTACGTATGATC
>CAYPSN010000014.1:0-20247 GCA_964413715.1 uncultured Candidatus Saccharibacteria bacterium | reverse complement strand
GCGCTTGGTTGTGGTCCAAGAGGTCGTGGGTTCGAGCCCCATTACTCACCCCATTGCAATTATTTGGAGAGCTTATGCTCAAATACAATTTCCTCACCGAGGATTATGAAGAACTCAAGCGTTCCGTTGAAGCCATTGAAAAGAAACTCGCCGACATTAAGGCCGAAGTAGGCACGAGTACGTCCCAATCAAGTGAAACGTGGCATGACAACTCGTGGCACGAAGAACTTATGCGGCTGCATAACCTGCATTCTGCTAGTCTTGGCGAAAGAAAAAAAGTATTACTACAAGCCAAAGTCGTATCACCCGAAAGTAAAAAGGGCCAAGTAGGCCTCGGTTCAAGAGTCACTTATACGGACGAACAAGATAATGAATATACTATTACCATTGGTAGCTATTTGGTTCTCAAAGAACAGCCAGGCTATGTGTCATACGCTTCGCCCATCGGTGCGTTGTTCTTTGGCAAGAAAGCGGGAGGCACAGTAACTGGCGCCATCGCCGAAAGAGAACGACGCTTCATAATAACATCCGTCGACAACGCTTAAATCCCCCACAAACATTCGTCCGTGGGGGATTTTTGTTGGCCAACCAGCCTAATCATCTTTGCCAACCGTCATGCGAAAGGCAATCGTGGTACGCGGCAAGATGTAAGCCGGGTCAGCCGAGTGGACAGGTCGAGCATCTACCGAGCCATCGTCGTCGAGACCAGGTGCCCACAAGAGCGCCATGCTGCCGGTAGCAGTTTCGCACACCTCATAGGGGGATTCGTCGCAGCGACCACGATACAGACAAAACGGCCCTGAGCCGGTGATGGTAAAAACCGCCACTAGCACTCGGTCGTGCCCAAAGTCTTGGTGCCGCGACACTTGGTCACCCGCCTGAGTGAACCGCTGCACCGTTACCTCGTTAGGCAACCACGGCCGAAAGTGCTGTAGCCTCGGCCCCCTACTCGACCGCACCCGCTGCGTGATCTTTTCATGCAGCAAGCTAATCGGTCGCGGTAAAGCAGCCTGTATACCAACGAAGATGCAAGACTCAGTCTCCACGTCGACCGTCGACGTATGCTTGCTGAAGCGCGTAAACTGCAGCTCGGCAATTGCCTCGGCGAGTTGGCTACAGAACTCCAAGCTCAAAGCCTCGGAATCGAACGCCCAGCCTTTGCGAGCAACGTCGTGCAACAAACTTTCGACATCAACCTGCGAATTGAAGATTGTACTCATCATCCTGCTCCTTTCGTAGCAGTTCGTGCAATGGAACTTCGCACCATTCGTGAACTACGTAGTAGCACCGAGTCCAACGATTCACAAAACCGGCCACATTCTGGCCCACCAACAATGGCTCACCGCAAGCCGGGCAAAGCTGCTCATCGTGATCTGCCTCCATGGTCCAAAACCGATAAAGCTCTAAAAGTAATGGCATGTCTCTCTCCTTTAAAAGTTGTTAAGGTTCTCTCGGACAATCAAAAACTGCCCGAGAAGGCAGTTTTAAAGTTTCGTAAATTTAAGCCTGGCTTCTCGATCAGTTCATAGAGAAGTAAGAAATATATGACGACCAGGTTGTAAGTTTGTGGCTCAATAACATACTTAAAGTATACACGAACATAAGCAGAATGAAAATCTACATTGGCTGCGAGCTAGGTGCAAATGCGTTTAGCGAGCCGTGAGCTGTAAATTAAGGAGCTGGAGTTTGCCCTTAAACTCGCCTTCGGGGCGGTAGTAACTAATGGCAATATCGCGCCCATTGTTGCGCGCCAACTCAGGATGCAAGCGAACCGCATATATACTCGATGGCGCAGTGAACGCCACGATACTGTCACTCCACGGACCTTCAGGCCTTGGGGCAGTGCGCAAAATAATATCTTTGGAAAAGGCCGTCGAAGTAGCCGAAACAAAGCATTTTAGGTAAGGATTATAACTCACCGAGAATCCCGAAGTAGACCCAGGGATTGTTTTTGCAGCCTTACGTATGTCCTCATTCCAACTTGATCCATCCCAAAACCTATAGGCGCTCCTTTGAAGTATTTGCGTAGTGCGTGCCACAGAACAATCCGAACGCAAGCTAGCAAATCGCATGGTGCAGTTATAGAGATAGTGAAAGTCTCCATACTTCACGTAGCCGTGTAAATACTGGTCACTCTTACCAGTAAAGAGGCTGTCATTGACTCGCTCAGCCGTTGTGGCGCCTGAGCGCACTCGAGCAAGCCCTGTTGAAACATGTTCATAATTGAAATTTCCTGGATAAACTTTAAGTCGGTCATACAGTATGAGCGCACTGTCGGGTGACTCATGAATAACCTCCGCTGGCCAGAGTGCATAGCGCTTATTGGGGTCGCCAGAATTTTTATTATAGGCCTCTTCTTCTTGAGTAAGAGGCAAGAGTGGTGCGGCGGGCGCGCCTTTTACGTCAAGGGGTTCGCTCACCACAGTGGGCGTAGCCAGCTGACTATACGCCGCGCTACTAGAATAGCCGTCTTTGCCATTAGCACTTTTGCGGAAAAAGATTGTATCGCCAAACGTCCAAAGTATTCTGTCTCCCAGTAGGCCGGTAGCTCCGCCGTCACGCAACAAGTATGGTGCAGCAGGATTCTGCACCGGCCCCAGCTGTCGCACACTAACTTGCGCAATCTTTGCGGGCTTAACAAACAGGCTCACAGTAAAAAGCAAGCCAACAGCCAACAAGCCACATAGAATGGCCACGCGTGTCGATCTCTTTAAAGGCAGATTCTTTATACGATGCTTCACAGCTTGGACTATACCACTTTCTGAGTGGTTATTTAACAAAGATCATTCCCAGAGTTGCCAACAGCATTACGAGGAAGGTAAAAATTGAGACGGCATTCGAGAGCTTACTATTGCTATACTCGCCCATAATGTTTGAGTTATTACCAATACGTACAATTACCAGAATCAGCGGAACAGCCATAACACCATTAATAATCGCTGCGTAGTACAGCGCCTTAATTGGATCGATGCCTGAGAAGTTAATGAGTAAACCTGTGAGTGTTGCGCCAGCAATCACACCATAAAACCCTTTGGCGCGATTAACTTTTTGCGACAAGCCTTCGCGCATATCTAGGGCCTCACTCACTGCATACGCTGCTGAGCCAGCCAAAATGGGTATAGCCAAAAGCCCCGTCCCGATAATACCCAAAGCGAACAAGAGCTTTGCCACAAAGCCGGCGTTCGGAAATCCCTTCACCAGTGGTTCGAGGGCCTTGGCAGCTTCGGCGGCTGAGCCAACATTAAAGATCCCCACCGCATGCAAGGTAGCTGCGGCAGTAATAAGGATGAAGAAGGCGACCAGCTGCGAGAGGAACATCCCCGCGACATTATCACTACGGAATTGCTTAACTCTGTGGCTGGTGACATATGGCGCGCCATCAATGTCTTTGCGCCAACGATGAGCAACTTGCTCTTCAACGATTTGACTCGGCTCCCAGAAAAACAAATACGGAGATATTGTGGTTCCAAGCAAGGCAACGATTGCCAAAATAAAGGCTGGCTCCAGCTTAAACGTCGGCACCAGTGTATTGCGCAGCACTTCGCCCCACGGCATATTAACCATAAAGGCAGTCACGATGTAGGCAAAGAGTGACAAACAAAGCCACTTGAGGATTTTGGCATACTTTTTGTAAGGCACGATGAGCTCCAGAAGTACGATGCCAGTGGTGAAGAATAGAGTCCACCACACATACGGGATGTCGATTATTAACTGCGCCGAAGCGGCCATTGCACCGATGTCGGCGCCGATGTTAACGGTGTTTGCAAACACCAAGAAAAACACCGTGAAATACAAAAACCACCGACTGTAATGGTCCTTAATAATCGATGCTAAGCCCTTGCCGGTAACCAGACCTATGCGCCCAGCCATTTCCTGAATTGCGATCATCATCGGCAACATAAACGGCATCATCCAAGCAAGCGTAAAGCCAAACGCTGCGCCGGCCTGTGTGTAGGTACCTATGCCCGACGGATCATCATCAGCAGCACCCGTAACCAATCCTGGCCCAAGTCGACGCACAAACCTCCGCACCTTTGACCACGAAAAGCCCTTCTCTACTTCATCGACAACTTCTTTGGTGAGTTTTTCGACTTCTTCCATAGCTGCATTATACCTATAAGTACTTATGTTTAGAAGGCAACTTTTGGTATTGCAGAGTAAGTAGCCAAATAACCAGCAGGATCAAAATATTCGCTAGCGTTGCCAGCAGAACCCCTTGCACCGGATTGCCTATGAAGGCAAAAACAAAAATGCTGTGCAAAGCATATACAAACAGAGAGTGCTGACCAAGTGGTAAAAAGAACCAACCAACTGCGCGAACTATTTTCTCTTCATAATGCCGGATAAAGTGATACGCAACGATTATGCACACTGCAAACAACAGCAATCTGCCTGGGCCAAGTTCAATCGTGTCGAACAATGGTTTTAAGGCTACTTTTTGGCTATTATAGAGGCCGCCGACCAAACGCAGTGCCCAGCTGTAAGCAATACCGAACCCTGCAAACACAGCTAAGCAAGAAAGTATCTGCAGTCTTTTCTTTCTTTTTTTACTCTCCCACCACTGACTGATTTCGTAGTTATAATAACCAAACACAATACCGCCGAAGAACAATATCTGCCACGAAAAGAGCGAAAAGTATGTTCCAATTGGTCGCAGATAGCCCGCCGTAACAAGTGGAATCACCCATAAAAGCGCCGATACAGACAGCACGAGCTTCCAGCGACCTCTGCTAAGTTGGTGGAGCACAACTATCGCACCGAGCAGGTAGATAGTGTAGAGCGGCAGCATGTCGGCAAGACCAAAGCTGTATTGAAGGGTTAGAGTTCGCCATAGGGTTTCAACAATACCAAACTTACTGACTCCCAATGTAACCTTAGGGGTGTAGTGAAATGCCCATGCGGTAAGCGTGAACCCGAGAGTCAAAACAATGCTCACAACGTATAAAACTGCAGCGCGGTGCAAAAGCCAACGCTTGGCTTTATCAAAGTTGCCCATCCGTACATCCCAACCACGCAAGCGACCCACCAACAATCCAGACAGAAAAAAGAAGCCTTCGGCGGCTGATACGAGCAATTTGCCTCCGCCGGTAAATGGCTCGAGCAGAGATGGAAAACTACCCATGTGATCAATGATGATCATGAACAGGAAGTAGCCGCGCAATAGGTCAATCGTCAAATCCCGTACTGGCTTGGGCAAATTCTTATGCACTGTATTAGTAAGTTTCTCGCCCACTAATTCTCCTGCTTGCGTACGGCCGCCTTTAGAGCTGAGCCGGCTCTAAAGCGAGGCATTGCCATGCTCGGTATATCAAGCGACTGCTTGGTGTTTGGGTTAATGCCATGCCGAGCCTTACGCTCACCTAAGAAGAATGTGCCAAAGCCAGTCAAGGTAAGGCTGCGGCCAGCCTGGATTTCTTCGGTAATGAGGCTTTCAAGTTGATGTAAAAAATCAGCGGTTGCGCGCTTGGTGAGACCTGTTTTGCGGGCCAATACCTTAACAACCTCTTTTCGACTCATGCCATCACGATGCTGCTCTTGGCTCATTTGGCATACTCCTCGGCTCGTGTTTCACGAATAACGTTCACCTTAATAGTTCCAGGGTACTTCAAGCTTGCTTCAACTTTATTAGCAATGTCGCGAGCGAGCTTAATAGCGCTTAAATCATCCACCTGCTCGGGTGCAACAAAGATACGAATCTCACGACCAGCGCTCATTGCGAAAGTTTTTTGAATACCAGGAAACGTCTTGGCTATGTTTTCCAGATCCTTCATGCGATCGGCAAAACGCTCTAGGGTATCACCACGCGCTCCCGGTCGCCCGCCGCTTAAACCATCAACAGCCCGCACGATCATGGCTTCTGGTGTAGTTGCCTCGATATCGTCATGGTGCGCTTCTGCCGCATGACAGATGGCTTCATCCAAGCCATACTTCCTGCACATTTCGCCAGTTATATGGTGGTGATTACCGTCGACTTCATGTGTTACTGCTTTACCTAAATCGTGCAGATACGCTGCCGCGCGTGCCACCTGCGCATTCGCGCCAATTTCATTGGCGATCATAGCGGCCAAATGCGCCATTTCGATGCTGTGATGTAACACATTCTGGGAGTAGCTGGTGCGGAATTTCAGCATACCCATCGTCTTGTTAATTTCTGGCGGCAAGCCAAGCACCTTGGCCTCGCGGGCAGCATCTTCGCCAGCTTTTTTAATCTCAGCATCAATTTCTTTTTCGGCCTTAGCGACCAGCTCTTCTATGCGTGCAGGGTGAATTCGGCCATCGGCCACAAGCTGTTCTAAAGCTACGCGAGCAACTTGTCGGCGTATTGGGTCGAAGCTCGAAAGCACCACCACGCCTGGTGTTTCGTCGACCAGCACATCAACGCCAGTGGCTCGTTCTATTGCCTGAATATTGCGCCCTTCTTTACCAATAATCCGCCCCTTCATGTCATCATCCGGTAGCTTCACGGTTGTAATGGTCTTTTCTCCTGAGGCTTCGGTGGCCATTCTTGCCATAGCATCTGCCAAAATTTCCCTAGCAACTTCATCGGCCTTTTCTTTAGCTTCTTCCTGGCGCTTCGCTATGTAGCTTACCATGTCTGCCCGCATGTCTTTTTCGGTCATTTGCAACAACTTCTCGCGAGCATCCTTTTGGTTAAGCTTAGCGATTTTTTCTAAGTTCTGTTGTTGCTTCTGACGAATAGCTTTTAGCTCTTCTTTGATAGCAGTTATCTCAGCTTCGCTTTCCGATAGCGCATCGGTGCGGCGTTCAAGCGCATCGAGCTTAGAATCCAGCAAAGCTTCGCGCTTACTCAAGCGCTGTTCGTGCTCCTCAATGCGATTGCGGCGGTCTTTTTCTTCCTGCTTGGCTTCTTGTGCCGTTTTAATGGCGTCTTCTTTAGCCTTCAGTGTAATCTCTTTGGCCTTCGCCTTAGCATCATCCAAAACCTGACTTGCTTTCGCTTCGGCATTATCGCCCTTTTGTTTTGCCAATACTACTTTTGCTTCATATCCAGCGCCTGCGCCTACAGCGAGCGCCAACACTACAAACAACAATTCCATATTCAACCCTCGTGAGTTAATTCGCCCCTTTTGCGACGTCGAAAAATCAGAAAATACGTCTTATTCAATTAAATGCCTTTGGCGCCAGAGCGTCAAGCCACATCAACTACGAAATATTCGGTTTTTTATCATAATCTGGCGCCGGATAACTACCTATTGAAGCTGCGGCCAGTTCGCTCGCAGCATTCTCAAGCCAGTCCTTGCCAGCAGTTTTAGCCACCTTCACACCCAAACTATAAGCCAAAGTATTTGCCACACTCGCCCCAATTCGCAAGCCCGTAAATGAACCGCTACCACTAAAATACACAATGCCACTCAGATTATTAAAAGCGAGGTCATGCTCGGCCAGAAATGTCTGTATCTCCCCTAGAAGCGTGGCGGCTAATTGACGATCCGCTTGATACGTATGCTTTTGTTTTATCGTGCCATTGTCTGCCAATATATAGAGTTCGGCTTGGGGCTGATCGGTTTTAATAGCCAGTATCATGAGAGCGACTCCAGTACTTTTTGACTCTGCGGGCCAGTTGCCGATATAAGCAGCTCGCGGTCATGTTCGTTGAGCCAATGAAGGTGAATTACAAGATGATCTGGCTTTAAGGAGCTAATGAAGTCCTTGGCCCACTCAACCACAACAATCACATTTGGATCTTGAAGGTACTCGGCGATTTCAGACTTAATGGCATCATGATCCTCTAGTCTATATAGATCGAAATGCTCAAGCGAACCCCCTTGAGGCAAATCATAACTACGCTGAATACTAAAGGTGGGGCTGGTGATGGTTTTCGTAATCCCTAGGCCCTGTGCAATGCCTTTGGTCAGGCTGGTTTTACCACCGCCGAGATCGCCAACAAGCTCCACAAGCATGCCTGGTCGCAAACTCTCGCCAATCTTTTTACCGATCTGTAGTGTTTGTTCTAAACTTTTGGATAAAATGTGTAATTTCTGGTTTGTATGCATAGATTCCATATACTATGGTACCGACACCTAGGGCAATCAGCAACCATGACCATAGCCGAGCATCTTGAGTCGTTGTCGGCTCAATGTAACTTCGTGGTGACGAGGCATTGGCAGCGGCAATCTTGCTGGGTTTCTTGGACTTCGTTTTTTTGGCAGATTTTGGTTTTGTTGATTTCTTAGGCGCTGTTTTCTTTGTAGTAGAGAAACTCTTTGGGGTCGGCACAACGACGGCTAACTGAGCCGCATTCGAAGCACCTGGGGTCGGCTCTTCAAGCCAGGACCACGCTCCATCAGCCAACCCCCAGCTTAAGCCAGGCTTTGCAGCCCCATAGTTCGGCGTGCTGTCCACGATGCTGCCAGAAGGGTCTACTAAAAATATTTCATCACCATCGTTGTTGAGACTAATTTTAGTTTGAGCGCTTTTGAGTACCAGAAAGCTCTTTGGCCCTATGGTTATGCCAGCTAGCTTAAAGACATGATTGGTATTATCACGAATACTCCAGCCTTCAAGCGATAGTGCCTGTGTTGACTCATTATAGAGCTCAATAAACTCATCGGTAGAATCAGCCAGTGGGCTTTGCGGATCTGGTAGCAGCTCGCTGATTATTACTTCACCATACTGACTTGTACCAGGGTTCACTTGTGGCAAAGCATCCACATCATCACTTGTTTTGGAGGTAAAGGCACCTGGACTTGCCTCAGGGGCGAGCTCAAAGTCCTGGCTATTGTCGTCTGAATCAACCATACTTTCGCTGCCGTCCACGACTTTTCGAGCCATACTTTGCCCCACTGCCGGAGCACCAACTGCTGAACCCTCTGGCGCGTTGCCGTCTCCCCACGCCACTTGGTCTATAACTACCCCCTCTTTATTTCTCAGACGAACATTCCCGCCAGTTTGCGACATACCGCTCGTCAACTTTTGAGTATCGCCATTGCCATCTGTCTCTGTACTAAAGACCAAGAATTGCTTCGGTTCGATAAGTGTATCCTGAGCCGCAATAGCTCGCTTCGACCAGCTTGTTCCAGTTGCTGACTTGTATTCAATGCTCCAGCCCGATATATCAACAGCCTCCGCCTGATTGCTATATAGCTCAATAAATTCCTTACTTAAGCCGTCCACATATCCAGTCATGACTTCGCTCAACACAATTGAACTACTTGAAGCCTGGCCTTTAGTAGGAATCATCAAGGTAAAACCAAGAAAAATTGGGAGAAGAATGATCGTTAGCTTTTTCATGCGCCAATTTTATTAAGACCATGCTGTAACTTTAAAGCATAGCCGTTTCTTTTTGTGCAATCTCACAACTTGCTAGGTAAGTTTAAAAGCCGTACAATACAAACTAAAGCATTATAGGGGTTATATGAAATTATTTGGAAACAGTCGTTTGAGAGAACAAAAGGGCTTCACCCTGCTAGAGTTATTACTCGTCATCGTAATTGTCAGTATGTTGGCGTTCGTGCTCTACCCTCGCTTAGTCGCCGGGCCAATTAATGCACGTGATGCCGACCGCAAGCAAGATTTGTCGAAGATCAAAAACGCACTCGAGCGATATTACCAAGAAAATGGATCGTATCCAGCCCAACTTGTGAGCCTGGTCGAGGGCGCAACTCCATACATAAAACCTCCTCTCCCAACTGACCCGAAGAGTAAAACCCAATACCGATATAGTACAAGCGGCAACCCAATTAGCTCGTACGTTTTACAAACCAATCTCGAAAACCCCAAAGATAAAGACATCAAAAAAGGCACCGTGGATGTCTATGAACTTCAAAGCGCCAATTAAAACGGAATTAGAGCCATGAAACCCGAATCAGAAATGGATCCCTCAAATAATCAAGATGGACAATTACCTACTACAAGATCAGGGGAATGGCTAACAGATAAAGTGTCGGGCAAAGACCCAGAGGCTCTGGCCGAAAGCAGACTTACGGCCAAGCTGGAAGAAGCAAAGAAATCAGGTGACCTAGAAGAAATTAGAGATGCGCAGGATAGGCTGGAAAGCTTCAGACGTTCGATGGACAATCGGCACAGTTAAGGAATCAAGTCAAGTTTTACTTTTTAACTGCTAGATTATTAGAAGTATCCGAGGTGCTTCCCCCCTCTTCCACCCCTCGCAGGCCATCGTCTTCGTGATGAGTTGCCATGTATTGCTTGTGAATTTCTAGTATATATTGTTCGGCTTCATACGGTCGTGGCATATAGTCGAAATGGAAGTTCTGCTCTTGTCCTGCCGTTTGAACAACTACTGTTCCGTATTGCAGAAGGGTTTGCACGGGCCCTTTTACGTCGGCACTAACGTCCTGAATTCTGCTTAGGTTCAACGTGGCGACACTGCGATTAAAAAGCGTGTTCTGATCGATGTCTACGATATGTTCATTTGTCACCAAAATACGGTTATTGCGCCATATCCAAAGTGCCCCGAATGTGAACAAGCTAACGAGTACAAAAAAAACAAAGCTAAGCAGGCTTACAAGCGATCCGCTCAATGTAGGCAAGCGCTCACCCAGTGAAATACTCGCATTGGCTGCCCCGTACGACATGCCTACCAAAGCCACCAGGCCAAGCAAAACACTTGCCATCAAAATTGGCAGAACCATTACAAAAGATTTGTAAAACACTCGTTGTGTTATTTCTTCTTCTGGCTGGCCAGGATATTTACAATTTCTTACATCTTGTTGCATAGCTATAGTCTACCCCATGGGGCTTATTGTTACAAAAGTTTTCCTTGATCTTCGACAGGTGGCGCCACACCCAAATGCACATATGCTTTATCGGTAACCTTACGTCCTCGATGCGTGCGCTCTAAAAAGCCAAGCTGGATAAGGTATGGCTCATAGACGTCTTCTATCGTCTGAGGCTCTTCACCCGATGCCGCTGCGATTGCCGCCACGCCGACCGGTCCACCCTTGTAGTGAGATATGATCGTCTCCAGTATTCGCCTGTCACTCCTGTCCAGTCCATACTTATCGATGTCGAGCAGATCAAGCGTGCCACTCAACGTAGCTTCATCAACTTTGCCGCTGCCATGAACCTGTGCAAAATCACGAGCTCTGCGCATCAAGCGATTGGCAATTCGTGGCGTTAAACGTGAACGCTGAGCCATTGAATCAAGTGCCTTTGCATCAACTTCTACATCCATTAGTCGAGCGGTTCGAGCTAATATTTTGGTGATTTCTTCTGGGCTGTAATATTCCAAACGATGTATCAAACCAAAGCGATCGCGCAATGGTCCACTTAAGGCGCCGTAACGAGTGGTAGCACCAATAATAGTGAACTTTGGTAGATCCAAGCGCAGGCTCTGCGCCGAAGGACCTTTGCCGAGCATAATGTCTAAGGCATAGTCTTCCATTGCAGGATACAAAACCTCCTCTACACTACGCGGTAAACGATGGATCTCGTCAACAAACAATATATCTCCCTCAGCCATATTTGTGAGAATCGAAGCAAGGTCACCCGCCCGTTCTATCGCCGGACCACTAGTCACCTTAACGGTTTTGCCCATTTCATGAGCCACTACATGCGCCAGGGTAGTCTTGCCAAGCCCTGGTGGCCCATAGAGCAGAACGTGATCCAAAGCCTCACCACGCTTCAGCGAAGCAGCGATTGCCAAGTTCAAGCTTGATTTAATCTGCTCCTGACCTACGTATTCGTCGAACTTACCAGGGCGCAACTTTTCTTCGAACTGCTGTTCGCCAGGCTGCAATGTTTCGCTACGAACTTCTTCGATGTCTTCATTACGCTCGATCATTGTTTTAGTCCTTTAAGTGCCGCTTTAACGCGATCTGAAAGTTCCATATCAGTCGCAATTCCTCGCAAAGCATCGTTTGCTTGCTGAGATGAATAGCCGAGACTTGTAAGGGCCTGGTGCGCCGGATCAGCCACTGATGCGCTGGAAGAAGTAGAGAGATCAATTTTGCCTTTTAGTTCCAAAACAATGCGCTGCGCTGTTTTCGACCCTACCCCACTTACGCTTGAGAGCACCGCCACATTGCCCGATCGAATTGCTTCAAGTAGCGCTTCGGTAGTCGTGCTAGCCAAAATCGCCATAGCCACCTTCGACCCTACGCCATTTACACTAAGCAGGCGTGTGTAGAGGTTTTTCTGTTCAGGCTCTAGGAAGCCAAATAGTGTATAACTATCTTCTTTGATGCTTTCGGCAATCAACAAAGTAGCATGCTGCCCCTCATTAAGTTCACCAATTACCTGAGGCGTTGCAAACACCGCATAGCCAACACCGCCCACGTCGAGTACAACATGCTCTAAGTCCTTTTGGGCTACTACCCCACGTAGCGATGCGATCATATACCGATTATACCAGATTAGACTGGCTTGAGCGTTGCTGCATGACAGATTGCAATTGCTAGAGCATCCGCTGCATCATCTGGCTTGGGTATGCTATTCAGTCCGAGGATGGTTTTGACCATTTGTTGGATTTGCTGCTTAGTAGCCTTGCCATAGCCCGTCACGGCCTGCTTAACCTGCAGAGGCGTATACTCGGCAAAGGCTAAGTTATGTTCAGCCCCCACCAACATAACGACACCTCGCGCCTGCCCAACCGATATGCCGGTCGTAATGTTGTTGGTAAAGAACAATTGCTCAATGGCAATACAGTCGGGCTGATGAACGGCGATAATGGTCCGTAAATCATCATAGATGGTCTTGAGTCGATCAGGCATGGCTTGTGTTGACGGCGTACTCACTACGCCGTAATCCAAAACCGCCCTCTTGCCATCTTTGACTTCGAGTACCGCAAAACCAGTAGTTGCTGTGCCAGGATCTACGCCAAGTATTCTCATCCCTCCATTGTAGCAGGTGTATAATGTACGTATGGCAGATTCGAATATAACGAAACTCATTGGCAAAAGCTATGTAGCCGCGATTCGCAATAGTGTGGGAGCAAATACATGGCGTAATTTTTACGCACTCGACCATGGCATGGAGCGAGATGTGTTGAGTGACGGAGTACATTCCTGCTCGTACTTCGTGTCTTCCATCCTTAGTATGTTTCAGCTCGCGCAATCCATCCATATGACTGTGGATAGCGTGGTGACAGACTTGGAACAAAGCGGTTGGCAAGAAATTACCGAGCCAAGGCTCGGATCGGTGCTACTATGGGAAGCAATCGACTTCGGAGACGCAGGCAGCTTTACTCACCTTGGCTTTTACATTGGAGAGGAGCAGGCAATTAGCACCAGCTCGAGAAAGAGAGTTCCTGCCCAACATGACTGGCTGTATCGCGACAACCCGCCTGCAGGAAAAAATGAGCGCAAGGTACAAAAGATTTTCTGGCATGAGAAGCTTAGCGCATGAAGGTGCTTTTTGTATGCAGGGGCAATATCGGACGCAGCCAAATGGCTGAGGAGTTTTATAATTACATCCACCCAGGCCAAGCACAATCAGCTGGAACCCTAGTTGATGTAGACGGCCAACTACTCAAGGATCGACCTGGAGCGCGAGTTGTCATTCAGGCAATGAAAGAAATTGGATTTGATATGTCTCAAAATACTGCCAACCAACTTACAGAAGATCTTGCAAAAGGATTCGACAAGATCATTGTAACCGCTGAAAATGACAATATACCGACATGGCTAAAGTCCGATCCGCGCTCCACTATATTAGATATTGAGGATCCAAAAGGTAAACCGATTGAACAAGTACGTCCTATCCGCGACCAAATACGCGCACTAGCTACAAGCTTAGCCTAACTTTTCCATTACTTCATCAGGAATGTCGTAGTTGGCTGAGACTTCAACCACATCGTCGTTGTCTTCGAGCATGTCAATCATTTTCATTAAACTCGATGCTTTCTTTTCATCTTCTAGGCGCACAGTTTGCGTGGCAATTTTTTCTACTTCGGCACTCTCTACGTTATCTGCGCCAAGTGCCTCGCGCATTTTTTCTACATCATTTGGACTAGTGTAAACGACTAGCTGCTCGCCACTGTCGTCTATGTCCAATGCTCCCGCATCAATTGCTGCAAGTTCAAGAGCCTCGCGGTCAGACGCCGCATGACATACAACTACGCCTTTTTGTTCAAACAAATAGCTGACCGACCCAGGTGCACCTAGATTACCACCAAACTTTGAAAACGCTGACTTCACATCTGCACCGGTACGATTGCGGTTGTCTGTGAGTGCCCGCACCATCACCGCTACACCACTTGGGCCGTAGCCTTCGTACATTAAATCTTCAAGCGCCGCGCCACCACCCTGGCCGCTTCCACGAGCTATCGCCCGATCAATGTTGGCCGCTGGCATGTTCGATTGCTTAGCCTTCTGAATAGCCAACCGCAACTTAAAGTTCATGTCTGCATCGGCGCCGTCTTTTGCTGCTACCGCAATTTCGGCTGCCAGCTTGGTAAAAATCTTACCACGTTTAGCATCGGCAGCGCCTTTTTTATGTTTAATTGAATGCCATTTACTATGACCGCTCATAGACTCTTCTCTCTTTTCATACCTGTAATTATATCATCCACAGCAGTGCTGCCCAAATACTCAGACTTGCGCCGAGCCAACAAAGCAAGTATAGCGAGCAGACCATAAAACAAGCCGAGCAGTTGTAGTGGTGGTGAAGCATTTTGGACCGAAGCAAAGTGCATATTCGCCATCATTGACATGCCACGGAGCAAAAAGTCAATCATGGCGCGCAGTGGCCAAAATAGCGCGAAGGCATGGGTCGGTAAAAGCATGCCAAATACGCCAGCCAAAAAACCAAACAACATCAGCAATGGAACAAGTGGCAGGAATAACACATTGGCAAGAGGAGCAATCAGCGCTACACTGCCAAACACGTAGGCAATCAGAGGCAACGTAGCGAGCTGAGCTGCTACCGAAGCAGCGGCAATATCTCCTAACGTTCCATATTTTGTTGGAATGAGCTTTCGTACTACCGGCGTGAGCAACACAATGCCTGCGAGTGCTAAAAATGATAATTGCCAACCAAGGTCAATGAGATACCCCGGGCTCCACATAAGCGTTACTATGAGCCCTACAGCCAGACAAGATAATACCTGCAGTTTCCGCCCGTAATAGTGAGCTACCAAGAAAAGTGCAGACATAATGCCAGCCCGCACAATCGATGCCGAAGCGCCCGTTAACACTACAAAGCCAACAATCAGCCATAGCGTCGCAACCAACGTGCCCCATTGCCACTTACGCCCAAGCAATGCCTGGATAGCCAACGCAATTATGGTCAGGTTGTAGCCAGACACCGCAACCAAATGGGATAAGCCAATTTTTGCCATAATGTCTTGCAGCTCCGCCGGCAAGGCCGAGCGCGAGCCAATAAGTATTCCGAGTACAAAGCCTGCGGCGGGCTCGGGCAATGCTCGCCGTACGCCAACTGTAAACGTACTTTTTACCTGCGTAAGAAGCGGGCGGCGAGTCGATAGCACCACCACCTTTGCATAGCCCATGCCGCTATTTACTCGACCCATGCTCGGCATAATTTTTCCGTCAACTTTCACCGTGTAACCCTCTTGAGTATTCGCCACCAGAGATTTTACTCGTAAGCTACCCGCAACTCGTTTGCCATCTATACTGAGGCCTCCGAGATGAAAAACGTAGTTCATCTCTTTGTCTCTATATGGCTCGCCATCCACTACGCCCACCACGCTTTGCTTGGAATATTGGTAAGCGTCAATGGAGTTCGCCGGTACGTTTGTAGCAAAAAAGCTGTACCGACCAGCGCCAATGATAAATGCTATAGTCGCAAGCGGCAGAATGCTCAGCCACGAGCCACGTAGCAAAACCACTGCCCACACGGATAACCCTAACAAGACGACACCAATGAGACTAACGTCAAAACCATAATACTTGGCAAACACCATGCCGATGATAAAAAATATTGCCAAACAAGTTAGTTGAGTCGAACGGCGCATACATCTAGAATATCGCCAGCAAATTATCTGTAAAGCTTAAGGGCTATTTGTCTTTGTGGGCTTCAATATATGCCAGTGCGGCATTGCTATCGTCGAATCCCTCAACAGTCATTGTCTTAATTGCCGCAACATGGCGAAAAACGTTTTTAATAAAATCAGTCAATTCTTGCTTAACATCATCCGTCAGCCCTACTTCACTATTGGGCAAAACTGCCACGACGTTAAAATCTTCTATGCCATTTTCCATTTGGCGCATGAGTGCAATAGGCTCGCACTCCACAATATCACCACAGCGCAATTGTTTGTCGGTCAGAATGAAACAATCCAGGTTATCCCCATCAGGACTTGTGGTATCTAAGATAAACCCATAGGGGTACGGGTAAGGTTCTGAAACTTCAACTGACTTTTTAAATTCCAAAGTCTTTTCGTTATGTAGGTTCTTAGTAGTAGAGCCAGCTTCGTTTTCAATAAATACCTTCATGTGCACAGTATAACAAATCCATACCTGCAGGGCTATTTTTACTAAATATCGATCGGGCTATATAGACTCTGCTCATAACCATAGAACCAAGCCCATACTTGATCACCATATGAAAAGTGCCACCACTCCGGCTTACAGCTAGCAAAACCAGCTTCCAGCATTGCTCTGACTAATATTGCTCGGTTTTTTTGCTGTTCTTCTGTTAGGCCGTCTGCGTACAAAAATGATTTGTCGTCATCTTCATTTATCTTAATACCAAAATCCAAAAGTTTATTTGTGGAAGCATCCATCAGCTCCACATCAACTGCAGCACCACAAACATGGGGTGGTAAAGATGTTTCTGGATCACTAACAAATATGCGAGCATGAACCATAGCTTCTTCGTCAGTAGCTCCTGGATGGTCTTTCTTATAGTCCTCAGCACATTCAACAAGCAATCGCTTTTGCACGCCAATTGGCCGATGGCCTGCACGCACAACTAACCTGAGATTTGAACTTAGATTGTCTGCAGCCTCTACTAGCCGCTCATTTAGCCCTGATCGCACATAGACGCCATCATATTCTGGATGATCAGTAATATAATCACGATACATATCACCCTCAAAGTCGCCCGGTACGTTCCAATATGGATCAACAAGAATCCTTTGAGTAGATTCGAGCTTTATCAGCGGATCCTGCTGATTAGAAGATTGATACTTGGAAAAATCAATTCTTTCGGTGCTTTTGGATCGCTCAATTTTCTCTTCAATTGTCATGCTAGCAGTTTAGCATATGGCAATACGTGGGTGCTATTGGTAATAAACTAGCTTCGATGTAGATCTTCAACTCCAGGAAGTTCTTCGAAGCCCGCCGACTTATATGTAGAAACTGCACCGACATTTGAGCTATCTGTACATACGGTAGCACTAGACGACCCCATTTCACGAAGAGCTGCGGCTGCAGCCAATGTTATGGCTGTTCCATAACCTTTGCCACGATAATTATGATCAACGCCAAGCGGTTCGATTAAACCTGGCTTTCCTTGGCCTGCCGACCAAACGGTGGCAATTGCAACAGGATTATTTGCCTTATCATAGCCAATAAGGCATCGTGCATCGCCATATGGCAATCCAGCCGCCATAGTATGCCAATTTTCCTCAGTAAAGGTTGAGTTATGAAATGCTGCTCTTTGTAGGGCTGTACGCACAGCGGCCTGATCTGGCCCAACAACTTCTATTCGTAGCCCACTATCTTTGACCGGCTCTGCAAGGTCAAGCTTCAATGCAGTCCATGAGTCACTTGGCTTCCAGCCTTCAGCAACAAGTTTCTTGCGGAGTAAGTCTCCAGAACGAGTCTCAATGTCAGCGGGCCCTGCAGGTAACACACCCGATTCAGGACGGCTTATATCTCGAGCCATCTGCCGGGCAAGATCTGCGTCATGTTCTGCCTGAGGATCTAACGCCAGCCTTAATAAGTCTGATCCGTCCAACAGGCCAATGGCGAGGATTTTGTCGCCACGACTCCACTGGCGAATCGCATTAATAGTATCTTCTGGGCCAAGACGACCGTACCAGCCCAAGTCACCTGGGTGCAGTTGCACAACTTCCCTATCATGCTGCCATTCACGTAGCGCTTGGATGGTCTTATTCAGCTCATCAAGTTTAGGCTTGCTTACTTCTATTGGCTTGTTATTTTCTGACATAGGCACAGTATATCAAAAGTGAACTTTCAAGTCTTTTTTGATATAGGTATATTGGGGCACTGTTGTGGGAGCTTATAGCAACTTGCGCTATACTGGAACGTGATGGCTACACTAGAATGGCATGATTATTTAGAAAGTGAAGAATTCGACACAAAGGCCGAGTTTGATTCCTCGCTGCAAAAGAATAACAGCATTAAGCTTCTACTCAACGACCCAAATCTAACACTTTATATATCCGAACTATCACCTAAAAGCATATATTGCATCGCGATCGGTGCAACAGAAAATCTACTTGGCAAAATAAGGCCCCAGCTGCCATCCCACCACTCCCCTGTATTGCTCCGCCTTAACGACAAAGGGCTAGAAGATAAGCAATTTGAGCTTATCAACAATACATATACACTCGTGTACAATGTAGGCAAGAAAAACCTCTCTGGGCTACGGAGACTAGATGACTACAGCGAGGTAGTAGACGAGTATGCCCTTATGCATGATTACCATCCTGAGATAAACAAAGAAGAACTGGAACAACGCCTCCGAAAGTTCAATCTCCAAGAGCTCCGAGCTGACGGCGCTACACTCTGGCTTGAAGACATGAGAGATAGTTACGAAACATCATTTTTCTCGCAACAAAGCGACCCAAAGAAACTATTAGATCTTTTGCGAAAACTTGGATCATTCGAGATGGAGCTCGACACACATCTTCCGGCCTGTGAATATCTGTATGCGAACATGAAACAACACTGCACTTATGAATGCAGCCTATATCGTTTAAAGTAAAGTTATCTGAGTACGAGCAATATGAAGGGCCTGGCAGTTTTACTGCTAGCGCTCATAGGTTTTTGCGGCCGCTGTAAATCCCTGCACTTGTTCTAAAGTTGCATTCAGGAATTGCTCTACTCTGAGCTTTTCATTATCCAAAACCTGCAATAATACAACCCCAGCTGGCTGGTCAGTTGACCCACCAGAAGGTCCATTAGATACCTGCAAGAGTTGTATTTTTTTAACACCATCGGCAGGCGTTATGTTGGCTATATCTGGATTGCCCTGCATAACAAACTGTCTAGCTACTCCATTCCAATTGCCGGTGGAATATATTTTCAAATCATTGTCTATGGCGTCGGGGACAATGGCAAGCTGATTATCCCAGTAACGATTACCGCCTTTCTGCACACCGTTAGTTCCGACTCTAAACCAGTTGCCGATCAGCTTACCAGGCTGATCCCAGTCTACTCGCCCACCATAAGGCTCTGCTTTTTTGCGGTCTTTGGCTATCAGAACGTTTCTAAGCACCCCAGTATAAATCGAAATAGGATCAACGATATGCAGCAATTGCGGTTGATTAACATAGTTTCCCGGGTTAATGAAGCCCGACAAAGTTGTTTGCGTATCTATGAGCGACCAATCAAATGGTGCGCTGCCAACGTAGCCAATCACGTCTCCAGCTTGCATATCAATCGACACTTTCTTGGTGGCGCCGGGAGAAACATTGCCAACTTTATTTACTATTACATCACTCAACCTATGAAGGTGAATAAAAATACTGAAGTAGCGGCAAGAATGAGCAATGGTAATGTTGTAGTCTTTGGTCGTCGACTTAGTTACATTTTTGTCGCCCACATACTGAGCTGGCAAATTATTGACCTGAACTATTCTTCCATCGCTGGGCATTACTACCGGAACGTTATAACCATCGCCGGCCTGCTGTTTAGCCGATAAATACACATGATCAGCCGGTATGACATGCCCGTCTGCGACTTTGCCAAGGGGTATCCAAGAATCAAAGTTTTCTTCGGCCAACGGCAGGTAAGAAAATACTGCATCGGTCTTGGGGCAATTCGTATACTTTGCCGCGAATGCATTTACGGCCCTTTGATTCTTCTGCTGGGGTGTGTTGTTTTGCTTTTGATAGCCCATAATGCCAAAAGTACCAACAGCCAGAATAATGCCCACAATAGTCAGGATTAAGAGAATATGCGCAAAGCCGTTCTTATTTCTGTTCATGCCTGAATTATTGCACAAAAACCAACAGGAATATATAAAGCTTATGTCTAGAATCTCATTATAATGACTGCTGTTGCTCTCATGGCCTATAAAATCCCAAGTAAAAAGCCCACAGTCTGTGGGCTTTTTACTTGGAGGGCCTGATGGGACTCGAACCCATGACACCCTGCTTAAAAGGCAGGTGCT
>CAYPSN010000013.1:0-24615 GCA_964413715.1 uncultured Candidatus Saccharibacteria bacterium | reverse complement strand
AAAAGGCAGGTGCTCTAACCAGCTGAGCTACAGGCCCGTACTTGGGCGTAAGAACTTGTATATTTTATGCCAGATTGAGGCTAGGAGTCAATTCTCGTTTACCAATAAGCCTGCTACAATGATTGAATGTCACATGTACTCATAATTGATAACCATGTAAGTGAGCCATGCAATTACTGTAGCCGGTTTTTAAAACACAAAGGTCGCGGCATGGTTCGCATCATTCGACCGATCGAAGAACCAATGCCGCGCAAACTAGATATGTACACACACATCATCTTAACGGGGAGTGCGGATGCCGTAGATGACGTAAGCGCCATGACGGAACGGCTTGTGCCATTCGTGCAGAAAGTGGTGGACAAACAAATACCACTACTTGGCGTTTGCTATGGCCATCAAATAATTGCTGCAGCCATGAACGGCGGAACGGATAATATTCAACACTTTGTTGAGCCCGAGGTTGGCTGGACAAAGATTCGGCGTACTGGACAAAGCCGCCTACTCAATGAACTTCCAAAGCGCTTTTGGTCCTCAGAGAACCATAAATCAAGTGTAGTGAGGGCGCCTAAAGACTTTAGGGTAACTGCATCATCACGCCGCTGCCGCATTCAGGCGATGGAGCATTCCTCCCTGCCTATATTTAGCATACAGTTTCACCCTGAACACACCCCCTATCAGACTAAGAGAATCTTGGCATATTGGCTCGCAAAACGATTTCCAAAAAGCTGGATTTCTGATGGCTCTGATGACACAAGGCACTATAGCGCTAAAACCCTCGATACTATTTTGAAGAACTTTTATGCCGTGAGCCGACTATCCGATTAATTCAGAAACAATTTGTCGAAATATTCTAGGGCCGCTATTACGGTCCAGTCGTCGTTCGGGATGAAATTGTAAGCCGTAAATTGGCTTCTTTGTATGGCGGAATATCTCCACGCCGTCGCCAGAAGCAGCAAGACATTCTAATTCGTGTGGCAAATCCGTTATGCGCCATTCATGCGAAGCGAATACTCTTTCGCCGTGATAGAAATAATTGAAGGGATTTTGCTTAACTCCAAAAATCTTCACAATCCCCTTAACACGTTGGGGTAATTTTGTGAGTCGTGCACCATAAGTGTGCGCAATAAGCTGTGCACCCAAACATATACCTATAATTGGCGTACGAGAGTGCTGAATAATCGCAATTTCTTCTGCATACTGATGGTGGTTCCGCTTTACCGTTGGGCCAGTACCACCCGAGAGCACGATGAGTTCATACTCTGAAAGATTTTTTTTTGATATTTTCTTAATATCACGGTAATGAACCGTATCAACATCATAATCACTAAGTAAACTGCGTATATTGGTCTGAAACTCTGTACTATTGTCGACTAAAAGAACGCGCATACATATATCTCCGAACTAAGCACCAACCTTATCGCGTTTAGGCTTTTTCGAAACACTGCGCTCAATGTAGCTTATAATTTCACCAGCAATATCCTTACCAGTACTGGCTTCGATACCTTCTAGCATTGGAAAAGCATTAACCTCCATCACTAAAGGACCACGGTTAGAGCGAAGTAAATCCACACCCGCTACAGACGAAAGGTGCATTGCTTTAGCTGCCCTAAGAGCAACGGTCTCCTCCCGCTTCGTTAACTTCACAGGAACACCTTTAGCACCAAGGTTAATGTTTGAACGAAACTCATCTTCGTCAAGCGACTGACGCTTCATGGCGCCAACAACCTTACCGCCTACTATAACAACGCGAATGTCAGTCCCCTTGGACTCGGCAATATACTCCTGTACCAAAATGTTTACTTTTTGCGATATGAAAGCCTGGATAGTAGATTTTGCAGTCTTACGAGTTTCGGCCAACAATACACCGATACCCTGACTACCCTTCACGACTTTAATGATGACCGGGATGCCACCAACCATATCTATGAGATCATCTACATTCTTCGTAGCTCGAGCAAATGCAGTCTTTGGAATGTCAAGATTATAGCGAGCTAAAAGCTGCATACTTCGAAGCTTGTCGCGAGTACGAATAAAGGCTAAGGAGCCAGTTGTAGAAAACACATTCATCATTTCAAACTGCCGAATGATCACACTACCATAGGACTGTGTGGCAATGGAAATACGAGGAATAATTGCATCATACTTAGGCAACTCTTGGTTGTTTAAAAAAATCCTCGGGTTGCTCTTTTCGATATTGCAATAACACTTGGTGTAGTCCACGATATCTGCAGTGTGGCCGGCTGCTATTGCGGCATCACGAAGTCTTTCGGCGCCGTTTTTTCGATTTGGTTTAGCCAGTATCGCAATTCTCATTTATGCATTCCTTTCTGCTTGTTTGAGACAAAAACAGGCATGTAATGCCTGCCATATACTATATATAATACTACTTTTGCGGCCAGTCGTCAATATTTTACCTGGGCCTTCTGGTATTGGCACCCAGAATCTCTATGACCAATAATCCCCCGGCAGTTAAGCCGAGTAGAAGCAGCCGCCACTGATACAATAAAGCGGCTAGGTTATAATCATTTATTAGCTGACTGCGAGTCGATTCATCCAAGAATCCCAATACGGTAGTAAAAATAAACGCTGCCGTAATTATTGCCACAGCAATAGATTCTACATTCACTCTAGGCCGACCATCTATATGGTGGGTTTTCCCCAGATTAAACAGAATTGCAACGAGAATAAATATTCCCAGCTGTACTGTAGCAAGACTAAGTTCAGGTAAGAAGCTTAGTTTGGCGAGCTGCGCACTTGCAAATTCACCTAGCTGCAAGGCAATCAAATACCCCACTAAAGAGCCAGCAGCAAGCTTCTTAACCCTGCCTTCACCGGCAAAAAATGCAATCGCAAAGCCTGCCCCTAAAGCAACAAATAGTGCTGTATTAAAACTTAACTCAGGCAAAGTCTGGACTTCTTATTTACTCTCTTAAGTATACCTCTTAAGCTCATTTGTCAGCAACCGACCTGTGTCTTTACGATTTAAAAAGCAGTAAAATAGTGACATGTCCGAACTTTCCCCCCAATCACGATACGAAGAAGGCAAACGAGAGTTTAAAGAAAGCTTTATAGAAGAAAGGCTGCAGCTATTTGAAGGCAAGACAGAGGAAGAGAAGAAAGCCCTTCGAACTCGACTCATCCGCGAAGCCACAATAATTTATGATGAGGCTTTAAGGTATTTTGCTGAAAACGCTTCGACAGCTGAAAGCCTGCAGCAGTTTCAGGTGACGCTTGTGCAACTCCCTGAATTTAGGGCCCAAGAGATTACTGAGCGCATCCAAGAAGCTGAGCATAGCTATAGCCCAGACTCATCTGCAGACGGGTACACAGAAGGTAGTGCGACGAGTGATGATGAGATTAAAACGATCGAAGGAAGTCAACCAGTCCTTTTGACCGCCGAACATGCTACCGACCAAATACGCAATGACGCTAAGAAGTCGGCTGATTGGGGTACAGGCGGCCTAACCGAAGTAATCGCAACTGATCATGGAACCTTCGCCGTAACTGCAACGGGCAGACAAACCGGCGATGCGAACTATAACGACAGTCATCCGTTAAAGACCCAAGCCGGGCTACTTGTCGTAGAAAAGCGGCTAGATCTGGCGCTATCAATTCATGGCATGGGTACAGGCAAGTACCTAACTGAGGGGGAATTATTATCGCAGACAAGCAGCGATATAGCTATTGGGATTGGTAGAGAGCATAATGACAAAACCCTTGAGTTCGCTGAATGGCTAAGGGGTGTGGCACAAACATTGGAACTAAAAGCCGATATTAATCCTTGGTACTTAGCTGTGGATCAAAGCGGGGATGTCCGCTACAAAGATAGTCTTCCACTTCGTAATAGTTTTCGAGCAGATAAAGCCCGCACCACCAGAAGCCACCTTGCTACACAGACCCAAGAGCAAGGCCTGATCATCCCCGTCGCACAAATCGAATTAAGCTCTGATCTGCGTGTTGGTCCTACGGGTAAAAATCTAAATTTTGAGAAAATTTATAAGGCTTACCTATTACTCTCGGAAGCGGTACTAAAATACTCGATAGGCCATAGCCAGCGTTAAGAAAAACATTATATAGAGGCTACCAGAACCGCTTTTTGCCCTCGGTAGCACGAAAGTCTTCGAGGAGTTTTTTCTGTTTGGCACTCAGTTTGGTAGGAACGTCGAGCAGCACCTCAATTAAGTGATCGCCTCGCTTGTTTGAGTGCACAATTGGCACACCTTTGCCGCTCAACTTGAGCACCTTGCCATGCTGTGAGCCGGCCGGCACTTTAATCTTCACTTTACCATCAAGCGTGTTTACCTCGGCAGTCGTACCGAGTGCCGCGTCCACCATGCCAACCTTCACGCGCGACACAATGTTAGCCCCGTGGCGCTCAAAGTCTTTATCGGGTCGCACACGAACGTGTACATACAAGTCTCCTTTGGCGCCATTGGCACTAACTTCACCGTGGCCTGAGAGCTTAATTGATTGCCCATCGTCTATACCGGCCGGGATTTTTACCTTTATGTCTTCCTGCTTGCGCTCACCCTTTTGATTATCAGCCACTCGCAGGGTGATTTCTTTGGTAGTGCCAAAAACAGCTTCCTTAAAATCAATCGTTAACGCTATTTCTACGTCTCTTGGGCGGTTACGCGCTCCAGCAAAGAACGCTCCGAATAAGTCTTCGAAACCACTAAAGCCTGCTTGACCACCGCCAGTGAATTGCGAAAAGTCAAAACCTTCAAAACCCTGATAACCACCAGCGCCACCATACTGACCGCCGCCAGCCTGGTGAGCACCAGCCGCATGACCAAATTGGTCATAGGCCGCCTTTTTCTGTGGGTCTTTTAAGACTTCGTAAGCTTCATTAAGTTCCTTAAACTTTTCTTCGTCACCACCACGGTCCGGATGCAGCTCAACTGCCTTTTTACGAAAAGCACGTTTAATCTCATCAGCAGATGCTGATTTACTTACACCCAAAACTTCGTAGTAATCACGTTTGTTCATATATTACTCTGTATCCTTATCCGCTAGGATAATTTTATGCTTAAACCATTTTTCTTGGAACTCAAGTCTCTGCTCGATCTCATCAATAGCTAACACCTCACCATCTGTTGCTATAAGCTTGTCTTCGTTGTCGTCGTAGCGATGAACGTAACCAATACATTTCCCAGTAATTTTCTGCAAAGGTGTTTCGCTGGAAAGATAGTATACATCAATCTCCTTATCATCACCCGCCTTCGTGTCAGGAACAAAGCCATAATTAACCGGATAAATGTTTCCATGAGTTGGATGCTTACTTCCTAACGGTCGATCGAAGACAATGTCGATCGTCTTACCCAGAAAGTCCTTACCGGTATCGTACTTGGTCAACTATTTTTCGTCCTTGTCGACCACTTCGCCTTCTTCGGCTTCACCGTCTTTTTTGTCGGTTTCGGTTTGGGCTTCTTCGGCTTTTTGCTCTGACTCGGCTTCTTTATACATTGCCTCGCCAACTTTTGTTAGCTTAGCTGAAAGATCTTCAGTTAGCTTTTTAATCTCTTCGGCATCACCAGAATCAAGCTTTTCTTTGAGCGCTGAGATTGCTTCCTCAACAGCTTTCTTGTCTTCCTCTGGCGCCTTATCACCTGCATCTTTGAGTGACTTCTCTGCGGTGTAAATCATGGTGTCGGCATGGTTCTTAGCCTCTGCTGCTTCTTTCTTCTTCTTGTCCTCTTCGGCGTGAGCCTCGGCATCGGCCTGCATCTTCTTGATGTCTTCTTCGCTCAAGCTTCCGCCACCAGTAATGGTGATCTTCTGCTCTTTGCCGGTTGCTTTGTCTTTGGCCGACACGTTTACAATACCATTAGCATCGATGTTGAAGCTTACTTCTACCTGCGGCACACCACGTGGTGCTGGTGGAATACCGTCGAGGATAAATCGACCGAGCGATTTGTTGTCAGCAGCCATTTCGCGCTCACCCTGCAATACATTGATCTCTACCGAAGTTTGGTTATCTGCCGCAGTTGAGTAAACTTGTGTCTTGCTCGTAGGGATTGTCGTGTTGCGCTCAATCATGCGTGTGGCAACACCACCCATCGTTTCGATAGAAAGTGACAGCGGAGTAACGTCGAGCAAGAGCACGTCTTTAACGTCACCACCTAATACGCCACCCTGGATTGCTGCACCAATCGCCACAACCTCATCTGGGTTCACGCCCTGAAGTGGTTTCTTACCAAAGAACTCTTCGACTTTCTTTTGCACAAGCGGCATACGTGTCATACCACCGACTAAGATCACTTCGTCGATGTCGCTAGCTTTAAGGCCAGCGTCTTTCAGCGCGGCTTCGCATGGCTTCATTGTTTTGTCGACTAATTCACCAACGATCTTTTCAAACTCCGAGCGCGACAGTGTCATGTCCATATGCTTTGGCCCACTTGCATCGGCCGTAACGAATGGGATGTTCACGCTGCTCTCATTTGTAGTCGAAAGTTCAATCTTGGCTTTTTCAGCTGCTTCCTTAAGTCGCTGCATTGCTGCCTTGTCTTGCTTGAGGTCGATGCCCTGATCCTTCTTGAATTCATCGATCAAGTAATTAATGATGGCTACATCAAAGTCATCACCACCAAGGTGTGTGTCACCATTGGTTGACTTTACTTCAAACACGCCATCGCCCAGCTCGAGTACGGATACGTCGAACGTACCACCACCCAAGTCGTAAACGACGATCTTTTCTTCTTTCTTCTTGTCTAGGCCGTAAGCCAATGCTGCAGCAGTTGGCTCGTTGATGATGCGTTTAACTTCGAGGCCGGCAATTTTACCAGCATCTTTCGTAGCCTGGCGCTGAGCATCATTAAAGTAAGCTGGCACAGTAATAACCGCTTCAGTTACAGGCTGGCCAAGATACTTTTCGGCGTCAGCTTTAAGCTTAGCAAGCACCATTGCGCTTACTTCTTCGGCTGTATAACTTTTATCGCCCATCTTCACTTTTACATGACCATCGGCTTTTTCAATTTTATACGGCATAAGTTCGATATCCCGCTGCACTTCAGGATCATCAAACGTTCGACCAATTAAACGCTTAACTGAAAAGATGGTGTTGTCAGGATTAATTACTGCCTGACGCTTAGCCACTTGGCCAACTAAGCGCTCGCCACTCTTATTAATCGCCACGATCGATGGCGTAGTTCGAGCACCTTCAATGTTGGTAATAACGGTAGCGTCACCGCCCTCCATAACAGCCATTGCACTGTTAGTTGTTCCTAAATCAATTCCGATAATTTTACTCATATTTTTACTCCTCTTCGTTAACTTCTTTGCTAGCTTGTTTACTTACTTTTACGGTTGCTGGCCTTACAACTTTGCCGCTTATTTCGTAGCCCGGCGTCAGTTCTTCGACTACGGTATCTGGCGGCCCCTCACCCTCGATGTATTCCATAGCTTCGTGGCGATTAGGGTCGAAGACTTGGCCTACGGCGTGAAACTTATGCACTCCCATGCCATCAAGGATTTGCTCGAGTTGGCTACCAACATAGCTCATACCTTTGGCCCAGGCATTGTCTTCGAGCTCAGCTGGCAAGTGAGTAGCGGCCCGATCAAAGTTGTCTAGAGCAGGCAATAGTTCCTCCAGCACAGAGGTCTTAGCCATATTCATAAGCTCCCCTCGCTCAGACTCGGCGCGCCTTTTGTAGTTCTCGAACTCAGCCTGCAGGCGCTGTAAATGCTCAGTTAGCTCGCCAATTTGCTGTTCATAGTCTTGCGGTGTGGTTTTCTTGGGCATTTTAGGTGTTTTTTTCTTTAGTTCGTCTTTCATGCTAGTGCCTCCTCTAATTTCTCGCCAGTTAAGCGCACAAGGCTGGTGACTTTCTCATAATTTTGGCGGGTTGGTCCGACTATACCGATATAGCTATTTTCGCTATAGGGCGATTCAAATCGGCTGACTATCATGGTCATACCACTGGTGCGCAAAAAGGGATTTTCGGTGCCGATAAACACACCCCAGTCCTGGGCAAACTCGTGGCCAAACAACCATTCGCCAAGTTGGTCTAAGAAACGAGCTGCCTGGGCGGCGCGTAGCTGATCAATGAATTCTGGCTGGCTAAAAAGTTGGTGCAAGCCATGAAAATAAACTGTATCACTCAGTGTGGCAAAGGCAGTGTTCCCTGTAAGATCGCTTAGAGTTTCGGCGGCAATCTTAATTGCAGCATCGGTGCGGTCTTTAAGGCTTGTTACGCGTTTCGTAATTGTCTGAGCACTACGTGTATTACTACTTAGCTGCTCGCCGTTTGTTTCAGCATTTTTGGTAAGGTTATTCACATACAAGCGATAACCGGCATCGGTTGGCACGCGACCTGCTGAAATATGCGGTTGGTAAATATAGCCTGCGCGCTCAAGGGCAGCCATTTCGGCACGCACTGTAGCAGGGCTCACCTCAAAGTAGTCAGCCAAAGCCAAGGAGCCAACTGGCTCGGCCGTCTCAGCATAATGCTGCACAATCTTACAGAGAATATCGAATTGTCGTTCGGTCATACATCCTCTCTAGCACTAATTAGCTAGTGCTGCTAATACTCCAATTCTAAAAAACTAGCACTCACATGTCAAGAGTGCTAGCCACAAATACGTTTGGAGTATTTATTCTAAAACTATGCGAATTCCGCCCATTTTCGAAGCAATGACGTTGTAAAGAAAGCCGCCAACCACTCCAACTACAAAGCCCATGCCAACGTAGAACGCCGCCATAGCCACAAACATACCTACACCTACCAAGAAAATCTCCCATTCACCCATAGCCAGAGTAATCAGGCCAGCAACTAGCATGATTATGCCGACAAAGCCTAGGATAAGTAAGTAAATGCCCATCAAGTATTTGCCTAGTGAAACTGGGTCTACTTTTTTAATTGCTTTATAATTTTCACTCGCTCCTTCGGTCATTTTTTCTTCCTTTCTTACAGTAAGTCAGTTGATGCGGCTACGAATATTTGATCAATTTTTCCGCAATCAACCCTAAAACTTACAAAGTATTTATTTGCAGCCACGCCGAAGATGTCGTCATCTGCCAGGTAAACCTTATAGTCACCATTCTTGTAAGCATTAAGAGTCGCCTGATTGATACTCCAATTCCACGGCATGGTGGCAGATTGCAGATAGTCTAGGTCGGCAATTGCCTGAGTTTTTGTTACGTTGCCGCCTTTTTCGCTGGCTGCAAAAGTAACCTCTACTGTATCGGCTAAAAGCTGTTCGAGTGCTGCGGTGTTCATACTCTCGATCGAAGCCTGCACGTTACTAACTTGCTGCGGCGTGAGATTTGCCGGGCAAACCGAAGCTTGTTCGGCAGCGGCTTTTTTAAGCTGCTTTTGCAAGTCTTGCTTTTGCTTCTGTAGTTCTTCAACCTGCTTTTGCAGGTTTTGCTCTTGCTGCTTGGCCTGAGTAGACTGCCAGTAATACACGCCAAGCGCCGGAAGGGTTGCGAGCAATATCACTGCAAAAACTATAAGTACCTTTTTGCCAGCTCCTGACTTCTTCTCTACCACTTCTGGCTGAGTAGCCGTACTAGTGTCTTTTTGTGCTTGAGATTTTGCCACCATAATTACCTTGTTTATGTAATAAGCATAAGCTTTAAAGCACGTGTTTTCAAGAAAATCGCCCCCTACGCAGGTAGGGGGCGACAGAACTGAGGTGCGACCTAGCACGTCTCACTTCTTGGTCGGGTGCATCGTGAACGGATCTACCACCTCAAGGCCAGGATAGTGATCGTCGGTGCGAACCGACATGTCCCGACAACACTCACCAAAGTGCTCGCAACCCATGCGCGGATCACTGCACTCCTGACGCGTTGCGCAATGGCACTTAGGGCAGTGGCAGAGCATTGGGGCAGACATTCAGTGTCTACCAAACGCCGCCAGTACAGCCACACGGATCCCAGCCCTTTCGAGCACGGAGACCAGACTTCACCATGGGCTTGCCTTCCACCTTCTCTTGAGACGAAGGCTGGACAGGGCTCGGTACGCCATCTACTTCCATCCCCTCAAGCTCTTCTTGATCGGGCATCGTTTTCTCTTTCTTCCAACAATCGGACCGAACTATTATCTGAAAAATCATTCAGGAATGCAAGGTAAGGGGCGGCTAATCACGCTTAACGAGTACCATAAATGCTTCGGGCGGAATGTCTACTTTGCCAATCTTCTTCATCCGCTTCTTGCCCTTTTTCTGCTTATCGAGCAATTTGTTTTTGCGCGTCACGTCACCACCATAAAGCTTAGCGGTTACATTTTTACCCATTGCGCGGACGTTTTCTCTTGCTATCACTTTGCCGCCAATCGCGGCCTGCAGACTTACTTCAAATAACTGGCGCGGAATAACTTCTTTTAACTTTTCAACGACTGTTCGACCGAGCCTGTCAGCCTCGCTACGATGCACGATCAAGCTCAAACTGTCCACTACTTCACCGCCCACTAACACATCTACTTTCACGAGATTTTCTGGCCGGTATTCACTTACTTCGTAGTTAAAAGATCCGTAACCAGACGTAACACTCTTAAGTGAATCATAAAAATCAGTCAGTACATTTGCTAGTGGTGCTTCAAAGTTCACCAAGCAGAGTGATTCTTCGATGTAGTTAAGGCTTTTTTGCATACCACGAGCATTGTTTATCAACTGCAAAACACCTCCTAAATATCGGCTTGGCACAACGATCTCTCCGCTAATCCAAGGTTCACGAATCTCTTGGATCCTACTCACATCAGGCAAGTCGGCGGCATTCTTAATAACCATTTCGTCCCCCGCAGTGGTGACAACTTCGTAGTCCACAGAAGGATTAGTAACCACCAAGCTCAGGCCATACTCGCGCTCCAATCGCTCTTTCACAATCTCTAAGTGCAAGAGGCCCAAGAAACCGAGTCGAAAACCAAAACCTAATACTGTTGATGTTTCAGGCGTGTACTCAAGTGCTGCGTCGTTTAGTTTTAACTTCTCGAGCGCGTCACGCAAAGCCGGATAGTCCTCGCCCGAGCTTGGAAAAATGCCTGCATACACGTATGGTTTTACTTTTTTGTAACCTGCTAATGGCTCCGTGGCAGCTTCTTTAGCAAGCGTGATCGTGTCTCCTACCCGAGCGTCGGCAATTGACTTGAGGTTGGTTACAACGTAGCCAATTTGGCCACATTCAATTGAGCCAGCGGCTATTTTGTGAGGGCTAAAGTACCCCGTCTCAACCGCTAAGGTTTGTTTGCCGCTGCGCATAAGGTGTAGGGTTTGACCAGATGAGAGCTTACCATCCACGACCCGCAGATAAAGTATTACCCCACGATATTCATCATAAACTGAGTCAAAAATAAGTGCCCGCAGGGGCTGCTCAGCCATACCCTTTGGCTGCGGGACTTGCCCCACCACAGCATCGAGCACTTTATCTACATTCGTGCCATCCTTGGCCGAAACGCGCAAAATTGTATTCGGGTCGCAGCCGATTAAAGTAGCAATTTCGGCGGCCACACGATCAGGCTCTGCTGCGGGCAAATCAATCTTATTAAGCACCGGTATGATGGTAAGATTTGCTTCGAGCGCCAAATACACGTTGGCTAGCGTCTGCGCCTGAATACCCTGCGCAGCATCAACCACCAGCAATGCGCCTTCGCAAGCTGCCAAACTACGTGACACTTCGTAGCTAAAATCAACGTGTCCCGGTGTGTCTATCAGATTAAGAGTGTAGTCATGCCAGCGCATGCGCACAGGCTGAAGCTTAATAGTAATCCCTTTTTCTCGCTCTAAATCCATACTGTCGAGCAACTGAGCCTGCATCTCACGCTTCTCTACCGTGCCGGTTATTTCAATAAGTCGATCGGCCAGAGTGCTTTTGCCGTGGTCGATGTGGGCAATAATGCAAAAGTTACGAATTTTATCCATTGATACGTGGCCACTTGGATTTAAATTTATCAAACGACCTAAAGGCAACTTCAGTCTCGCCCACCTTTAGCGCATGGGCGACAAGCAAATAGATCATAATTCCCCCGGCAGAAATCATCGCAAACTTCGTGCCTACCGTCATAAAACCAATGTCACCGCGCAGCAAAGGCAAGACCCTGCTGACAAGTCCATACATGGCGGCACTCATAATGAGTGACGACAAGGTGACTTTGACTACTTTTAGAAAGATAGACTTTATACCGTAATGACCAATTTTTCTGCGCAGCATGAACATAAGCACCAAAAGCTCAAAGCTAGTTGTAATAGAGAGCGCCATAGCAAGTCCAGAAACGCCGTAGATTTTTGACAGAGTCATACTGAGGACAATATTGATTACAATCGAGGCAAGGCTGGTGAAAAGTGGGGTTCTGGTGTCTTCGAGCGCGTAAAAAACTCGCGCAATCAAGAAGAATACACTTTGGGCCACGATTGAAATAGCCAACCAGCCCAATGCATCAGCCGTGCCTTGATCGCCAAATCCAAAAAGCAGGCGCACAATGTAGCCGCGCATGATAATGGCTATTGCGGCTGCGGGAATGGTCAGGAATACAATCAGGCCAATGTTGCGCACAATCGCCGCAGGCAATCGTGATTTATCGGACGATTTAGCGGCTCTGATTAAACGAGGGAAGGCCGCCGTGGCAATAGCACCACCAAAAAGTCCGATAGGAACATTCCGCAAGTTATTAGCATAGTAATACGACGTAAGGCTGCCAGCCGCCAGGTGCGACCCAATCGCTGTTTCGATAATAATGTTGAACTGGTCGATACCCAGATCAAGTGAGCGCGGAATCATGAGTTTTACAACCCTACCAACAGCAGGGTGTCTAAATTGAAAGATTGGTCGATAACGGTAGCCAAGAGAAAGAACACCGCCAAATTGAATGAGTGCCTGCAGTGCCGTACCTGCCACAACGCCCCACGCCACACCATAGATACTTGGCGTAAATAACTTGCTGAAAAACACAATGCCTATAATAATTCCCAAATTGTAGAATACGCTTGCCAAGGCAAAAATTACGAACCTATTAAACGACTGCTGAATGGCACCAAATATATTGGCCAGGCCAAATAGCAGTGGGGTGATGAGCATGATACGAGTCAAATTTGCCGTTAGGGCAAGTTGCTCACCGCTAAAGCCAGGGGCAATTATTTTTACCAATGGCTCAGCAAAAACAAATGTGATAGCCCCGATGGCTAAGGTAACCAGGACAATACCGTTAAGAAGAATATTGGCGACTTGCCACGCTTCTTTTTCTTTATCTTTCTCTAAATAGCCCACAAAAACCGGAATAAAGGCTACCGCAAACGCGCCCGAAACAAGCAAAGTAAAAAGCAAGTCTGGAATACGGAAGGCAGCAGTATAGGCATCGGTTTGCGCGCCGATACCGAAATTACTCGCCAGCAACCGGTCTCGTACCAGTCCGAGCATTCTACTTAACAAGTATGACAACGATATGAGAAAGGCAGCCACCCCAAGCGTACGCTGCTTGTTAAGCTTACCGATAAATTCTTTCATTATCAGTTATTATACCAGGGTAAGCTCATTTGTGAGGTCAAACTTCGAGCCTTAATTCTTTTTGCTAGCAGTTGAGTTTTTCTTGGCAGCCTTCTCGTCGAGTGGTTCAAAAAGCTTCACAAAAGCTTCGCCTTCGAGCGTTTCGACTTCTATGAGTTTTTTGGCGATTTTTTCTAGTTGAGCCTTATTGTCGGCAATAACTCTGCGAGCAGTTTTGGTTGCCTCTTGCACCAAGCTCGCTACTTCGGCATCAATCTCTGCCGCTACAGCTTCCGAGTAACTCTTGCCTTCACCAAAACTACGACCCAAGAACGGTGTGGAATGCGAGCTGTCGAAAACTCGGTTTTCCAACTTAGGGCTCATGCCGTATTCGGTGACCATGCGGTGGGCCACGTCATTTACGTGCTTTAAATCACTCTCGGCGCCTGTGGTAATGTCACCAAAGATAATTTCTTCGGCCACTCTTCCGCCTAGCGCCATCGCCATATCGTCTTTAAAGTCCGCGACCGAGTTATAGTGCTTGTCTTCTAGCGGCAAGCTCCACGTTACGCCACCGGCCATACCACGCGAAACGATCGAAACTTTGTGAACCGGATCACAGTTAGGCAAGAGGTGTGAGAGTAATGCGTGGCCAGCCTCGTGATAGGCTGTGATTTCCTTCTCTTTCTGATTCAAAACGTGACTCTTACGCTCAGGGCCTAGAGCAATCTTCTCTACTGCTTCGTTCAAGTCTCCCTGGGTGATTTTTTTCCGATCGTGTCGTGCCGCATAAATTGCGGCTTCATTGGCAATATTGGCAAGGTCAGCCCCGGATACACCCGGTGTTTTAGCAGCTATCTGATGTAGATCTACCCCTTCGGCCAGTGGCTTCTTGGCAGTGTGCACGCCAAGGATTTCTTCGCGTGATTTCATGTCGGGCCGATCAAGTGTTACGCGTCGATCAAATCGACCTGGTCGCAACAATGCCGGGTCTAAAACGTCAGGACGATTCGTAGCAGCCATAACAATCACATTCGTCCCCTGCTCGAAACCATCCATCTCCACGAGGATCTGGTTGAGCGTCTGTTCGCGCTCATCATGACCACCGCCCATACCAGTGCCACGCTGTCGACCAACGGCATCAATTTCGTCGATGAAGATTATGCATGGAGCGTTCTTCTTGGCCTTAGCGAATAAGTCGCGTACTCTCGAGGCACCAACACCAACAAACATTTCTACAAATTCCGAACCAGAGATACTAAAGAACGGCACGTCAGCTTCACCGGCCACAGCACGAGCCAACAACGTCTTACCAGTTCCTGGGCTACCAAACAGCAGTACGCCTTTAGGGATTTTTGCGCCCAGAGCTTCGAACTTAGCTGGATACTTAAGAAATTCCACAATTTCCTGCAGCTCCTGCTTAGCTTCTTGAGCACCAGCTACGTCCTTAAAGGTAAACTTGCCTTTTTCTAAACCAAAGACACGAGCCCGCGACTTACCAAAGCTCATTGCTTGATTATTTGAGCCTTGCGCCTGCTTCATCATGAAGTAGAAGAAACCAATGATGAGCGCGATCGGCAAGATTGCCAAAATAATATCTAACCAGCGGCCACTGCCATCATCGGGGTTTTTCACTTCAACCTGAACTTTGCCATAATCAAGGCCGTACTCTTTGAGGCTTACGTTAGCTTCTTTAAAAGTCTGTTCTGTACTGCCGTTTTTGAGCGTTACGGTGAGCTTGTCGCCGTCAACAACTATCTTCTCTACCTCGCCCTTGCTTACCTGTTCGGCAACACGGCTTAGACTTACATCAGTTGGCTTAGGCTGCGCAGCAGGCACAGCAAATAAAACCACTACGAGCGCAACAAAAGCTAAGAGTGCATAGATGGCATTTCTTGGAATTTTTTTCATATCACCTCACAAGTTACATAGTAGTCATTGCTAAATGGCTGGCCAACGAAATTTCGGTTAATACTTAGGCCAGGAATCCAAACGACTTCATTGCGTGCGCTCACCACTACTGGCCATTTCAGGCGCTCGCTTTGCGGGATCTTCTTATCAATGAATATATCGCTGAGTTTTTTTGACCCCTGAAGTCCAGCAGGGTATATTCTATCACCTTTGAGCCAGCTTCGCACGTAATATTTACCAGGCTTAAGCCAAGCACTGGCATATACGACCGGCATGCGCGGACCGTTTAGCGCCAGGCTGTACTTACCAAACTCCACAACCGCTCCGTCTGGCAGCGGCAAGAGGCTTCCCTGCGTATCTTCTTCATCCTGAGCAAGAGCAAAAACGAACGTATCATAATCTCGCCGAATAGCTAGCAATCCAGCCAGCAGCTTGTGGGTGCCGGTTTTGGCATTAAGCAAGTAACGCTGGGCTTCGGCCAAGTTAACTTCCGACAGTCCAATCCCTGGCGACAACTTGCGCGCAATGTGCACGAGCAAGTTTAATTGTACGAGGGGACTAAGCTTGGCAAAGCCCAAACGGTCTATCCTCACCTCGTCTGGTGTGCTGCCTTTATCAATAAAGTGCGATATTTGCTCGAGGCCGGCTTCAATCGAATCATTTAATACTTCGAGTTTATCGAGGTGATCAGTATAGTTTGCGTGAAAATTTGGATCTTGCATCGTAGCTAGCGGCAACAAAGTGTGGCGTACAAAGTTCCGACTGTACGAAACGTCTTGGTTTGTCTCGTCTTCGACGAATTGTAAACCTTTGGCGTGCGCATAGGCTAGCAAGTCTCCCTTGCGAAACGGCAAGAGTGGTCGCACTAGGCTACCTCGCACAGGGCGCATCGCCGTCATGCCGTACCTGTCAGCTCCTCGAATCGTGTTGAACACCGACGTTTCTACTCGATCATCACGGTGGTGGGCGGTAACAATCCAGTTGGCCTTATGGCCTGCCCTAATTGCTTCTAAGAAATCATAGCGAGCCTTACGGAGGGCAGCTTCGCGCGTTTCACTTCCATCGAGCTGGCCTAAGTAATACTTCACATCATACTGGCGAGCTAAATCGGCTACATACTGCGCATCATCAGCCGAAGTTGGGCGAACTTTATGGTCCAAATGGGCCACAGCCACATCCCAGCCATATTCATCTTTAAGCTGCATTAATAAGTCAAGCAAAGCGACGGAGTCAACACCGCCAGAAACAGCCACGATAATACTGCTTCCACGAGGCAGCAAATTAGTAGTATCAAGATGTCGTTCGAGTCGCTCAATCATTAGCTTTATTGTAGCAGGAAAACCACGTATGAGTTATTGGGAAAGCCCCAAATAGGAGACTAGACTCGTTCTAATAAGTCAGAAAGATCATTGATGAAGTCGCCGGCCGAAACGCCATGAGCTAGGGCATATTCATCTTGATAGTCAGAGTGCAGCAGAAGTGCCTTTACGCCAACATCTACTGCAGGCTTATAATCCCAGTTGTATAGATCTCCCACCATGAGGGCATGGTTTTTATCGATAGATAGTTCTCTTAAAATCTGCTCAATTTTTTCACCCTTACCCTCACGACGATTCGGTGAAGACTCTATACGATCAAACAAGTGGTCGATGCCAAGTGCTTTTGCCTTACGTACCTTATCGTCATCAGCTGAAATTTTATCATCGGTATTATGAGTAGAAAGTAAAACCAACATAACCCCTCCCTCTTTCAGTTTAACCAAGCTTTCTTTTGTCTTTGGTGTCAATTCGAAATGCTTGGCAAAGTCACCATCTCTATAGCTATCCTGGAAGTATATTTTGTGAGGCTCCGCTGTGCGCTTTGTCATCGTCGGATACCACAACGTACCGTCGCCATCGAAAAAGATAATCTTTGTCATACCGTCATACTAGCAGAGTGCCTAAAGCCTGTTAAGGCCAAGGGCTTTATCGGATTTTCCTCAAAGCCCTGAAAGCTTAGTAAGCTTTTTCATAAATGCGTCCTTGCCATTGCGATAGTCCTCATAATCATTAGGGTGCGCGGCGTATAACAGCTTTTTGAGCTCAGCATACTCGGCAGCTACGTCGGGATGTTCTTTCAGATAGCGCGTATTGTTGAGCATAGCATGTAACTCTTCGTGTCCCTTCTCAAAAACGTGCATATTCACCAGCCGGACACCGTTCTTAGTTTTAGCAAAAAAACGACTTTTGGGTGCCACTAACTCACCGTGGGACTCGTAGCCCAAGGTTAGAAACTCAGCATTACAACTGTCTGTATTCTTGAGGCTGTTCACAGTAACAGCAATGTCAATAATTGGCTTGCCTGCAAGTCCGGGTACCGCTGTACTGCCAACATGGTCAATTGACAGAATATTTTTCGAAAATTTTGGAAATGAGTATAGCTCTTGTCGCAATCTTCGAAATTGCTTTGCATACTCTTCAGCAGGTATTTCTACGATGATATACTGTCTCGCCATAACCCAATGATAACAAAATATCCTACTGCCGTAGCAGGAAAACGCAAAAAGACAGCCTAAACCGTCTTGATAATTCCTGGTGGCTGAGGGAGGAATTGAACCTCCGACCTCAGGCTTATGAGTCCCGCGCTCTAACCAACTGAGCTACTCAGCCACGTCAAAATACTGCTGTTACATCCGTACTTTAGTTTACACCAAAGTACTCCTATTATCACAGTATGTTTCCTTCTCGATTGAAAAACTAGTTTTTCAATCGTTATGTGAGACTTTGCACGTAAACAGAAAGAATCCCTGATGAGGGGATTCTGGATGTTGAAGTGCAAATCGAACTGGTGGCGGGGGCAGGATTTGAACCTGCGACCTCCGGGTTATGAGCCCGACGAGCTACCAGACTGCTCTACCCCGCGATATCAGCTTCATTATTCTACGGCTTTTTACGTAATAAATCAAGTTAAAGTTAGCGCGAATTACCAAACAAAAATTCTAACCATGCTTGAAAATTAGAGGTCTCTACTGGACGTATTGGCTGATTAAACTGCAAAGATGATTGAGCTTTTTCTGGCTTTGAACCGCGCACAATTACTACTGACTCACCAGGAAACTTAAGGCCTAGTTTTTCTCTAGCTAAGCGCTCCTTATAAATGTCTGTCGTATAGTATGCAATCTTATATTCCAGAGTTTTTGTGTCCGACTGAAGCTGTGAAATTTCGGAAGTAATCTGGTCAGCCTGATTATGCAAACGGTAACTTTTGCCACCTTCTAAAATCAATAAGAAAAAGATATATAGAACAATGCCAAGTCCTAGCCAAAAGGCAATTCGAGCGATGTTGATACGTCCTCTCATAGGGTTAATTGTAGCATAAGCCCCTTGATAGAAATTGAAGAAAACACACTTTTCGTGTAGACTGAATGTCATGAAACTTCACCAACACAAGCAGCAAGGACTCCTCCTCGGCCTTATCGGGCTGTGCTTTAACGTTGGTGAAGCACTCCCCGCTTAATTGCGGGAAAGTACAGTCCTAGAAGCAGGCTTCACCGGAAGTCTGTTTTTAATTAGGAGAATATATGCCACAAGTAACTATCACCATCTTTGACACCACCTTGCGCGACGGTGCGCAGTCTCTACCGATGATTAATCAATTTAAGCCAAATAGCAAACCACGCATCGCCGACATGATAGCCTCGCTCGGCGTCGGCGTAATCGAAGCTGGCTTTCCCGCCACTCCAACCGATAGTGCGGAGGTTGCCCAGGTTGCAAAAACCATTGGGAATAAAGCGTATCGTGCAGATCAGTGGTCACCACAGGGTATGGAGTCTAACAGCGAATTTACGCCCGTCATTGCTGGCTTAGCTCGAGCAAAAACGTCTGACATCGACGCCACCTGGGAAGCAATCAAGCAAGCGCGCTATCCTCGCATTCACACCTTTGTATCGACAAGCGACTATCACCGTACGAATAAATTCCCGGGCGTTTCGCGCGACGAGTTAGTGCAAATAGCCCAAGAGGCTGTTACTCATGCGCGCCAACTGGCTGACATCAAACCGGGCGCAAGTGTAGAATTCTCAGCTGAAGCCGCCTCTACCACCGACATGGCCTACCTGCACCAAGTGATTCGTGCAGCAATTGCAGCTGGAGCAGATGTCATCAACGTTCCCGACACCGTTGGTGAGCGTGACCCAATCTGGATGCTTGATTTTTATCGATCAGTCATCAAGTGGGTTGTTGCCCATAACCCAAATGTCGTCATTTCGGCCCACAATCACAATGACCTAGGCAATGCTGCTGCCAACAGCTTTATGCTCGTGCGAGCCGCAAGTGAGTTAGCGGCAAAGACCAAGCAAGATATTGCTGTCCAAATCGAAGCCACCATTGGCGGCCTAGGCGAACGTGCTGGCAACGCTGACGTTTTTACGGTCATGGGAAATATCCAAAAATTCGCAAGCGATCTACCCTGCCCAATCAGCTGGCAGTTCAATCCGGGCAAGAGTGTCGAGGTTGCCCAGAGCATTATGGCAGAAGCCAATCTAGCAGTAGACCGCCAAGCGCCAATCGTGGGCAAGGACACCAACGTGCACCGTTCGGGCATTCATAGTGATGGCGTGATTAAAGGTGGGCACAGCATGTACACACCTTTTGACCCCACATTCTGGGGCCACCAGCACCAAGCGATTCATGAAGACGGCAAATACCAAGGCAAAGCAGGGCGCAGGGCTGCAGCTGTGAGATCGCCTAAATAAGGGCGTGAATTAGGCGGTAGTCAGCCACGCCAAGCCTGTGCACATTGCCCTGAAACGCCAAAGTCCAGTTTTTGACCGGCCAGCGCTTGGCGTATTCGTAGTGATCGATAAAGTCTTCGACCTTCAGATATTCACCCTCGGCGCGAGCTTTTGTTAGCTGAATCGGAAAACGGTGCGGGTACACTTCGTCGGGCTTAGTGGATTCCCAGATCTTCTCGTAGTCCTCGTACGCTGGGCCAGTTACAACTGCCTCGCCGCCAATCGATTTAACCCCAGTTAGGTAAAAGAACACCGTGTCGCCCTCTTGCACCTCACCTGCCGCCTTGCGCCAACGCGTCTTCATGCCAGCTATGTCGAATCCTCGAGCACGCGAGGTCTCGAAATTTTCTGGAGAACTTACCAGCAACCAATGCGTCATACTAATAGCCTTCCCTGTCAGGGAATAGATGTCCTACTTGTTCAGCAGCATCTAGTAGTTCTTGGTTGGAAAAGCGTTTCCGCGTAATCTCCTGCCAACCATCACCATTATTTGATTCATCTGCTGGACTAATTGAACGCATCCAATCAAGGTGCGGAGACAGTTCGCTTGTTTCTGGATTTCTGCGAGTGTAGTGAAATACCTGGCAATTAAAGATTTTCTCTCCTGGCTTTTTGGATTTTTGCAGCTCCGCCCACCTATCAATGCTCATCCTCTCTAGCAGAAACCGGAAGGCCGACATTACCTCGCCGTGACAAACAATTACCACCCTACGATCCGAGCATTCTCTGTGCAGAGTATCTAGTACTGAACGCAGTCGGACGGTCAGCTGAGCGACCGATTCACCGTTCGGTGGTATCCAAAAGAACGGATCGGTGTCTCGCATCTCCATCGACTCTTCGGACTTCGCCACACGCTCATCGTGCGGAATGTTATCGAAATCACCCCATTCTCGTTCTCTCAGCAGTGGGTCCACCATCCAGTCCGGACCGTAAAGATTTAGGAGGCCTGCTGTTTCCATTGCGCGAACATATGCCGACACATATCGGCGATCAAAGTAGACTAAGTTGTTTCTTCGTAGCCACTCGCCAGCAGCCTCGGCCTGCTTGCGGCCTTTCTTTGTTAGTCTGTGCTGGCCGCCATGACGTTTTCTGAATTCTTCGGTATACAGGCTCGGGTCGCCATTTTTGGCGAAATACGATGCTAGGTTTTGCTCCGACTGTCCGTGCCGAACAAGCACTAAATCAATTGGCATTGTCATGTCCTTGCTCCGCTTATCTATTCCATTATACCAGGTCGAACTCTAACTCGAGTGCCAAGTGATCTGACACTACGTCGTCAAGGGCACGAAACTGCGCATCTTTGACTTCTGGGCTTGTAAATATATAGTCGGCAAACGGCGCATAGTCTATGCGTTTATACAGGCTCGATCGAGTGGTTGGTAGGTCATATTTTTGCACCATATCAACCAGGCCATTTCGTAGAATATCCAGACTCTTCGTTGTTGGGAGGAGATTAAAGTCCCCGCATAAAATATATGGTTCGCCAAGACCGTCGAGCACTTCGCGAATACGCTTTGATTGCTCAAGGCGCACCTCATCATCAGTTTTGGGGCCGTTACTCCAATAGCCATGGTAATTCGCTACGGCAAAGTTATTGTCGTGCTCGTCGGCAAGCTGTACTACCTGAAGCGCTCGAGGGTGATCGTCGCCTGCCTCCAAATCAAATGCATCGCCTGGATACTTTACGATGAACTGATTCTGACTGCCTCGAAATTTTAAAGATTTGCGAATGAAAATTGCATTGCCATAGCGCAAGTCTTTGGCGCTGATCTTCGATGTAAGCTTCTCTACTACGTTCGAATTGTATACAAACCTATAGTCCTGCAAAATGGGAATAATTTGCTCGAGCATATCCGTACATACCTCTACGCCATCTTGCCGTTCGCTAGATGCAAAGACTTCTTGCAAACAGATTATGTCGGCAGTTTGTGCCGTTGTTTTTAGGAATGTCAGAAGCGGCTCCATTACTCGTCCGCCCCAAATGTTCAGTGTGATTATCTTCATTTATCCTTATGCCTCGAGTATACCTTTTTCTACAAGGAACGAACCTGGATCAACCCCTTGCTCTAACAATAATGTAAATACATACCCCATAGCTTCATCCAGCGGCATAGCGGCCAACTCTCCACACTCTTCTGGGTCCAATACATCCGCACAAGCCTGAGCCAAAGTGGCGCTGGTCGGTTCTACATAGTCAGCCTCCGGTTTAAACGGAACTAAACCGTCAATAATCTCCTTGCCGTGGTCGTCGGACTGCTTAATGCGTTCGAATGTCTCCCGATCTACAAAATAAACTTGCACGCCTGCCCCTAGCATTGCTTGTAGGCCCGATGGAATCACCTCTTTTGCTATCGGCCTAACTGCCACTGGGCTCGTCCACTCTGTAGCGCCAACGCCCTTGGTAGGATCGGTCGAAAAACTATCTGATGGTAGCGAATATATTGCTCCGCCGTGGTCGAGTTCTTCGAACCTCTCCCTGTCACTTACCACCACATGCCAGGGACCCTTCTTGCCAGGCTCGCTGTACCGGCCTATTGCCACCCATGAACTGTCCGTGGGTACTAAAAAGCACGTTGCAAAGGCTTTGTCTGGACTAGCAAACACCATCGGCCCTTCACCTTTATCGCGCACACTCTCTGCGCGCGGTTCGAACTCCTCAATTTCAGCATTACTACTGGCATGGTACAACACTACAGGCTTTCTCAACTCCGTTGCCTCACTACTTGTACCGAATCCTGCTTCTTTACCATCCATATGCCCAGTATAGCAAGGAATCCCTATGAGGTCTTAGAGAATGAAGCCTATATTTGCCCGACCTAAATGAATATCGAAGAAAATCTGGCACAAATGCTATACTCAAGATGGATTTTGTTAAGAGCTAGGAACCAGCTTTTTGCAAAGAAGCTACTAATGCCTCGTGAATAAGCCCATTTGATACAATGAGGCCTCTTATTTCACCGTCAAGCCTGCCAGGATCATCTCCATATAAGTCAGATACCTTGCCGCCAGCACCTTCTACTAACAACTTCACTGATGCTGCCTCGAATGGCGTTTTCACTCCCACAAAAGCTCCATCGAATTCACCCTGAGCAACCTCTACACAACCAAAAGCTAGAGAGCGAGTATTCAATATCTTAGCGCCTTGGCCTTCGAGGCGGTCGTATGCTACGCCATTCGTGGCTAAGTCTTCGAATCGTAAGCCACTGCCAAAATGGATGTAGCTACTCTTCACGGTATCTCTACTGGAGACTTTTAACGGCCTTCCGTTCACGGTTGATTGCTCGCCCTTCCTGGCCACGAAAAGTTCATCTCGTGAAGGATTATAAACAAAGCTAAAAATCGGTTGGCCATCCTTATCGAGGCGTGCAAGACAAATAGTAAAAGTATCTAGCTTGCCAAGTGCCTGGGTTCCGTCTACTGGATCCAATATCCAAGTGTAACCATATTCTGAGTTGCCTTCAGTACTTTCTTCTTCACCATATATTTTGTCGTCTGGGAATGCCCTCTTTATTGCCTCAATCACTATTTTATTTACTTCGATATCTATAGGGGTGACCGGTGTATTGTCAGCCTTCCATTGTGTGTCTGATTTGTAGTCCGAGCTTTGCACCCTATCCTTTATAAACTCACCTGCCTTAAGCACGAGCTCCTTTGCCAAACCATAGCCTTCATCATGCCCTTCTAGCTCTCGAGCGCCAGTAGATTCGCTACTGATTTGGCCAAGACTTGCTGCTAAGTCGGCGTTAAAATTTCCAGTTGTGTTCACAAAAATATCTCCTGCGTCTTTATGATTCATAGTTAGAGTATAACAAAAAAGACCCCCTGTGGAGTCTTCGAGAATTAAGCTTATGCTTGGTGGGCCCGACTGAGATGATTTGGAACCAAATTATAGAGCTAGAGATGCTTTGGTTGGTATCACCTAAGTTCACAACCTAGGTTATGAACTTGGGTGAAGCCAGTTGAGTACTGGCTAGACTCCGCGACTTTGATGCTCGCGGCACATGGTTGTGTCAGGCCGGTGGTTGCCAGTGCGGGAACTGGCGCGACGCGCTGATGCGCTTGACCTCCGGGTCCTCAACGGCGAACTGCTCGACGATGTTGATGGCCATGTGCGTGGCGACCTTGTCGAGGGCGGCACGCGGGGTCATCTCATCACCATCCAGCCAGTCGCCGTCGATGCTGAAGGTGAGCCCCTCGATGTCCATCATGGACTGCACCAACTCGGGGTGACCTTCGACGAGGTCGTAGGCAGCCTCGATGAGGTCGTAGCCGACGCTCGGGTCACTCTCACTCGGGCCCGTGTTGGTCCTGAGCAGGCCAAGGACCTCCTCGATGCACCAGCGCTTGAACTCGCCGATGTCTTTGGTGTTGGGGGTTGCCACGGCTTATCCTTCCGTGTCACGGTACAGAAATATCTCCCACCAATGTGGCGAAAGATTAAATTACAATATCATACTTTTTGGCAATTATATACTTGACGTTACCAAACTACAGAAGATTGTCGGTGTCTTAGGTT
>CAYPSN010000012.1:0-37870 GCA_964413715.1 uncultured Candidatus Saccharibacteria bacterium | reverse complement strand
CAAAAATTATACACCTGCTCGGCAAAAGCATAACATCGCAGTATGAGCGCAAACAAAGGTACTATCAGGCACAGGATGTGTACTTTGGTAAGTGGAAACCATGGCCAGCTAGGGTTGTCGTAAAGGTGTTGCGAGTACCTCTCGTTGCTCTTCACAGGATTAAGAAATAGCGGCCCTACATAGCTATGAAGAAGGCACTCGCACAAGAAATTGAAAGCCCTAAAATGCTGATTATGGTCGCATTATTTCTGTTCTTGCCGCTGGGTTTCCGACCCAGCTTTGAATTATTTGGTGCGACAGTACGCCTAAGCCAGCTCGCAGGGATAGCACTGATTATCATCACAGCTCCGCAGATATATAAATCCCGTCTAGACTGGCTTCGAACTCCCTGGATTTTTATCTCTGGCTTCATGATAGTTTCAGTGCTATCAAGTATGTTTGCGTTGAGCCGCGGAGAAGCTTTTATTACCTCGGCCTTCTATGGCTTTGCGTTCCTGCTCGCGTATGCCGTCTCAAAGTCTTTTGAACTAAAAAACAGCGCAGCATATAAGGTGATTATCTATATCTCTGGCGTGAGCGTAGCGCTGTTTTGTGTCTACCAGTTTGTGGCGGATAGCCTGGGCGCTTCTTCCACCTATACATTGCTCTTGGCGCCATATACCAAGGAGATATTTGGCTTTCCGCGCATACAGGGATTTTCTCTAGAACCTCTTCATCTGGCAAACTACTTATTGATACCATACTCACTAGCAATATCGGAATATCTCATATCTGCTAAGAAAAGCCGCCTGGTGCTCGCTACGGCATTTCTATCAACCATAATTTTGACTGTTGCTAGGGGTGCATATTTGGCGGTGGGGGCGGTTCTCATAATTAGCATAGCGACATTGCTGCTCAAAAGGCAGTGGGGAAGAATACTAGGCTTAGTTTGTTCGGTCTTGTTGGCTGGCACCTTAGCTGTGACGCTCATTACGGGCAGTGGATTGGTTGCAGGAAGGCAGATGGCCAAGACAATTGTTCCCGAGAATTCAAGACCCAATCTACCAACTCAAGAAGTTAGTGTTGAAGGCAATGCCACACGATTGATTTATCATGTTGACTCATTTGGCTCAGATTTATCATATTTAGATAGAATAAAGACAATTGAAAAGGCTTTGGAGCTAGGAGCTAGCAAGCCCCTGCTTGGAGTTGGGCCAGGAAACTTTGGGCCGTATGTCGTGGCGAACGAACCTGGATCTTATGGTGATCCAGCTCAGGTTGTTAATAATGAACCAGCAGAAATATTTGCCGAAACTGGAGTTGTTGGCCTAGCCTTGATGTTATTGTTCATAACATGGCTTGTGCGTGCTGTGATTAAGTACAGGAAAAAGCAAAGTAGCGTTGAATCGAAAATCTGGCTCTACGCCTGTTCTTTAATGATCCTTGGCTTCGTCGTGCAGTGGCAAACCTTCTCTACACTCTACATAACGCATATATGGGTTATGATTGGAGTGTTACTTTCGATTGTATTAGATGGTAGTAAACGAGAGGGTGTAGATGAAAAGTCGAAAAAACTCAGGCAGACAAAAAGCAAAAGCTAGCATCTGGATTTGGTTTAGCCGGCATGTGCGCGACCATCGCTGGTTCTATGCGGTCTCTGCCTCGGCGGTGTTGGTGTACATTGTGTTTAGCTACCTGAGCTATCGGAAGTTTATGTATCCCATGCTGGACTTAGGTTTGTTTAACCGGCATATGTGGGGCATGGTACGGGGAGACTTCGGCCCAAACCCGCTGAAGTTCCCAACCCAACTCAACTTACTAGGGGATCACTCTCACTTTATATTATTCCTGTATGCGCCAATCTACTTTTTGTGGCAGAATGCATTCTCTCTCGTTTTAATTCAAATCGTTGCTCTGGGCCTAAGTGGTTACCCAATATATAAAATTGCCCTACAGCGCTTTAAGAACAAGCCAGCTGCTGCCGCATGGCTCGTTCCTTACTACCTATTCTTTGGCTTTTGGTCTGGCCAGGCCTATGCCTTTCACGAGGTGTTTTTGGCGCTACCGCTCATTGCCTGGGCTTTGTATTTTCTGCTTGAAGATAAGTTCAAGCCAATGCTCGTTTGTTTGCTGCTATTACTGCTTGTTAAGGAAAACATGCCGTTACTGGTAATGATGTTTGGCCTGTATGTAATTGTTATGCGTCGCCAGTATAAAAAGGGCGGGCTACTCATTGGGCTTGGCGCAGCATATTTTGTGGCAGTTACGCAGTATTGGTTACCGTGGTTTGGCAATGCGCCATATGTCTACTCTGACAATGTCTTTGGAAAGAGCTCGGCCGATGTTGCTAGAGCAGCAGTTTTAACACCAAAGGAGTTTGCTCGTCAAATATTCCTGCCACTGGAAAAAACAAAGTCGATTGTATTTATGTTACTTTCATTCGGTGGCTTGCCTCTTATTGGCATAGAGGTACTGATACTTATTTCGCCACTTTGGCTGGGGAGATTTTTGAGTACCCAGCCATGGCGTTGGTCGGTAATTCAGCACTATTCCGTTGATCAGGCGCCAATACTTATAGTCGCAGCAATTGTCGGAGCATATCGTTTGCACAAGCTCGCACAAGCAAAAGGCATGAAAATTTCCGGGCGTAATGCTGGCCTCTGTGCCGTCGGGCTGTGTATTGTTGGCTCCATGTTGGTGCACGTGAGAATAAACCGCCATCTGCCGGCATATCCTGGCCGGTTGCTCATGCCTAGTTTTTATACGCTTAGCAGAAGCGACAAGACTGCTCAGGCTGCGCTTGCCAATATTCCTAAGGACGCTTCTGTTGCTGCTCAGGCTGCATTCCCGCAACTTAGTTCGCGTCGGGATATTTACAATCTGCCAATTGATTTGAATACATACCAGCCAGAATACATTGTGGCAGCACAGGGCTATGACATGTGGCCATTCGCAAGTGTAGAAAACTTAAACGGCTTTATAAGCACTGCTGTGGAGCGCTATGGCTATGACCAAGTGCTGCTACAGGACGGTGTAGTTGTGCTGAGGAAAAAGTAAAAAAGAAAGGGCTGGCGAGATGTCTCTCGCCAGCCCTGAAACGGATGAGGTTAACGCTGAGCTAGCGGCCGCCCCAGGCGGGGTTGGCGTAGCTCCAGCCGAGGTAGTTGCCGAAGGTGGTACGCGGCACGATGCGGACCGGGTACTCGGCATTGCCGAAACCCCAGGTGGTGACCACGCGACCATCGCCCAGTGATAGGGCTACGTGGCCGTACTGGCTGATCTGGTAAAACACCAGTGCCCCTGCGGGTGGCTCGCCCGAGGTATGCACACGCCCGGCGGCGTACTGTGTGAGATAGTCGGCCAGCGCCGACGGGTAGGGCTTGGCCCAGCGGCCGTAGTGGTTGCCATAGGCCGCCTCGACAAAGCCTTCGCAGTAGCCTGACCAGATGCGCCGGTATTCGTCACTCCAGCCTGGTCGGGGAGAGTTGACTTCCGCAATCGCCCAGGCCACGGCCTTTTGCTCGCGCGTGGGAGCAGGCGGTGGGGGCGGCGGAGCAGCGTGGTAGACCCGCGCACCAGAGCTGGCGTTCCAGACGATCGAGCCACCCTGGAAGTCTTGTCGCTGCAAGCCGCTCCAGCTGTATTCGTCGCTCACCGGGAAGCCGAAACTGCCTGGCGCGCCGCCCAGGGCATTCACCCAGTAGCGCAGGATGTCGCCACGGACGTTGTGTGCGCGACCTACGCTGTCGCCGAAGACGAAGATGTTCCAGCCATAGGTTCCTCCGGAGAAGTCCTGGGCCCAGCCGGCTCCCCAGCGGTGACCATCGTTGTACGGATAGCCGTGGTAGTTTACAGCTCCGCCACCGTACTGTGCAATCAGCTTGCGCCAGGTGTTACCGACAACGGCGTAGACGGTACCGCTGCAGCCCGGCTGCATGAGTGCGGCGTCGCCGTACTTGCCGCCACCGAAGTCCTGAACGCAGCCATTGCCCCAGCCGTGGACAACGCTTTCGGGGTAGCCGATGGCTGCACTGCCCCCGATGCGATTGAATGCATCCTGGTATGAGCCCGGTTGACCGCCTTGGCCAACGTAGATGCCGCCACTGGCCTGGGCAGGACTTGCTGACACCACGCAGAAGCCCATGGTGACCGCTGCCAAACACAAAAGCGACCAGCAGACGCTGATCACCCTCCGTACGTTCATTTCATGCACCTCCAAATGTATTGGTCGATGAACGGTACCCTCGTAAATTACAAATTCAACTTTTACCTACCAAGCGTGAGCGCCATAAATTATGCAACATGACTAAAATCATTTAGTGCATATTATGATTTTTTTACAGCTTTTCTGTGCCGTTCTGGTGACATTCGAATATCTTGGACGCGATTCGGAGTATTCAGAACAGAAAGCTCGAGGATTGTCTGAGGAGTCTCTGGCGACGAGTCCCGCAGAGCGCTTCTGTTTGAGTACGAAGAAGCGCCACCAAGAGATGAGCCTCATGTCACAAGGACTTTAGGTTCTTTTGGTCCTTTCAAAAGAACGAATAGATTTAAAACAAATATCCTAAGGTATTACTACTTTTGAAAATACCAAAAGTAGTCAAAAGCATTTCCGACCACTAGTTCGCAAGCAAGGATTCATCTCATACTTCGACTTACTAGCTTCTAGCTGCGGGATCACTAACGCTAAGTCCTCGCTAGAGCTGAAGGTCTCAGATTCGCTTATCCTGTTACTCCAAGGTCGGGTTGAGCTGCGGAAGAGGGAGGACATAGGTTATAATAACCCTATGAAAATTGTGATTGATGGTAGGTGGATTAAGCAAACGGGCATAGGTCGCTATGTGGAAGAGACGCTACGCGACGTTTTAGCGCGCGATAGTGAAAATAGTTATGTGCTTTTGGTTAGGCCAGAGGATAGAGAAAGACTAGACTATAAGGCTGATAATTTAGAATTAGTCGATGCGCCAGAGCCATGGTTTACTTTTCGCGAGCAAACAAGCTTTTGGTGGCGAGTGCGTAAGCAAAAAGCTGATTTAGTGCACTTTACTAACTTTGATTTTCCGCTTTTGTACCGTGGTAAATTTGTGATCACAATTTATGATCTTACTCTTCTAGAGTTCAAGAACATTCATCGTAAGAAAATGCTGCCTATTTACTACTACCTAAAGGATGCCGTGATGCGCTTTGTATTAAGGCAGGGTATCAAGAGGTCGGAGCTTATCTTTGTGCCAACTGAATATGTTAAGCAGGGCTTAGTACAGAGATACGGTGTAAGCTCAAGAAAAATAGTAGTAACGTCGGCAGCCGCAGAGATTCCCCATAAGCGTCCGCGGGTTGATTTGCTTAAGTTTGGCATCCACAAGGACTACCTGCTTTATGTGGGTAATGCCTACCCACATAAAAACCTAGAGCGTCTGATTATTGCATTTGGCAAGTTGATTACTGAATACATGCTGGATTATCAGCTGGTGATTGCAGGGCGAAAAGATCATTTTCATGAACAGCTAGAAAAAGAAGTTGCCGACGTACGTCTGGACGATAGGGTGATATTTACGGGCTATGTAACTGACGCCGAATTGGCTGGATTATATAAAAAAGCTAGCCTATACGTTTTTCCGTCCCTCAGTGAAGGCTTTGGCTTGCCAGCACTCGAGGCCATGAGCTACGGTGTGCCAGTGGCAAGTTCGAATGCTACGTGCTTGCCCGAAGTAGCCGGCGAAGCAGCTGAGTATTTTGACCCAAAAGACGAGGCAGAGATGGCGAAGGTGATGGCGGCATTGCTTGCCGACAAAGATCGACAGCAGGCACTAGTAGAGCGTGAGCATAAGCAAGTGGAGAAGTTTAGTTGGGCCTCTACCGCAGAACTAATTCTAAAAGGCTATTTGCGAGTACTTAGAAAAAAGTAAGCGACTATCCGGCATTTGCCTCTCCGCGAAATTCGAATATCCTGGACGTGGTTCGTAGTATTCAGAACAGAACACTCGAGGATTGTCTGAGCCTGGCATCCAGGCGAGTCCCGCAGAGCACTTCTGTTTGAGCACGAAGAAGCACCGCCAAGAGATGAGTCCCATGTCGCAAAGACTTTAGGTTCTTTTGGTCTTTTCAAAAGAACAATACAGCATGCATATATTCTTCTTTCCACTTTACATAAAGTGGAGTAAAACTTCCGACCACTAGTTCGCATCTAGGTGCGTTCCTTCACTCATAAAACTAGAATGTCGTGCCCACTGCAAGCTAAAGACTCTCGTGGTTCACTCGTTCTGGTGCATGAGCTCCTCGCTGCCTGGTGCTCCAAGGGCAGGAGCTGCAGGCTCAGGATGAAAGCAGGGCTTTCACTTCATTCCACATGGCCGGCTGGTCTTTGGCAGTCTTGAGCCAATACCACCATTCCGCACCCCATAGATCGATGCGGCGGATCTGTGTGTCGCGTGCATAGTCAACATTGCCTCGTAGCTGGGCAGGGTTCATGGTTTTGTACTGCTCGCTGAGTGGTAAGTACTCGTTACCGGTCTTGCCCCAGGCTTCGGCTTGGAGCTCGTGGATTTTTACGCGTTGCCCAGTGAGGGCTTCTACCCAGGCAGCTTTCCACCAGTTGTACAGGCCAGGCTGTGGGTAGCGGAAGTAGCCGAAGCCTTCGCGATACGACCAGCGGTACATGGAAAAACCAAAGTAGTCAGCAAATGGCCCGAAGACAGGAAAGCCAAACTGATCGCTCTGAGTTAGTACGATCGGCTTGTCTGGATCCGCCTTACGCACGATAGCTATTTCGTCTTTGAGTTGCTGACGTGTTAGGTTTTGGGCCGGGCATTCGCCAAAGCTGTGGAGCAAGAACTCATTTTCGACTTGCCAGGCTTCGATAGCTGACTCATCTTTGTAGCGGTTTACAACTTGCTCGACCATAGTGCGGGCACGCTCGGCAGTGAGCTGCTTGTTGCCAGTTTCCAGCCACGAAGGATAATAGCACTCTGGATAACGGATGTTTTTTTGGCCAACTACGATAGTCAGGCGAGCATTGTGTGTGCGAGCCTGTGACACCATCCAGTCAAGTTCGCTGAAATCAAATTGATCACGCTGTGGTTCGATACGGTCCCAGTAGGCCGCGATGCGAAGGTGCTTAAAGTCCAGCTCCTTTAGCAAGGCTGTATAGTTGGCTCGCCAATCAACGCCGTACCTCTCAGCTTGTTTTTGTGAGAAGCTAGCACCAATCACTTCCGGTTCTGCGCGGTGGGTGTAGTAAAAACTTGCCATGAGAATCGCACTGACGATCCAAAATACTGCCATAGCGGCACCAAGCCAGGCTAATGTCCATTTAAGCCAAGTGTATTGAGGTGGTTTTACGCGCCGACGTACCATATGGTGGCTGCGATTGCGCTAAGAATGATGAGTGCTAGCAGCACCTTGGTCCAACGGCGCGGTGGCTTCGGTAATTTTGCCAAGCTGCGTTTGGTTTGTCTTGGCAGCAGACTCGGTGCATTTTCATACTTTTCGAGTGGATCTTTTTGCATGGCTCTATTGTAACGCTTACGCTGGCTTGCCACAAAGTGTATCGAGGCTACAATTGATTTTTGGGCCCACCAGGGCTATAATTACCCAGTATTGTATCGATATTCCGGGGTAGCTCAGTGGTAGAGCAGTTGGCTGTTAACCAATTGGTCGCCGGTTCGAGTCCGGCTCCCGGAGCCAGCACTTTTCCAAAGAGGCCTTAAAGGCCTCTTTTTTGGTATGATGGAAGTATGGAGCGAACTTCTCAAAATCAACCACCACACGAGCGGCAGCATTCTCCTGAGCTTGAGGCTAAACCACGGATCTTCTTAGAGATCGGACCATGGTTGTCGCCCTCAGCCCTCCGAGGCAATCGCCGTTTTACTGGTAATGATATGTACATTGCGCTCGAAAAAACAATAACTGGCAAAGAGCAAGGGCTTGATAACTATGATGAGCGGGCTGGTGGTTTGTATGAAGCGATTACGCACAGGCCTGATGAGGAATATGAGGTAACGGATGATATTTCGACTACGGCTCGTAATCAGCGCTTAGCCGAGGAACAGCGGCCAGGCGAGAATATCAAGTTTATATATGGCGATATGAACAATATACCACTTCAGGATCAGTCTGTTCACGAGATTTTTGCCAGTAATGTATTGGGTCAAAGTGTCTCAGGATTTTATAGTGCACTTGACGAGTTAAGTCGAGTGGCAGAAGATGGCGGCCACCTTGTAATTAAGGAGAACACAACACCTTATCCTATCGAATTGACGATTGGCGAACCAGGACAGTTATTTGGGGATTTTATGATTGATAAGATTGTGCGCGGTGATGAGCCAGAGTACGCACAATTAAACCAACGGTATGGAGATAATATGGATGATATCGCTGCATTGAAGAGCGGGGACGGTCCAGAACTGCAGTCTAACGTCTACTATGTTTTGCTGCATAAAGTAACTCCTGAGGAGAAGGCTGATTACGCAGCAAAAGCTATGGCAGACCGACGGCTACGAAGAAGCGCTCGTTCTTAATCAATACGGTTGTAACAGCAGTTCGAAAATCATTCTACGCGCCGAGCCAGCACTTTTCCAAAGAGGCCTTAAAGGCCTCTTTTTGGTATGATGTGAATATGAAAATAGTTTTTCGGCTACTCGCCAATTTGATATCTTTGGGAATTGTGCTTTTTGGATTGGCGGGCATACTTGCGGGTGAAACTGCATTTGGTATCTGGACCATCGCAATAGGGCTTATATGCCTAACTTTGGCGACAAAATACATATCTATTCCTAGAGGCCAGGAATCAAAAGGCTATAAGTTCCTGCGACTAACTGAGGCGTATATTTATGCAGGGCTTTTTGGTGTAATTTGTGGAGCTGTTATGACGTATATAGCCGGGCAGTTTATTCGCGACCAGTACTGGCTTAATGCCTATATGGTTTTTGTGGTAAATATGAGCATTATTGCCGCGGTTAGCTTTGGATACTATTTAGAAAATAGAAAAACCGACGGCCGCTAGGTATGGTCGGCATATTTCTAGGCAGCCTTTTGATCTTCGTCGGCAGCCTCATTTTTACTTTTAAAGAACTTCTCTAAACGTCTGTCGTTTGTTGCCGCATGTCTAATCCATCTTTGGACAGAGCCCTGCATTAATTCTTGTCGCCTAAATAATCGCTGCATGTCTTCTCTTGCGATGGGCTTTTGGTCATTGGTCTTATCCATCCCGCTGTATAAGCCGCCAGCGCCGTAGCCCTCACCATCAGGGTCGTAGAGTATGTCTGCTCCGTAGCGTTTCACAAGCTCATAGTGTCGTCGAGCAGATGTGCCAATTCTGGAAGAGGGGATCTTCATAAAGAATTTACTATATTGGAACTTGGTTTCATCGGGGCAGTTACGGTCAAACTTATACATTAAGAAGGCGGACTCATTAACGGGGTCATCACGGTTGACGCCCCCAGCCTTAAGGTAGGTGCTGATGCTAAAACCAAGCCCTGACTCTTCGACATACTCATCCCTTGCGCGCCTGGGGTCTAGGCCTCTACGACCCTGCCTGCGGTGTATCTCGTTAGCGACAATCGCCTTTGTTGCGTCATCAAGTTCATCAAGCGGTACACCGTTTGCCCAGTCGGCAGAGTATTGAAGGTTGGCGTGAACAAAAGCAGACTCTCCTGACCGGATGCTGTCGGCTAAACTCTTGAGGCTATCTTTAGAGATAAATGTTGTATCCGCGTCCAACCACAATACGGGATGATCTTGTTGGAAGCCTCTTTTTTCAGCGTCTATTGCTACGGCCTCCATGTAGTTTGCTCGTATATTACTTATTGTTGCCGTACCTTCAGGCAGAATTTGTAGAGCAGTGCGTAATGTGAGCCGAGAGTGCTCTACCTTGCTTATCGCAGTAGTAAATTCTATGTACTTTTCTCGTTGCTCACTCGTAAGCGATTCGTCTGATTTGGCATTTATCCAGAAGAGCACTTCATAATTTGAATCACCAGATGCATTTTGGATACGTTCTACGAGCTCAGCAACCATATTTGGATCTTCATTTTTCAGATCAACTGGAATGCATATGGTCATTGTCGGAGCTTCTAGGGGGATTGGGTCAAGATTCTCAATGAGATTATAGTTTGCTTGCATGCGTTCATAGACGGCATCGGGAGGCAGTATGGTTGGTGACTCCATAATACGCTCCAAGTTGCGGTCATAATTGACGACCGCATTCTTTTTATAATCAGCTATGTCGGCAGTCAGGCCAAATTTTTCGTGCGTTTCAGTTTGTTCTGCGCTTGTCTCGCGCATGATCTGTTGAAGTCCTTCGGCTAAGGCTTGTCCATGACTCCTCTTGCCATACTCTGATCCTTCGACGCGCTGAGATTCATTTGGTGTTGGATGGTAATTACCTTCTTGCATGCCCGCATTATAGCAGGAATAGGTTTGTTCGTAAGCTAGGCTGTTTGGCCTATTTTGTTTTGGGAGTGTTGCGACATATAATCACAGTATGAATGATTGGTATAGCTCACTAAAGAAACCCTCTTGGGCGCCTGCCGAAACGGTATTCGGCCAAGTATGGAGTGTGCTGTATGTAATTATCTTTGCAGTTAACATTTTTGTTTTAAGTCAAGTTGTTACGGGCAAACTCAGCTGGAAGGTGGGTTTGCCGTTTTGGATAAACTTGGCTGCGAACTTTGCCTTTACTCCGTTGCAATTTGGTTTGCGTAATAATTATTTGGCGCTGCTAGACATTATTATAATTCTATTAACGATAATCTGGGCTATGGTGGCAATCTGGCCGACGTACAAAGGAGTCGCGCTGGCATATTGTCCGTATCTACTCTGGGTAGGTATTGCGACCGTATTGCAGGCAAGCATAACGTGGCTTAACAAATAATTTGGGAGTTATATGAAATGAAAAAAGTTGGCATACTTGGTTCTGGTGCTGTTGGGGTGACGCTCGCGAATGGCTTTAAAAAACATGGCTATGATGTGGTGCTTGGCTCGCGTAGTGTAAAGAAAGTAGATCGCTGGCCTGAAGACACGACTGCATTCGCAGACGTAGCTCGAAGCGCCGACATAGTCGTTTTGGCAGTAGGTGGCGAAGTGGCACGAGAATTGGTGGCATCACTAGCTGATGATTTGGCCGGTAAAATCGTGATTGATACAACTAATCCAATTGACCACAACAGGCAGCCTGAAAACGGTGTTTTGCCATACTTTACCTCACTCGATCGTTCACTGATGGAAGATTTACAAGCCGCTGCTAAAGATGCAAAGTTTGTAAAAGCGTTTAACAGCGTTGGCAACGGGCTGATGGTAAACCCAGACTTTGGCGATCAGAAGCCAACCATGTTTATTTGCGGTAACGATGCGACCGCAAAGGCTGAAGTAGGGGAGATACTCGAAGTTTTTGGCTGGAAGGTAGCAGACATGGGCCAAGCGGAGGCGGCGCGCGCCATTGAGCCACTCTGTATGCTCTGGTGTATACTCGGTTTCAACAATAACGAGTGGACGCATGCTTTTAAGCTGCTAAGGCAGAGTAAGTAATAGTTCGAACGTTTGTTATTATAGAGTTATGGGTGCAGTAATAAAAAAAGGACCGGTTCACAAGCTACCAGCAGATTTGCGTAAGGCAATTGCTGTGAGCGCCGCAGCCCAAGCTGCCTGGGATGACATTACACCCCTGGCTCGCAATGAATGGATATGCTGGGTTATTACAGTCAAAAAGCAAGAGACACGCGACCAGCACATTAGGCGAGCAGTTGCTGAGCTGGCCGAAGGCAAGCGTCGGCCTTGTTGCTGGCCTGGCTGCCCACACCGCAACCCAAATGCCGCAAAGTACCTTAAGCCATAACGACATGCTTTAATCTCTGGCTCGGTGCTATACTACAAATATAAATAGGGAAGTAGGAGATGGCAAAAACAACCAAATCGAGTCCTGAACTCGAAATCAAAGCAAGCCTAAAGGGTGCCGAAAATTGGAAAGAATGGTGTAAGGATAAGGGCAGCTCGAACGCTAGTACGCATGGCACAAGCGGTGCATTGTACTTCGTGGGTTTCATTGGCTCGCTGGTGTATTGGTGGCAGGCAGCAGCCAACTTTGGCGCAGGCGTAACTGGACTACTTAAATCAATGGTGTGGCCAGCCTACATCGTCTACAAATTACTCGAAGGTTTTTACGGAAAAGTCTAAGCAGACTTGAATACCTGACCAGGTTACGCTATCCTTAGCGTAAGCATTAAAACAAAAATGAAAAAAGTATTATTCAGTTTAGTGTTCTTAAGTATAGCGATTGGCGCGGTCGGCTTTTTTGCTATGCAGCGCGACACAGGGTCGAATGGCGGAGTTGCGCGGCATGTACCGGCTCGTATAGAGCGAGTTGACCAGGGTGGCAACAAGAATTCTACAGAACCACAGAAACCCTTGAGCGGTACAGCGCAGCCTCAGGCAAACCTAGCGCAAACTGGCTCTCAGACCGCCCCAGCTTTGGTGAGATTCTCGACCGAAGCGGCTAAACGGGCCTTTCTAGAAAAAAATGATTTGTCGGCAAGCAGGCTGGAATACATTAGCGCCCTCAACGTATACAGTACGAATAAGTCGGGGCTCGTGGCCGTTGAAGGAACTCAGCTGTTCGAACAGCGACGATACCGGGCTTTATTAACGCCAAACGATACCTTTTACAACAATCAATGGCACTTAAGTAAGGTGAATGCTCTGCCTGCCTGGAACAACACCATGGGCGAGGAATCTGTCGTTGTTGCAGTAATTGATACGGGCTTTGCCCTTCAGCACGAAGACCTAGATGGTCAGTGGCAGACGAATAGCGGAGAACAGGGCAGTACTGAATTGGAGGGTGCAGAACCGAACTGTACGAGCCGTAACCTTGCGCTTGATAAATCGTGCAACAACATCGACGATGACGGCGATGGCTTTGTAGATAATCATACGGGCTGGGACTTTAGTGCCGACGACAACAGCGTTCAGGCTGGCGAAACGAGTCCTGCCGATACGTCAGCAACTCATGGTACATTTGTAGCCGGCTTAATAGGCGCAGAATCAAGTAATTCGCAGGGTGTCGCCGGAATGTCTTGGAAGTCAAAGATTCTGCCAATTCAGGCACTGAGTGACGCGGGGGATGGCTACACGGCTTCGGTAGCACAGGCTATCCGCTATGCAGCTGACCATGGTGCGAAGGTAATAAATATGAGCCTTGGTTCGGATGGCGATGATCCAGTTGTGGCCGAGCAGATTAGCTATGCGCTGAGCCAAGGACTGGTGGTGGTAGCTGCAGCCGGCAATGATGGCCTCGCACAACTATCCTATCCAGCAAACTATGCTGGCGTAATAGCTGTTGGGGCGACTGACAGCTCGGACAATCGAGCAAGCTTTTCGAACTACGGCGCCAATCTAGCGCTCGTAGCACCGGGCACAAGTTCGATTTGCTCTACGGCTTGGTCGGTTGCGAACCCGACAGCCCGCTACGTCTGTGGATTTAGTGGCACGTCATTTTCATCGCCGATTGTGGCCGGAGCAGCTGCGTTGCTGTTATCGCAAAACTCAACGCTCACGCCTGCTCAAGTAAAAAGTGCGCTAACGAGTTCGGCAACAAAGGTGGCGGGCATGAGTGGCCAAAACTTTACGACACGCTATGGCTACGGACGCCTAAATACCTATGAGGCCCTGAAGCTCGTGTCGCTAGCCGCGCCGCTTGGACATGTGCTCAATACACACACGATTAGCCTGGCTGCAGTGAGTGGGGCGTTGCGTCCAGAAATGAACTCAACCTGCTCGAGTTATTATGTGAATGCTAGCTGTGCGGTGCGGGCCATTAACACACTTACCAATCAAAGCGTTACGCTCAGTGACAACGCTGATCCGTCATCGAGTATCAACTCGTACTGGAATGCTTCTACTAAGGGCTTGAGTTCGGGCACGTGGTTGGTGCAAGCAATTGCTCAGGTGGGCAGCAAAAAGAGCCTTGTTCGTGAAGAGACTCTGACGATAACACCATAACAGCTATGGTATGATATAGATTATGCAGGGAACATTTGCTGAAATAGGTATGATATTGGCCGTGGCCGTGGCAGTTGCAGGCATTCTGCATGCGCTGAAGCAACCGCTCATTATTGCCTATATTATTACTGGCTTGATTGTGGGGCCGTATTTCTTAAACCTACTGCAGTCCAAAGAAACATTGGAACTGTTTTCGTCTATTGGTGTAGCATTGCTTCTTTTCATTATCGGCCTGGGCTTAAACCCTCGGGTCGTCAAGGATGTCGGTAAGATAGCGCTGATTACCGGCATTGGGCAAATCGTTTTTACCTTTGCGATTGGCATAGGCCTAGCAACCGTACTGGGCTTCCCGCTCATTACAGCGGCATTTATTGCGGCTGCACTGACCTTCAGTAGTACGATTATTGTACTCAAATTACTCTCTGACAAGAAAGAACTCAACCATTTGCATGGTAAAGTTTCCATTGGCTTTTTGCTTGTACAAGATATCGTTGCAGCGATTATACTCGTGCTGCTCGTGGCGGTTTCTAAAGGTGGCGATCTTGGCCAGTCACTGACTAAGCTAGGTTTTATCGCTGCTGTGGCAGTAGTAGTTTTCCTCCTCTTTACGAAGTTTGTTTTGCCAACCCTGAATCGCCTTTTGGCTACCTCGCAGGAGTTCCTTTTCTTGTTCGCATTGGCCTGGGGCTTTAGTATCGCAGCCCTCATGAAGTGGGTAGGTTTGTCAGTCGAGATAGGTGCTTTGTTCGCCGGTGTGATGCTGGCAAGTTCGCCCTATAGTCTAGAAATTAGCTCGAAGTTCAAGCCGCTTAGAGACTTCTTTTTGATTGTGTTCTTCATTCTGCTAGGTGCAAAACTCCAGCCGTCCGACCTGGGTGCAATTATTGTTCCGGGAATATTGTTCTCGCTGCTTGTGCTCATTGGCAATCCGATCATCGTAATGAGCTTAATGGGCTCGATGCGCTACAGTAAAAAAACCAGCTTCAAGGCTGGCTTGGCCGTGGCTCAGATTAGTGAGTTTTCACTCATATTAGTCGTTCTTGGGCAAAACCTTGGCAAGGTGGAAGGCTCAGTAGTCTCGTTGGTTACCTTCGTGGCTATTGTTACGATCGCCCTGTCATCGTACATGATTATGTATTCAGACTGGCTGCTCGATAAATTGGGTGGACCACTGTCGATTTTCGAACGCTCAATTGTAAAGAATCATCGGGTCAATAACGAAAAGTGGGATATCATCGTCTTTGGTTTTCGTAGCTCAGGTAAGCGGTTCTTGCAGTCGGTCAGAAAAAACGGCCGCAAAGTGTTAGTCGTTGATTATGACCCTGTGGCGATTGATCAGCTGACGGCCATGGATGTGCCGCATAAGTACGGTGATGCTGGCAGCACGGATTTGCTAGAAGAAATCGGTGTTAATACAGCCAAGCTGGTAATCTCGACCATTACCGACCCAGCCACTAATTTGCTCATTATTGAAAAGGCCAAAGAGCCAGGCGCGCGCACAATTGTGGTGGTAACCAGTGATGAAATTGACCACGCAGCCGATATGTACGAGGCCGGGGCACACTATGTGATTATGCCGCACTATATTGGCGCAATGAAGACAGGGGAGATAATGGAGCGCGATAAATTCGACTTCAGTGACTTCCTGAAAGAAAAGGAAAAACACCTTAAGTACATGGAAAGCGTTAAGAGTTTTTAGGAGTAGTATGAGCATTTCATCGCACAAAAAACACGAGGCTAAAGTAGCACATACGCACGCTGACAAGCTGGAGAATCAGTCAGAAGCCGCTTCGTCTCCATCGCCAAATCGACAAAAATTGATTTGGGCTATCATCATCGTAGCAGCCATTATGCTGCCAATAGTTTTTGGCGCCTTAGCAGTACTGAGAGTGTTGTAGCAAGGCTAGTCTTTTACTTTGTAGTAAGGGGTCTGACCGCGGACAGTGTATGACTGGGCATAGTTTGCCATGTCCATCAGAACGCCGATGCCAACGAACAACCAGCCACCAAAGTTTACTTTGCCAGTAGAGGCAACCAGCATATAGAACAAAGTAGTCCAAGGAGCAAAGACCAGGCCGAGCAATGGCAAGATGATGCCGTTATAGGCTCGCGCCACAATGTCGGTAAATGCCCAGAGTAAGATTATGCCGAATCGGGGAGACAGCATGATGATTAATGCGAATAAGCAGCCCATAATGTTTTCCTTGATTACACTTTAATGCTAGGCCTGTTGGTGTTATTTGGCAAGTATACAAAAAACTGTGCTTGAATTTGGATACATGATACGTCTGGTAATATTGACACGACAAGCTGAAAATACCATCCTAGCATTAGGACATTAATTATTAGGAGGACATATGGCTGAAAGCAAAGCTGAGGCTAAAGTATCTGGATGGGTAGGCTGGGTTCTATTCGCCGGAGTAGTATTAATGGTGGCTGGCGCAGTGCAGGCACTTTATGGTTTGGGTGCGTTATTGAACAATAGTTTTCTATTAGTAACTTCGGCGCGTGCAGTCGTAGTAGACGTTACCGCGTGGGGCTGGGTGCACCTGATCGGCGGTCTCTTACTGATTGCGGCAGGCTACTCGGTTACTACTGGTAACGCATTCGGTCGAATTGTGGCAGTTGTACTGACATCACTCGCACTTGTGGCTAACATGACCTACGTAACAGCGTACCCTGTTTGGACTATCATGCTGATTACGGTGAACGTACTGGTTCTTTACGCTCTCGTTGTTCACGGCAAAGACGTACGAAAAGTCTAGGAAGCGCTTTAGTATACAAAGAAGTCGGTCCAGGTGGCCGACTTTTTGCTATACTAAGGTGATGCAGACGATAATAATTTACATCATTCTGGCCTTCTTTCTTGTGGCCTCTATCGCCCCATTCTTGGCACTCTAGGCATGACAGTATATCGACACATAGTCTTATTTAAGTTGCACGAAGATACTACCGAGGCCGAACGGCAGAAGGCGTTTGAACTTCTTATTCAGCTTGGCAAGGGTCACGCAGGCTTATTAAGCTGGCATGTCAACTGGTCAATAGATACACGCAAAGGCCACATCATTTGCGAGGAGGCAGAGTTTGATTCCAGGCAGGCATTCGAAGACTTTCGGCTCTCGAAGGCTCATGGTGAGGTCGCAGAATTTATGCGCGAAGTGTCGGACTGGTGGGTCGCAGATTATCTCGCTGCATAATTTGACAGCGGCTAGCTAAGAGAGTGTATTATATAGGTATAACGGAGAACTTATACATGGAAGCTGTATCATATCAACCAAGTACCGGCGACGTTACTGCCTTGGTAGCAGGTGGCGGAATTCTGTCATTATTGTACTTCGGGTTTTTAGTACTAATGATTGTAGCTGGCTGGAAAATCTTTGAAAAAGCCGGTGAAGAAGGCTGGAAGGTATTAGTTCCTTTCTACAATACTTACACATTGTTTAAGATTGCTGGTCGAAACGGTTGGGGTTTCTTGCTGCTCTTCATTCCTGTGGTCAACTTTGTGGTAACAATTATTTTAGCCATTGATTTGGCAAAACACTTTGGTAAGAGCACTACCTTTGGTGTCGTTGGCCTCTGGCTATTCAACGTTATCGGCGCGCTGATGCTTGGCTTTGGTAAGGCCGAGTACGTTGGTCCAAAGCACGCCTAAAAGAGGACTCAAGGTTATGGCAATCGCCCCAAAATGCGACAAGTGTGGTAAAGAGCTACGGGCATATGGGGCGATTTTATTTGGGCCGCCCAATGCTCGCTCACAAACGAAAAAATATCATTTGTGTGTGGCTTGCTACAAAGACATCGTGAAGCTTTTAAAAGTCTCTAATTAAAGCGGCAACGCCAAGAGCGGTGCCGTGATACGTGCTGAGTCTTTTGATTCGTATATGGTTGAGCCGTTCTTGCTCGGCTAAAATGTCATCGTTTTGGCTGATGCCGCCATCGACATAGACCACTTGTCCTTTGCCTACAAGACCGGCCACGGTGTCTGCGGCTTCGTGTGCCAGTGTGATCATGAGCTTATCAAAGGCAGGTTTATTTATGCCAAAGACTTTTGATACTCTTGGTGCAGCGTTTTCTACCTTGCCCTCTAGGGCATAGACAGGCTCACCATCTTTGCCAATAGCTAGGGTCGTTAAATAGCCCTCTTTCAGGCGGAAGTTTTTGCCGATGATGCGCATGGGGAAGATACCCGTGCCATAGGTTATCTTAGTGGTGCCAGGCTTGGTACCCGCGGCATACATGCTGGCCTGTTGGTCACCAACTACCGCTGCAATATGGTGCGACATGTGGGTCGAGGCTGTAGCGTATGTGCCGAAGTCAAAACGTGAGCGGGTAACTTTAGGCAATATGCTTTCGCTTACGCCGAATAACTCCAATAGCTCTTTGTCCCAGTGCTCGGTATGGATGTTGTAGAGCATAGTGCGGCAGGCGTTGGTGTAGTCGGTGTAGAAGTTGCCGGTAAGTTTATAGACCAGCCAGCTATCCAGAGTACCGACAGCCAAGTCATGATAGTCTTTGATGGTAATATTGCTCAGGAGCCAGTGGATTTTTGAAGCCGAAGAGTAGGGCGTAAGAGTAAGGCCTGTTTTATAGCGAATGATTTCTTCTTTGCCTTGGCGCTTTAGCTGCTCACAGTAGCTTAATGTCCGCTTATCGCTCCACAGAATGAGCTCAGAGAGCGGTTTTCCGGTTTCTCTACTCCAGGCCAATACGCTTTCACGTTGATTAGCTATTCCAATCTTGGCCGACTCGCCACCAATGTGTTGCTCGGCCTTTTTTATGAGGTCTTTGCAGGTTTCAAGTATTTCCATAGGATCCTGCTGCAGCCAGCCAGGGTGGGGCGAAGCGGTGTGAGTTGGCTGCTCGTGACTGTAGAGTTCTTGCAGATTATTGTCGAATACAACCACCCTAATATTGGTAGTACCAACGTCGAGCACGAATAGGGGTTTTTTATCGTATAACTTCAAGTAATTGCTCCGCTGCTGCGTTATTGAGCACGATGTGGTGCAGGCAGTTGATAATAGGAAAGTCGGCTGGCTCTAAAACCCCGTCAATTTCGCGCAGGCTATTGAGCCCCTCACTGTTTAAATCGAGCCTTTTGCCATCTGCAATGGTCTGGCCAGTTTGCCGATTGCGCGAGCTTTTACCCCAGCCAGTTGCCAAGAGATCACCTAAGCCACACAGTTCATACACAACGTATTCGTCGTGGTTGCCAACTTGAATCATGATTTGGCGCATTTCTTCTAGGCTTTGCACCGTCAAAGCAGCCTTGCGGTTTGTGCCAGCGTCAAGGCCATCGAGCATACCGAGGCCAAGGGAATAAATATTCTTCAGCACTCCACTTAAGCAGGTTGCCTCTAGCGTTGGAGAACTACTCAGGTGCAATCCACCTCGCTCAAAGTCTTTAACGATGGCGTTGGCAGCAGCATGCTTATCGCTCAGTGCCAGTATGCCGCTACCGCCCAGGCCTTTCGTAATATCTTCCGCCAGCATCGGACCGCATATTACGCCGAAAGTGTGTTTGTCTCCTAGCTCTTCTTCGAGCACTTCACTCATTGTTACAAAGCCAGGTTCTACGCCTTTTGCCAGTGTGAGCACGCAGCTACCCTGAGGGATAAGCTTTTTTATGTCGCGCAATACAGTACGTACGGCGAAGGAGGGAACGGCCAAGATAATGACCTGTGATCTTTGACTTAGAGTTTGCAAGCTTTCTGTATTGGACTTAGCCGGCTCTTTATCCCAAATCAGTACTTGGCGCTGGGCAGGCTGCAGCGCAAGTGCTAACGCCTGGCCAATTGCGCCACCACCAACAATGCCATAACTTAGAGATTCTTCTTTCATACATAACCATTATAACCCGCTTCAAACTGATACCAAACAGCCCGCATGCTATCATATTGTTATGAAGAGCCATATCATTACCGTGCACGATAAGATGCAACAGGGCTATAGCTATGAATGCGTTGCCCCGATGGGCAAAAGTTTTGACCCTGGGTTTCGTCCTGAACTCACGCCAAAACAAATGCTAGCACTTGGCGTGTTTAATGGGCGCTACATGCGTGACTGCACCGAAGAATTTCCTAAAGATTGGTTTAAAGGTGCGAAGTTGGCTGCGAATCAGGCTGACCCGAAGCTAAATTACTTTGGTGTAGGCGCCAGTCAGTCGCTCAATGAATGGCAAAGAAGGGGGTGGATCTACCCCGAAGACCCAAGGGGATGGTTCCAGTGGTATTGCCGTTACTATATGGGCAGAAGAATAGCCGACGAAGATGCTCGGCAAATAAAACGCTGGAAGGCGATGCGCCGCCACATTGCACAGATAAAGAAAAACTGCAGCCCAGGAGATCAAAACTGCCGCCCGCGTCAAAGACAGGCTTTACTGCACTGGGCTTACGACAGTAGAAAGATATAGCTTACTTTTTGCGAACTTTGAAGAATACACTGGGGCCAAAGTAGAATTTGGCCAGCGCGGGTTGCAAGACGCGCTCAATTCGAATCATGGCCTTCTCTGGCAGTACTTTCTTGAGTCCAGGTGAACGTAGATTTGAAACTGATAAGATCTTTTCAACCGCAAAGCCAGCAGCTTCAAGCTGATCATTGACGACTTTTGGATGGTGGTTGACGAAGGCAATTGATTCTCGCTGTAGATTTGCTTCGCTGCGACGTTCAACTGGATCTTTTGGTACGCGCTTGAGCTTTAATGCTGCCTTGATGCGTGACTTAAAGTGTAGGGAGTTTGCAACTTCCAGCACTAGAGTGCCGTCAGCAGTGAGAACTCGGTGGAGTTCTTTGAACGTAGGCTTGGGGTCGGGCAAGTGGTGCATCACGCGGATCATGGTGATGAGATTCAGCTCACCATCTTTGAAAGGCAGCTTGTCTCCCTGACCATCTTTAAAAGTGACGTTTTTTAGGTCACCAATGAATTTCTTGCCTCTGTCACGTTGCTGTTTAGATGGCTCAACGATTGTGACATCTTTGGCATACGAGCGTAGGAGTTTGGCAAGGCGGCCAAAACCACCACCTACGTCGGCAGCACGATCGAATGTCGAAGTACCCAGCAGCATGTTGAGTGCCAGTTCTTCGGCGGCGTTCTCGTAGTCTCGCCCATTCCAGTAGTCTACGTAGTTAAAATTCGGATCGTCGTATTGGTTAGCTTTTGTCATACATCTATCATATCACCAGGCCAGCCTGATAAAAAGCTGAAAACAAGCATAAGAACTCTTGACAGCTTCATTGTTATCGTGTATAGTGTTTTCACTATGTCGATTAATACACAGCATCAGCCGCGACTAAATCGCGCGTTTCTTGTAGAAGAAATGCGAGCGGTGCTGCGCTAAGTTCGTTAATTGTTGGATTCTTTTTGAACACAGCTTGAGCTCGGCGCAGTCCGAGCTTTTTTGATAGGAATTTTGCTATCAAGTTGTGTTCTTTAACAATCCAATAGTTCTCACATACTAATACCCCGATCCAACCCGAAAGGAGCGCCCATGCTGGGTGCAATCCGTAAGTTGTTTCATCTGGTTGGCTTGATCGCCAAAGAGCCAGGTGGAAACGAGAAGGTGCAGCAGGTCAAACAAGACGCCAAGAAGGCGCTGTTTTGGCTTGTCATCACCGAGATGCTGGAGATCATCCAGATTTACCCGGTGAAGTACTTCGTGGACGGCATTACTCAGGGCAAGAGCCTCAGCTACCTGCTGGGCATCGTCTTGACGATGTTGGCCATCGACGTGGTGGTGCGCATTGTTGCCAACACCATGAACCACACTCGGCACGTTGCGGCGTGGCATCAATATGTCATGCTGCTTGGCTTCGGCCAGGCAAAGCAAATGAGCATGGATGTGGCGTGGCACCTTGAGCACGGTACTGGTGAAAAGGAATCCCTGATCGCCAAGAACCTCAACCGAATCGACAACCTCACGGATCGAGTCATTTACAATGGCTTGCCGGTGGTGATTCGGATTGTGCTCACGCTTGTCGCTCTGCTGCTCTTTGGTCCGATCTTCGCACTGTTTGGCGCTGTTGTGGTGGGTCTGTTCGTGGCTGTCATGGCCTACAACGGACGCTACATCAAGCCGATCGACGAAGCCGGGCATCGAGCCTGGAAGGACATGCACACCCGAGGCACCGAGCTGTCGGCTAAGTCGCGTACTCTGAAGCAATTCGGGGTCGAGGCCAGCTTCGCACAGCGTTATCAGTCAATTCTCGATGGCTACGCCGAAGACGACATTGAGCGCAACCGTGCTTGGCGTCGTTATCAGCGTCGTCCCGAGTACGTGCTGATGGCTGCCTTCTTGGGCATGTATGCCTTGTTGGCCTTGCTTCACAACGGTCCTCAGGGTGCTGCTACGGTTGGCACAGTGGTGCTGGTCATCGACTGGCTGAGGCGGATTCTGATCAACCTCTACCAGTTCCGTGATGTGCAGCGCGCCATCTCGGACGGCAGTCAGGCGCTCAATGAGTATATTGAGCTCTTTGAAACTGTGCCGAGTGTGCGCCAGCCCGAACGACCCCAGCAGCCCACTGTGGCAGAAGGGAAGATCGAGCTGCGTCGAATGGGATTCACCCATCCTGGCAACTGTGTGCCGACTCTGAAGGAGTTGGATTTGGTCGTTGAGCCGAACACTACCATTGCACTCGTTGGTCCCTCCGGGGCCGGCAAGTCGACGGTGGCGGCACTGCTCGCCCGAGAGGCTGACCCTACTGAAGGGGCGGTTCTTTTGGACGGCATCGACCTGCGAGACTTCGACTACGACTACCTGCGCCAGCAGATGGTCACTGTTGTGTCGCAAGATGTGCAGTTGATTGACGGCAGCATCGCCGAAAACATTCGCATGGGCAATGCTCAGGCGAGTGATGAGGAGGTGCACGAAGCAGCTAAGCGGGCTCATGCTGATGAGTTTATCGCTAAGTTGCCGCTCGGCTACGCCAGCCAGGTGGGCGAGAATGGTGTGCGTTTGAGCGGCGGCCAGAAGCAACGTGTGGCGATCGCCCGCGCATTGCTGCGCCGCCCCAAGTTGCTGATTCTCGATGAAGCAACCAGCGCCCTGGACGCTCGTTCGCAGGACTTCGTGAAGTCCACCGTGGACGAGATGATCCGGTCCCGTCATGCCACCATTGTGGTCATTGCTCACCGTTTGAGCACCGTGGAGTCGGCCGACGTGGTCTACTACATGGAAGATGGTCGCATTGTCGAGGCTGGTTCCCACCACGAGCTGTTGGCTTTGGGTGGTTGCTACGCCGAGATGGTGACACGGGAAATTGGAGAACATTTGGACTGACATAGGAAGGGCGGGGGATAGGAGGAATCCCCCGCCCACAGTCCTATATGAGTTATCTATCGAGGTGGGCTTTTGACGTACTTTATAACGACATAGTAAAGCAATCAAAAGCCCACTCCGGTGGAGTAATTCGGCTTCACCTAGCCCTAGACAGGGGCTGAACAAGAAAGAACGTACTGTTTATGTACGGACCTGTGATTGAGGGCAAGAAGTGCAAGCTTCGACCCCACACTCAGCAGGATGCTCATCTGTTCATACAGATGCTGGCAGACACTAAGGTCACAAAGTACCTGGTGCGCCAAGAGCCACTGAGCATCACTCGCGAGTTGGAGTGGATCGAGGCGCGAGCCACAGACCGAAACACGCTAGGTTGGACCATCGAGGTCGACGGCAAGTGCATCGGCATGATTGGTATCGATGCCATTGACTGGAAGAACGGTCACGGAACGGTTGGTATCTTCATCGGCCGGTCTGAGCTGTGGGGCAGGGGCATCACCACCGAGGTGGCGCAACTGGTGGCACATTACGTGTTCACGCAGACGCCGCTGCGCAAGCTCAAGTCCGGCTACTTGGCGCCGAACGTGGCCTCGGCTAGCGCTCAGGCTCGAATTGGTCTGCGCGAAGTTGGCCGCTGGCGCGCCGAGTACTTCCGTGACGGCCAATGGGTCGATCACGTGTTGACCGAGCTCACTCGTGAAGAGTGGGTGGCCGCTCAGTTGGCCCGATAGAGCCCCTCTTGTCTGTATCCACTAAAGCCCCCGACGATTCGTTCGCCGGGGGCTTCTACCTTTTGCCACTTTACTCAGCTATACTATCTCTATGATTGTAATAGATGTTGAAGCCAGCGGAATTGACCCCAAAAAGAACTCACTGTTAAGCATTGGTGCGGTTAACTTTCACGACCCCAGCAAAACATTTTACCAAGAATGCTATGTTTTCGAGGGCGCAGAAGTTGACGAGTCGGCTATTGCCTACTGCGGTTTTAGCATGGAAGAAGTTCACGACAAGACCAAACCAAGTGAAGGCGAGATGGTCCAGTCGTTCTTTGACTGGGCAAAGCAGTTTGATGAAATTACCTTAGCTGGCGAGAACGTGGTTTGGCTAGACTTAGCAGCACTTAGTTACGCTGCTGAGCGTCATGGCCTAAAGCATGACTTTGCATTTAAGAGCCAGTTTGCCTACCAGCAGCCTATGCCGTTTGGATTTCGCACGATTGATTTGCATTCTTTGTCTTACGCTCACCACTTAAGTAGGGGAATTAAGCCACCAATGGAGAAGGGGCTTACGCGTCTGAGTGCTGATACTACATTTGCTTATGTTGGTATCCCACCCGAACCAAAGCCCCATCATGCATTAAACGGTGCCAAGTACGAGGCTGAGGCCTTTTCGCGATTTATTTATGGCAAAAATCTGCTGCCAGAATTCGCCCATCTTCCTGTTCCTGAGTACCTGAAAAGACAGCCTTAACTTGCACCTTGTTCTGCGCCGTATTATTATCAAAGAAAGCATAACAATTAATTAGAGGGTGAATTATGGCTAAGCAAGAATCAAAAGCAGGTGTAGAAAAAGATCAAAACCTTAAAACAATGGCGGCATTGGCGTACATTATCTTTTTTATCCCAATGATCACCAATAAAGACTCAAAGTTCGCAATGTATCATGCCAATCAAGGCCTTGTGTTGTTGCTTACGGTTATCGTACTCAACATCGTAACAGGTTTCTTAGGTGGAATCCTGTTCTTCTTTGGCGGTTTCTTCCTGTGGATGGTGCCAGGTATTGTTGGTATCGTCTTTGCAGTGATGGGCATTATGAACGCGCTCAATGGCGAAATGAAGCCGTTGCCACTGGTTGGTACGATTAACATCATCAAATAACATGGCAGAGAATAAGTCATCAAACCCTAAGCCAACTCGGTCGGTTGAGGCTATACGTCCACCAGCTGCGAAGCCAACACTGGCAGTTGAATCAACGAAACAAACTACCAAGTCTACCGGTGGTGCAAAGCAAACAAACACGCTCAAAATCGTTTTGATTGTAGTCGGTGCTCTGGTGTTGATGGGCATCGTAGGGACTATATTGACCGGGTTATTGGCTAACCGCTTTGTGGAGGGAGGCCTCTCAGCCCTTACGGGTGGCAAAGCCAAGGTTGATAGTAAAAATGGCTCTGTAACGATTACAGATGATAAAAAGAAGTCTACACTATCAACATCCCAAAAGTTGCCAGACGGTTTCCCGGGCGATGTGCCGGTGTATCAGCCATCAACGATACGTTTTTCGGCAAGCCTAGCCAAGAATTCATATAACGTCACGTTGAGCACCAATGATTCGCCAGACGCTGTAAAGGCATATTACAGCAAACAGCTGAAGAACGAAGGCTGGCAGGAAAAGGCGAATAGTAGTATCACCTTCGGGGCAATCACAACTACTACCTACACCAAAGACAGTAAAGAGGTTACGGTGGTAGTAACTGGCAACAGTGATGCTTCTAGGTCAACGGCCGTAAGTTTGAGCGTGAGGACTGGTCAATAGGAAGTCAATGAAGAAGCTCTTTGCAGTCTCGTATTTGCAGTTTATTAGTGCGACTTTACTAGTCTCGTTCGGTTTTGTGCTGACCTACTACGTGGATATCGTAGCCAAGTTGACTGGCCAAACCAACATCAACGAGAGCATACTGCGCCAGACGTTGGGAGATCAGATTAGTGATTTTAGCGGCATAGGAACGGTTAACACGATTGTGATCGTTATCTTCTGGAGTGCGGTTGGCCTAGCAGCCTACACGGCTGTTTGGTCTATGGCTAATAGCTACATTAACGCCCGCAATGGAGTAAAGGTAGAAAAAGAATACACCAATCGTGGTAACTCAAAAGAGCGCCTCCGTATTCCGCTGATAAGGGCAGCTATTATTATCGGGCTGCTTATTGTTTTGATGATTTCGTTGCGCGCACTGTGGCCTATGTGGCTTGGGCTTTTTGGCCAGTTTTTATCTGCAATTAGTTCGGATGCTGCATCTGCACTTGGGTATTTTGTGGCTGCCTACGCTGGTGCTCTCGCGAACCTGTACGTGTTCAAGGTTGGCATTAGTGCCGCTCGCGCACTCAAGTAGCCCTTGGCCTTAAATTAGGATAACCCGGGCAGAAACGAAGTAGAGGTTTAGGTTTTTGTGTGGGCTTAGTATTTGCGGATTAAACCGATCACAATACCTTGGATCTTTAGCGGTGTGCCCGGTTCTACGTAGATAGGCTCCATAGCTGCATTGGATGGCTGCAGGCGAATGCGTCGTGCTTCTTTGTAATAACGCTTCAGTGTAGCTTCGGAGTTGTTAACGAGGGCAACAACGAGTTGGCCGTTGGTCGCAACTTCTTGCTCCTGTACTACGACGTAATCACCGTCGTTAATGCCTTCATCGACCATACTCTGGCCTTTTACTTGCAGTACGTAGGAATTTTTACGACCAACCATGAATGGTGGAACTTCTAGGGTTTCGGTTTGGCCTTCCATGGCTTCAATTGGGCTACCTGCGGCAATGCGTCCCAGAATAGGGAGTGCTACACCAGGCATTTCAATTCCGGCCTGTACGTCTTCGACCGGCATAAGCGAGCGAGCAGAGTTATTGCCTTTTGTCAGCAAACCTTTTGCCACAAGCGAATCAATGTGTTGTGCTACGGTCGCAACAGAGCTTAGCTTTAGTCCTGTAGCTATCTCGCGATAGCTGGGCGAGTAGCCCTTTTGCTCAATAAAGCCGGTCACATAGTCTAGCATGCGACGTTGTTTTTTTGTTAAAGCAGTGTTCATGTACCCTCCTTCTAAGTTAGCTGTATTATAGCGAACAGCTTGCGAACTTGTCAACACTTAAGTCGTAATGCTATTAAAAAACACCCCGCTTCAATGCAGGGCGTTTTATTTATATCTAGAATATCTTCTAGTTTTCTTCTGGAACGTTCAGCGCCATGTAGTCAGCTTGCGAGACAAACTTAGTTAGGTTTGTGCCGTTGTTGTTTGCACGCAATGCATAACGCACCTGGGTGCTGCCACTCTTAGTTGTTCTTTCGTACTTGCGACGGGTTACGTTACTTTCGTCAATCTGAACTTTTTCTCGTAGCTTAACGTCGTAGAATTCGATAGTTGCCATGTTTTCTCCTTAACTGATTATGAGGCTAGCTTCGCATAGCAGTTGATGGCCCGCAAGCATAAGGGAATCAAAAGGGGAGCCTAGAAATTGTGATATCTTACAAAATAACTCTTGGCTTACCATTGCTAGTTTTTCGATTACATGGTATGCTGTGCACACAATATAAGTAACTTGTTCTACACAGTTCTCGTTTTCGTAAGTCTCCTATGGTCCTTACAGGCGTTCGCTGGTAGGGTTCAAAGGAGTAAGTATGAAAAAATTATTTGTTGGCGGATTGCCATGGGCTGTGAACGATCAGCAACTCGGTGAAATCTTTGCCGAAGCTGGTACGGTTGAGTCTGCAAACGTAGTGCTCGACAAAATGACTGGCCGATCAAGAGGCTTTGGTTTTGTTGAAATGTCAACTGACGAAGAAGCTCAAAAAGCAGTCGAACTTCTTAACAACAAAGAAGTTGATGGACGAACCATCATTGTTTCAGAAGCTAAGCCACGCGTAGATCGCTAAGCATTTAGCAGACACAACAAAAAAGCACCCTTCGGGGTGTTTTTTTGTTGCTAATATAGTGCGACAGCGTTTAAACTGGACGTATCAAGGAGGTGTGTATGAAGAAACTATTGGGTGCGGTGGCTTTGTCGCTGCTTGTGGGCGCAGTAGCCTTAATGAGCGGCGTACCAGCGAAGGCCGCCACGAAAGAATCGAGCACGCAGCGCATAGAGAAGGACCAAGTGCACAGCGGCTTGTATGTGCGAGCAGCCAGCACAGTGCGGATTGATGGAGTTGTGAACGGCGACGTAATAGTGGCCGCTGAGGACTTTGTGCTAAATGGTACTGTGAATGGCAGTGTCTACATTGCGGCTGGAAAAGCACGCATAGACGGCGTTGTGAGCGGCAATATGCACGTTGCGGCGGGCAGCGTGGAGATGAACGGCAGTGCTGGGTCGGCCTACGTGGCGGCATCGGACGTTACGTTTGGTAAAGATGCAAAACTGTCTGGCAGCTTGCTTTCTGCTTCGTCCGAAGCCAATATCGGCGGCCAAGTCGGCCAAGGCGTATACATTGCTGCCTCTACAGCCGAGTTAAATGCTAAGGTTGGCTCTTCAGCTCGCATTGAAGCCAGTAGTATTAAGGTTGGTAAAGACGCTACGATTGCTGGCGATTTGCGCTATAGCCAAGGGGCACAAATAGACATCGTAAACGATCAAAACATCGAAGGTGCCATTACGCAGGTGGGGCAGCCCAAAAAGCCCAAGAATGATTTAGTCGATCGGGCTTCGGGCGTACTCTTTGGGCTCATCTCGAGCTTCATTCTTGGCCTCGTTATGCTGTTCTTGGCGCCCAAAAGCGTAATTGCCACGGCTGACTTTGTGAAGCAAAAACCAGCCCAGTCGTTGCTTGCTGGCTTTGGCTTTTTGGTGATTGTGCCAGTCGTATTGATTATGACTCTTGTAACACTAGTTGGTATTCCGCTCGCGGCTATAGGATTTATGATTTATATTGCACTCCTAATAATTGCACATATTTTTGTAGCTTTATTGGTGGGTCGATGGGTTATTAAAGGCGACGACAAAAAGCGTCACACGCCAGCGGCAAACTTATTGCCACTACTGGTGGGACTTACTCTAACAGGAGTAATCGAGCTTCTGCCAATACTTGGCGGGATGGTTTCGTTCTTCGTTTTGATTGCCGGCCTGGGTGCTGTTGTGGCGCGCACGTGGCAGCGAATAAGCCACGTAGGCGGTTTGCAGCGCGCGCTCTAACCTGGCCCAACCTATTGACAAAGGTATAACAGTTTCGTAACCTGTTAAACATAAGAATAATTAAGGAGAGAACAATGGCATATCAGCACACAAACTCACGAGGTCAAACTTACCTCTTACACAAACGCGACGTAACCCTTAAGGGTGGCCGCCAGCAGACTATTTACTTCTTCGCTAAAGAAGAAAAAGAAGGTGCTATCGACGAACTACCAGCTGGTTACATCGTAATCGAAAACACTCGAACCGGTTTGCCAATCCTCAAGAAGGGCTAAGCCTTTTAGAAGTTAGCCAAAGGCCCCTCGGGGCCTTTTTGGTTTGGCTTTATTTATAGGTGTAAATCCGCTATATTAAGCTAGTCCAAAATTATTTCGGGCCCGTAGCTCAGTGGTTAGAGCAGTCGGCTCATAACCGATTGGTCGCTGGTTCGAGTCCAGCCGGGCCCACCAAATTTGAAATTCCTTCGGCTGTAGTGCCGATTTTGCTTATATAATGGTTAAATTCTGGGGTTCGAAACCCCTTCACAAAATCATACTTTAAACCCTTAGGGAAAAGGACTTGTTGGAACCTTTGTGCGTCCTCTACGCCACATGACTCCCATATCTTATCCAATTTAGTAAGAAAGCTAAGACTAAAATCTAATAGAGTTTCCTCATCCAAGGTACTGCTATTCTTTTCGCTTAAGTCCAGTTTGATTTGAGTTATTTGAGAGTCAATTGTTCTACATGCATCTTCCTTTTCCTTTACATCCAATTGCCCATCGATAAGAAGGTCTATAATCTTTTCTCTCTTTTTTTCTAACTTTTCTAATTCAGAGTTAAGTCTTCGAATATCTTTTCTTGCTTCATAGGTAGCTGTCTTGTACTGAGATTTGATGCTTTGTTCTAGTTTTTGAACCGATTCATGAGATAGATTCATACTACGCAGTATGTCTACAAATTCCCTATGCAATCTCTCACGGGGTACTGATACCTTATGTCCGACTACCGATGCCCTACATTTCGTACAGTGGTATTGATGGTAGATACCGCCGTTTCCTCTGGGAGAGCTGCCCGTGATAACTCCACTACAGTCAAAGCACTCTATAAAACCTCCACGTAAAGGCCAGCTCACAAGCGATTTACTCCTCGAAATAGCTTTTTTCTTCCCCTGTAGTTTATTGAGTATGTCTAAGTGTTCATCTTCGTTGATTAGGGGTTCATGCAGGCCAGGTACCGCTACATCTAATAAGCCTGATGATATAATGCCAGCATATATAGGATTTTTAAGCATTAAAATGATATTCTGATAACTAATATATTTGCCATTTCTAGTCGTGATGCCAATCTGTTTTGAATATTCATGTAGTTCACGTAGGTTGGTTGGCGAATTAAGGTACTTTAAAAGGAGTTTTCTGACATTATTGGACTGAGCATCCTTTTTGAGAGTTGGGCGACCCAGAACGTCTCTAAAATTCATATAACCGATTGGTGCCACAAAGGGCCAGCCGCCTTCTTGGAGGCGAGCTTTCATGCCGTTTGCAGAACGCTCAGCCCTGACTTCATTATCGAATTGAGCGAAACCTGCCAAAATTGTTTCCATAAGTCGGCCTGTAACTGTATCCTCGATTGGCTCTGTGACTGAAAGTAGCGTAATTCCATATTTCTTTAACGTAGATTTTATAACGTGGTGGTCACCAGCACGCCTGGCGAGGCGGTCAACTTTCCATACAATGACATAATCAATAGTATCTTTGTTTTTAGTACAGAAGTTAATCATCTCAATTAGTTTTGTACGCTCAGCCGTTTTGGCTGATTCTCCTGCCTCCACAAATACCTCATTAACCGCGATAGACTTGGCTGCTGCAAAGGCTTCACATGCGTCTCGTTGGCCCTGCAGGCTCATGTTGTTTCTAGCTTGGTCGTCGGTAGATACTCTTGTGTATATTACTGCGTTACGCATATTTCAATTGTATATTTAAACGTTAGAATTATGAACCATTACTAGGTTAATGATTATACTCGCCAAAATGTCTGCTTGAGACTGGGTAAGAATTACAGTTCTACGAGTTTTCATTTTCAGTCTCTTTATTTTTCTTGATACTATTAATCTCTTTTGAACATAGATAATTGAATAAGCCACCAGGGTTATTTCCTTGCTGGGATTGGACAAAGAGCTCTTGAATTCTTGGTTCAGAAATACAGTAAGCAACCTTGCAGTAGAACTTGTAGCTAACGGGGCTTTTAAAAGCATCTACTAGCCAGGCAGCAATTCGGTCTGCATCATCAGGGCTTGTGGGCTTCCGGATAGCTTCTACTCGTTTGCTAACATTGTCATTGAGATATTGGTTTATTGATTCCATTGCCCATTGATTATCTCAATAAGCAACGATACATTGGTGACTACTTTTAAGTGGAGTTCATGTCACACTATAGGCCTAAACGCTTGGCACGACTGGCCATTTTTCGAAGACTGGTTGAATCGTAGAAGCCTGGCAACTTAGCAGCGATACTTTCAAAGTCTAAACCCTCTCGGCGATAGTCCATTAATCGTGACATGAGCCTGATGTTTGAGCTTTGTGACCTGGGTTTAGCAGGAAGCTCTTCTTGGAGTGCACGGATTAGCATATTGAGTTTTCTGACATCACTAGTACTGAGTTTTTCACGTATCGTTATTGTAATCTTGTCAGCTTTTCTTCCTATTTCAAACGGTACAATTTCCGGATTTACTTTACGTAAAAGTTGGCTGTACGCAGCAAGGAATTCCTGCGCCGATTCTGTTTCCATGTCTACCACTGGTAAAGGATAAACTTCACCGTACACAGCATAATCAAAGATGAGGTTTTGCCATGCTTCAGACAGGGGAGGGTTAAATGAAGCCGCGAGCTGCTTAATCGAATTAAATACCTCGTGATGACTTCTGGTATTAGGTTTAGTAACTTCCTCGATTTCACCCTGCCATCTCTCCCGAATGTTTGCGACCACTTTTCTTACTTTGAAGTTGAACAGAATAAGCTCGATGCTGGCCTCAAGGCTTTTATCACTTAAATATAACTTCTTGGGTATTGGGTACGTTGTTGCCATGCTAATAATAGACCGGAGAATATCCTGGCTTAGGGTAGTTAACGCAATCCGCTTGATTAGAGTTATAGATGGGCTTACAGTACTTTGTTTTGGGCTGTACTATATTGCTGTAGTCGGGCGGAGTATAGCTGGGCGCTTCGAAAGACGGCACCTGAATGGTAGGTATAGGCACAGAGATTATCTGAGGATGTGTGACTGGCGCCGGGGTAGGGGCTTGTACGCCTGGAGACGGGGGATTAGGCTTTGTTGTAGGTTCCTTGCGGTCAGTGCTTTCTGGAATATTCGTTTGTGTCTGAGTGGATGTTTCTGAGGGCACTTCACTCATCTGAGACTGGAACGCGTGGCCTACGGCATAAAGGCTAGCGAGAACCAGTATTGTTGCCATCCACCAGGGTATTAGCACTTTGCGTTTGGTTGCTGTCCTAATGGGTTTTTGCTTGGAAGAGGAGCCGTACAAACGGTCGTATTCCTCCTCGGGTAGCCCATAAGTCTGCTTAAAGGGCTTTCTTGACATGCATATTATCCTCTTTTGTCTACTGTAACACACGTCAGAACATTAGCCACTTGTTGTACGTATAACGTTCGGTATATTATGGAAACTATGATACAGCAAGTGAACGAAAAAGTAGGCGTATTGACTATATATGATGTCTGGAAGAATAAGGCACTTCCGTGGTGTATCAAATGGAAGGGCAAATACTACTATGTAAAAAAACTTACCATGCTCCATCCAGTTCAGGAGGGCAAGACGTTGATACATGTCTTCTCAGTCTATACGGGCAAGCAGTACTTTCGATTGGAGTTCAATACTAGGAGTCTAGAGTGGTGGCTCAAGGAGATGGACGATGGATATACCAATTAACTCTGCGGCACCTCTGACGATGCATATTGACCTAAACTCTGCCTTTGCTACTGCAGAGCAACAAGCCAATCCTTTGTTGAGAGGAAGGCCAATTGGTGTTGCGGCGAATGTCTCAGAAGGGGGGTGCGTAATATCTCCATCTGTAGAAGCAAAAGCATTAGGGGTTAAGTGTGGTTTTAGGGTACGTGACGCAAAGAGGTTGGTTCCCGGCATAATAATTATTCCTCCTGACCCTGACAAATATTTCCATGTGCACCGCGCGTTTAGTAAAATATTCAGTTCATACTCGCCAGACGTCGTTCCACTTTCAATTGATGAAGCAGTAATCAAGTTCGATGGAACACTAGGCATCCACAATAAATCGCTAATTGATATTGGCTATGAAATTAAACAAAGAATGCAAGATGAGATTGGTGAGTGGATTAGCTGCAACGTCGGTATAGCCACAAATAGATTTCTCGCTAAACTAGCTGCTTCCCTCCATAAGCCTGATGGCCTAGACGTAATCACGGACAAGAACTTACGCCAGATATATTCCAATCTTCGGCTACAGGACCTGTCAGGGATAAACACGCGAAACGCTTTCCGGCTCGAGTTTGCTGGCATCTATACTCCACTTGAGTTTCTAGATGCGCCTATTTGGAAGTTATGGAAGGAAGTATTTCAAAGTGTAAATGGTCACCACTGGTACTATCGCCTCAGAGGCTATGAGGTGGACAACGTTAGCTACAAGAGGCAGACATACGGTCAGACATATGCACTACATAAATTCACCGATGATACGGGTGAGTTAAGTAAGTTAATGATGAAATTATGTGAGAAGATGGGGAGACGTTTAAGGAAGTCAGGAAAGTATGCGCAAGGTATACATATCTGGTGTGGGTACCGAGGTTTTCCTGGATGGCACATGGGGAAGAAGTTTTCTACGGTACTTTATTCTACACAAGACCTCCATTCGAAAGCCATGCAGTTACTTATGGGGAGGCCAAGGGGCTATAAAGTGACACACTTAGGTGTTACATGTTATGACCTCAGTGAGTTAGAGCCACAACCACCCCAGCTATTTGAAACAGATGACATGAAGCGCATCCGCATAGCTAAGGCCCTCGACTCTATTAATGATAGATATGGTGAATACTCCGTACATTCATCTCGCATGTTTGGTTTGGAGCAGGAAATAATCAAACGGGTTCCTTTCCGTGCAACAACCGACACGCTTACGGAAATATATTTCGAAGAATAGACTACTTACTGTTAATTGGTGTAATGAGTTCCTTTGAGTTTTTCGCGGATGTGCTGTTTACAGCGGTTGAGACTAGCGTGTCATTCATCTTGCTAGTGGGATAAGAGTCCAACAGCCCTAAAAGAGATTCGGCGTCCTCTGGCGGAGTATTTAGCCAGAGTTCTTCTTCGTTTTTCTCAAGTATTACCGGCATCCGGTCATGAACTTTACCCACTAACTTATTAGGGGTAGTAGTAATGATGGTGAAACTAGACAAATCCTGCCCCTCAGCGTCTTGCCTCGTCGTGTAAAGGCCTGCGAAGGCAAATATTCTTCTATCGTTGAGCGTGAAAAAATGCGGTTGTTTTGGAGATGTCTCGCCACTCCATTCATAAAAACCGGTAGCAGGAACCAGGCACCTGTGATGTCGGAAAAGTCCTTTATATGCAGGCTTTTCTAAAATTGTTTCGGCTTTTGCATTAATCATTGTATAGCCAGTATTCAAACTCTTTGCCCAAACTGGCACCAGCCCAAATCTTGCTTGTATGATTGCGTCGGGTGTAACGATTGCAACGCTTTGGGTGGGTGCAACATTATAGTTTGGCCCACGGTATTTGTATTCGAAGTTTTTATGGAACATTTTTTCCAGCTCTTTAGGTTCGGCAAATTGTGTGAATCTTCCGCACATCGTGAATCTCCGGTTAGACAATAACATTCTATTCTCAAGACTTTCCACTTGCCGGCACCTCTGAAAAAACATACTATCTGTCTATGATAGGTCGTACTAAACGCTCAAAAGAAGAAGTCTTGCTTTTCAAAGCAGTATCTGCCCTCGAGTTTACTATGGGAATGCCAAAGTTTACAACTGGGAGTGAAAAGTACATTAACGAGATTGTTGAAGGTAAGTACTATGATGAGTTGGTCACTGCTTCGCTAATTAGGTACGAGATTTTTCTCACTCTAAGCTCACATTTCGGGACATTTAGAAAAGAAGAAGACTTATCGAAGCCAAATTTACCAGAAGCTGTCAAAGTACTCCACCAAACATTGTCTGCCATACCTGCTGTGTATACATTTTGGTTTAGGATGCCCTTAAACTATCCGATTGCAAAAAAGAACCTTATGCCTAATTTGGAAATACAGAGATTAGATGAGGTCGGTGTACAGCAATTTGAAAAAGCGAACCCTGCGTCTTCCCTAAGTATAATAACTTCTAGAAACAAAGATTTTGTTCTGAAGGCCAACGTTACATACATGTGCATTACTGCAGAGGGGAGTGTTGGAATGGAGGGGCCGATATTAAAAAGTCTGCATGACCCGTTAAAACTTTTTCGCACATACATTATTCTGCAGCATTTATTTAAGACCACCACACCCCAGCCTAGCGAGCCGAATACTATGGCGTTTTGTTTTCAGCATTTGATACACGTTCGCAACATCCCCACCACCATAGCTGACAGTAGCCCATTGGCAAGGTCAATGTTTGTCTTCAATCAATCAACTGGAATAAAGGATGCAGAACGAGTTTTTGTGCTGCTTTTTCAAGATTCAGGAAGCGCGAGCGATGAGTTAAGAAATAGAATTCTCAATTCATTATATTGGTACTTCGATTATGTAAATTCGAATGAACCTAATCTCAAGGTTATATATATCGTTTCGGCGATAGATTCATTATTCCCAATTGAATACCCTGGAGATGGTAGCGGGCAAATTATACCCACAGTGCGCGATATTGCACCGGTTATTGCAGAGGCAGTATCGGTGACAGAAGAGGGGCGCAAAAAGTTAGTACAACAATTGGGAAAACTATATTCGTGGAGGAATAAAATCGTCCACGGTAGGGAGGACCTGCAGAGATATAGAATTCATGATAAGAAAAAAGGGGATACTCTTAAAACCATATTGTTTTCGATTGAGAATAACTACGAGGAGTATATTACTAGGCAAATAGACAGGTATGTTAATTCTTGTAAATCCATGCCTTAGTAGTTAATCCAAAAATCGAATTTGTCTTATGGTTCGAGATGAGTCTAGTTAGGCCCACCAAGCATAAGCATTATAGATAAAGACTCCGAAAGGGGTCTTTTGTGTTAGGATTAGGGCATGAAGGTTGCTAATCCAAATTTAAAACATTTAGAGGGCCAGAAACTTGAAGAAGCTCTACATGTAAAGAGTGGCGGAGAGTATAAGAGCAAAATCATATCACGGGTAAACATCGAAGGTGTTGGCAAGGGAGTTTATTTTAAGGAGTGTAGGTTTCGAGGTTTAGAGCTTGTATCTGCACAACTTCCAGAGCTTACAATAAGGGACTGTTCTGTCGCCGACTCTGAATTCTCTGGTGCTACAATTGCCCCTAGCTATATTGAGAGGGCGACATTCGATAAGCTTAGGGCCAGTGGGGTACAAATATATGAAAGTAAGCTCAAGGATGTAACTTTCATAGACTGCAAGCTCGATATGGCAAACTTCAGGAGTACAAAACTCAAGCGAGTCCGATTTGAAAGCTGTAACTTGATAGATGTAGACTTCGCAGGGGCCACCCTTGAGGACGTAGAGATGTTTGATTGTGAGTTAAAAGACGCTAACTTCTCAAGCATCCACGCAAAAAACCTAGATTTACGGGGCTCCCGGCTATCCGGGGTTGTGGGCGCAACAAGCCTTAGAGGGGCAATAGTAACTACTGACCAGCTGTTCACCTTTAATCATGCCTTGGCGAGAGACTTAGGTATCGTTGTTCAGGATGACACAGACGATACCGAATAGATATTAGTAAGTTCGCGCAAAACTTGGTTCCAAATCATCTCAGTCGGGCCCACCAAGCATAAGCATTATGGTAAGACACCACATGGAGTCTTATATTATTGACAAAGTATAGATTATATAGTAATATACTTAAACTTTCTCCCATCGGGAAGATAGCTTCACTTTGCAATAAGTGGAGTTACCTCCCCGAACGGGGAGAAAGGCTGGTATTGCAGGATGGACCTGTTCCAGTTGTTCAGTGGTGGCATTCCGGGCGTGGCAGGCCTGGTCGTCGAGGTGGGCAAGCCGACCGACGTTCCGACCTCGGCGCTCTCGGTTCCGAGCTTGCGCTTCGAGGGGGAGTTCGCCAAGACGAGGGCCGCCATGTCGGAGCGTGACGCTGCCATCCAGATGGCCCGTTCCGCGGAGTGCGAAGCTGTCCTGGCCCTGCGCGAGAAGCAGGACCTGTGGGAGGTCGAGAACCCCGGCGTCGAGCCGTCAGACGAGGACCCCATGTACATGGCGTTCATCGAGCCCGAGTACAGCGCCGCCATCGCCGCCATCCGGCACACGTACGAGCTCAAGGTGGAGAGCAACGCGTTCCTTCGGGCCGAGTACGAGCGGCTCCGCCCCATCGCCGACGCGATGACCGACGAGATGGCGAAGGACGTCATGGGTGAGCCCGAACCGACCGAGGTGCCCACGGGCTCCTGAGCCCACCAGCCCGCATGGGCCGTCTGCTGGAGCGTCATTCCAGCATCACCCAAGTTCATAACTCAGGTTGTGAGTTTAGGTGATAAAATCCCAGACATATTAAACTTATAGTTCGAGATGAGTCTAGTTAGGCCCACCAAG
>CAYPSN010000011.1:0-38686 GCA_964413715.1 uncultured Candidatus Saccharibacteria bacterium | reverse complement strand
TACAGCCAATTTTAATCCCCTGTCGTTCCTCTATAACTTGTACAAACTGGGATGCTTGGTTGAGGCTCGTAAACGTGCCGGTATCTAGCCAGGCTGTACCTGTGTCGAACAGGCAAACCTTTAGCTTGCCCTTCTTAAGATAGGCATCCAGGACTGATGTGATTTCTATCTCGCCCCTTTCACTTGGCTCTACGTTCTTAGCAATCTCTACTACTTCGTTGTCACAAAAGTACAGGCCTGCGTTGGCATAGTTGGACTTTGGCTTCTCCGGCTTTTCTTCGATCGACAACACGTTCATGTGCTCGTCAAATTCATACACGCCGTAACGCTCGGGGTCATGGACCGGTGCAGCAAAACCAACTGCTCCATCAATATCGGTGAATGACTGGAGCTTTTCGGCCAGGCCGGAGCCATAAAAGATATTGTCCCCCAACACCATGGCAACCTTATCGTCGCCAATAAACTCAGCCCCTACTCTATACGCATCGGCAAGGCCTCGAGGTTCGTCCTGCACCTTATACGTAAAGTCGCAGCCAATTTCTGCTCCACTGCCTAGCAGCTGTTCGAACCTTGGTAGATCTTGTGGTGTTGAGATTATTAGGATCTCTCGAATCCCAGCACTCATGAGTGTTGAGAGCGGATAGTAGATCATGGGCTTATCGTAAATAGGGATTAGCTGCTTTGACACACCCCTAGTAACCGGATAGAGTCTTGTGCCAGAACCGCCTGCTAGAATTATTCCTTTCATGCTTGCTCCTTTTTAACATATTCTGCCAGGTCATCACGCCAATCTTTCGGTTCGAAGCCAGTAGTCATAATCTTTGAAAGGTCGAGAGTGCTCTGTAGTGGCCGGGGCGCAATGCCTTCCTTGCCGGCAAAGTATTCCTTGGTAGTCGTCTCACCAACTCCTAAGTCATAGCCGGCGCATTTGAATATGGCGCGTGTAATGTCGGCCCAACTGGCGGGCTCCCCGCTATTGCTGAGATTATACGCTCCGTAGTCTGCTTTATTTTGCAGCAAATGATCTATGCCGCGAACAAGTTCTGTGGTGAAAGTAAGTCGGCCGATCTGGTCTGAGACCACAGTAGGAGCGATACCCTTCTGCCCTAGCCCTAGCATAGTGCGAACGAAATTCTTGCCCTCTCCGATAACCCATGTGGTGCGAATAATGTAATGCTTCTCTGCCATCGCAGCTGCAATATCGCCTGCAGCCTTACTGCTGCCATATGCCGACAGTGGACTCAAGGCCTCTGTTTCGGTGTGCTCTTTGGTCAGGCCATCGAATACATACTCGCTGGAAACATGCACGAGTGTCAGGTTATGCTCAGTCGCAGCCTTTGCTAGATTTGCCACGCCAGTCGCGTTTACCGCCCAGGTGGATTTTCTACCTTCGGTGGTTTCAGCCCCGTCTACGTTGGTATAAGCTGCGGCGTTGATAATAATCTCAACAGCCGACCAATCAAAGGTTTTAATCGCGTCAGGATTAGTAATATCGAGCTCTGTGCTGCCTAGTGCTTGTGCTTGAGGGTACTGCCTTTGTAGCTCTTTGCCAAGCTGCCCATTAGCTCCTACGATAAGTATCTTTGAGGAGTCCATTTAAGCAACCTTCATTGGCTTAATGTCTTTCAGTAGCGGGTGTGCCTTGTCCCTATCCGACATCACAGCATCGGCTAAGGCTACAGGCCACTTAATACCTACTTCTGGATCCGATAAGTTAACGAAGGCGTACTTTTCGTAATCGTCCGCACTCCAGTGCTTATTAACGCTGTAGAGATAGAAGGTATTGTCCTCGAGTGTCTGGAAAGAGTTTGCGACTCCTTGTGGCAGGAAAACTGCTACATTTGGGGTGATAGTAATCGTCTCGACTACTCCAAAGCTTTCTCCCTCCCGGAGGTCAACATAGGCAGCAAAAACACTGCCCTTGACTACGGAAATGTACTTATCCCACGGCTCTGCGTGCAAGCCACGTGTCACCCCCTTCTGCTTGTTAAACGAGAGGCTATTCTGAACAACATTAAATTCCTCTGGCATGCCGGCTTCTACTAATTTGGCTTTTTGATACTTCTCCTGAAAGTAACCTCTTTCATCACCAACATAGGATACGTCAAAGAATAATAAGCCTGGGATCTTTGTATTTCTACACTTGAACTCTGTGGTCGCTAGATTTGCCATTACCTTCCCAGCTCCTTGTACTTAGTTTCTGTAGCATGCTTTTGTGGTTTCCACCAATCTTCGTTAGCTTTGTACCAGTCAATAGTCTGGGCAAGGCCGCTTTCAAAGTCCGTATAGCGCGGCTTCCAGCCAAGCTCGGTGCGAAGTTTTGTACTGTCGATTGCATAACGCATATCGTGGCCGGGTCGATCATTAACATGGTCATATTCACTGGGGTCCTTGCCCATCAGCTCCAAAATTAGACGTATGACTGTCTTGTTGTCCTTCTCGCCGTCAGCGCCAATAAGGTAGGTTTCGCCTATTTTTCCCTTTTCTAAGATCATTAATACTGCAGAGCTATGATCTTCGGTATGAATCCAGTCGCGAACATTCTTGCCATCGCCATACAGCTTTGGCTTACGCCCCTCTAATATCTCTGTAATCTGGCGCGGGATGAACTTCTCTACATGCTGGTATGGGCCGTAGTTGTTCGAACAGTTAGAAACTGTGGCCTGTAAGCCAAAACTACGGACCCAGGCCCTTACAAGCAGGTCCGAACCGGCCTTAGTGCTCGAATATGGGCTTGATGGATTGTAAGGAGTATCCTCTGTAAATCTTTTGGGGTCGTCTAGTTCTAGGTCTCCATAGACTTCGTCGGTAGATATATGGTGGTAGCGTTTATTATGTTTGCGTGCTGCCTCGATAAGTACATATGTGCCAACGATATTAGTGTCCAGGAAGGGCCGAGGGCCGATAAGTGAGTTGTCATTATGTGACTCTGCAGCAAAGTGAACAACTACGTCATGAGAGGCAACGAGTTCGTCGACGAGTGGCTCATCGCAAATATCACCTACAGCTAGTTCGCAACGCCCGCTTTCAAGCGCTGTGGTAAGATTAGTTTTGTTTCCAGCATAGGTAAGCTTGTCTAGTACGGTAATGGATGAGTCTGGCTTCGCCTTTAGTGTGTAGTGAACAAAGTTAGATCCAATAAACCCTGCTCCACCAGTAATTAGTAGTTTCATGTACATTATTTTAACAGCTTGGAATAAGTGTTTCCACCTTATGCACTACGAAACTCTGCCGAAAAAACGCCATTCAGTATATAATTATGAGCAATGGCAAGCAAGAAGTCTCAGGCAAAAAAGAAGTTAGTCGAACAAGACAGTTCGCTAGACTTGCCGACGCGCAAAAAAACCTCGCTTGGTAAAAAAATTGCTATTGGTGCACTGGCTGGCTTTACACTTTTTGCAGTGACTACTCTGGCTCTTCGCGTAGCCTATGCTGACAGAATCTACCCTGGCGTGTGGGGCCATGGCGTTTACCTAGGCGGGCTAACCTCGCAAGACGCGGCCAAGGTAATGGCGCGGCAAACTGCTGAGTTTCGCGAACTACCCATAGCCGTAGAATTAAACGACACGTCATTTTCGATTGCGCCAAAGGACATTGCGGCAAATTACAATAACGAACTCTTGAGTAAAGAGGTGATGCGGCTAGGGCGTGAAGGCAGCAGCTTAGCACAAATTGCCGCTCAGTGGTCCTTACTACTCGGCTTGAGCGGTAAAGACAATGCCAACTTCACCTACGACAGTGCAGCTCTTGCTGCTACGACCATGAAATTAAATGGCGATATTGCCACTCCTGCCCAAAACGCCCAATACACACTCACGAACAACCAGGTGGGCTTTCGTGCTGGCGCCGCAGGTAAGCGGCTGAGCTTTGGTGCTTTTGGTATTGCCATAAATGAGCGCCTAGCACAGCTCAACCAAACACCGATTAACGTTACTGAAGACGCTGTCGAACCGGCAATTGATAATTCAACCCTGCAGGCTAATCAAGATGTGGCGCAACAATACGCCCGCGCCCCAATCAGCATGAATTATGAAGGCAAGAGTTGGCAGATAATGCCAGAGACTATTCTAGGCTGGCTGCATTCGGCCTCGAGCCCAGAAGCTCGCGTGTACAAAAAGAACTTGCTTGATGAATACTACAGCAAAACGCTACCCGAAAAGAAACTAGAGTTCGACACCGCTCGCATTGATTCGTACCTGACCGAAGTCAGTAAGGAGATTGACCGGACAGCAGTTGATGCACAGCTCAACGTCGTAGACGGCAGAGCCACCGTGTTTGTAGCGAGTCAGGACGGCAAGAAGCTCAATGTAGCCAAGACCCGCGACAGCATCATTGCGAGCCTGCAACCCGAGAGTGGTGAACGTAACATAACAATGGCAGTTGACACCACCAAACCAAACGTAACCCAAGAAAGCATTAGTAATCTGGGCATTAACGAACTGCTGAGTGAAGGGGTGAGCTACTTCCCTGGCTCATCGGCCAATCGACTCATTAACGTTCGGACTGGCGCGCGTAGGTTCAATGGTGTGCTGCTAAAGCCAGGCGAAGTGTTTTCGTTTGGACAGCTTTTGGGCCCTGTTGGCCCCGAGCAAGGCTACGCAAAAAGTCTCATTATTTTAGAAAACAAAGAAGTTGAGGATTATGGTGGTGGGCTTTGCCAAGTGTCATCAACGGCGTTTCGTGCAGCCTTACTAGCGGGCTTACCGATTTTAGAGCGCGTTAACCATGCTTTTGCTATAAGCTACTACACCGCCCCGTATGGCGTACCGGGAGTTGATGCGACTATTTACTACCCACCGGTTGATTTTAAATTCCGTAACGATACCGAAGCGCACATTCTAATTCAAACCGAAATGGTCGGTACGACTCTAAAATTTCGGTTTTATGGCACAAAGAAAAAAGAAGGTGTGATTCGTGGGCCATACTTTGTAACGGGCGACATGGACTATAATAAGCCATCGCACACCGTGTTTTATCGTGACGTAGTAGTGAATGGCCAGACCATAAAAACCGACACTTTCAACACCTACTATAAATCCGCTCTCGACTACCCTATCGCGCCACAGTAGTTAAAAGTATTCTTCCTATTTGCCAATACAAAAACGGCTAAACATATCATCAAGCATGGCCTCGTTCGTATCAGTGCCAGTGATTTCGTTCAGCGCCTTGGCTGCTGCTTCGAGCTCTACAAGTACCACGTCGCGCGGCACGCCATCTGTAAGCGCCTGAGTAGCTGCGTTGAGGTGCTGTATTGCTGACGAGACCAGTTCAAACTGTCGCTGCGTAGTGAGTGCAGCACCATCGCTAGGCATATGGATGTCGGCAAGCGTATAAAGCGTTTGCTTTAGCTCATCTATACCCTCGCCTGTAACCGCCGCAATACTCAGAGTTTGCTTCGCCCAATCTGCCTGCAACGGCGTACCGTCTCGGTCTGCCTTGGTCGCTACAAGTACGGTCGGCTTAGTAGAAATTACATCGACTAACTTGCTCTGCTTGAGATACTCCTCGGTGTCAGTCAGCTTGTTTGGCGCCACTAAGACCATCACAATGTCAGCCGCCTGAACTGTCTCGTGAGTGCGCTGAATACCTATTGCTTCGACGTGGTCCGGGTCGGTATTGAGGCCGGCTGTATCGACCAGCCGGACCGGCAGGCCCTGAATGGATATCCTTTCTTCTATCGTGTCGCGGGTGGTGCCAGCCACATCGGTAACGATCGAACGCTCATAGCCTAATAGGCTGTTGAGCAAGGTGGATTTACCGGCATTTGGCAACCCAACGAGTGCTACCCGCACCCCTTCGCGCAGGAGTGGCGTATTGCGTGATTGATCAAGGAGATTTTGAAGTTTTTGTGTAATTGCTTGAACACCATTAAGTAGTTCTTCGGTAGCCCTATCGGCTATGTCTTCTTCGCTAAAATCCAAGTGGGCAGCCTCACCTGCCGAGAGTGCAGTGATTTCTTGAGTAAGTTGGCGCATTTTCGTAGATAAGCCACCGGCTAACTGATCGGCCGCTAGTCGTACTAATTGCCTGCTCTCAGCCTCGACCAAATCGGCCACGGCTTCGGCCTGCGCTACATCGAGTTTGCCATTGAGTAGCGCTCGCCTGGTAAACTCACCTGGCTCAGCCAAACGTGCACCCTGAGCGAGGGCGAGTTGAAGTATTTCGTCGACAACGGCTGGTGAACCATGTGTGTGAAGTTCGACCATGTCTTCGCCGGTATATGACTGAGGCGAATGAGCAATTGTTAGCATGGCGTGATCTATACTTTCGCCGCCGTGCCCAACCCAGCCGACATAAAGACGTTGGGGTTTGAGTTGATCAAGTGGTTGCTTGCCGGACCAAAGCTTAGCGGCAACTTGGTGTGCCTTGGGTCCGCTTAGTCGGATAATTGCGATGGCACCCTTGCCAGCTGGTGTAGAGCGGGCCACAATGGTGTCTTGAAGAGTGTTTTCCATCCTGGAACTACTCTTCTCTAAGCTGCACGACGATAACTCGGTGCGGTTCTTCACCCTCGCTTGTAGTTACAATATCGGCCATTTCTGCCAAAGCCATGTGTACTTGGCGACGCTCGTAGGCATTCATGGGCTTTAAATGGACACGGCGGTTGGTTGTGCGGGCTCGCTCGGCCGCTTCGTGGGCAATACTCGCTAGTTTGTCTTGGCGTTCTTTGCGGTAGCCAGCAATATCGATGGTGACAAACGGCTCACCGGCTTGTCGTTGCATGGCATTAAAGACTTGCTCTAAAGCCCGGAGTGTTTCACCCTTCTTGCCAATCAGTAATGCATGATGTGGCGAATCAACGGTTAGGGTAATTCTATCGTTCTCGAGTTCTGCTGAAACTTCGGCATCAAAACCAAGCTTGCGCAACAACTCCTGGAGTCGAGCTTGCGAAGACTCAGCTGCCATTACTTCTTCCTTTTCTTCTTGGCTGGTTTCTTGGTTTGACTCTTGCGTGCTTTAGGTAGGGCTTTTTTGGGAGCTTCTTCTACAATAACGGCTTCTTCCATCTTTTCGGTTTCTTCGCGCATAATCAGCCACTGTTGGAAGATAGCCACGCCATTACCGGTAATCCAATAGAGAGGGAGCGCTGCTGGCAGCGACCAGGCAATGAAGGTAGTCATGGCTGGAAAAATTAGGTTCATGGTCGAAGCCATCTTGGCCTGTTGATCGTTCGGATCAACTACCTTTGGTGTAATCATTTTAACCTGAATAAATTGTGTAATACCGGCAATCACAGCCAGGATTTTGCTTGGTGCATCCATAGCTATACCAAAAAGCGTTGGGTCGTAGGTGGCTGGCTTAGCAATAAGACCGCTGATATAGGGCAAGTTCTTTACTGGTTCGTAAAGGAACTGGCTGAGCTGATCCATTGGCAAGGCGGCTTTCTTGAGTACAAAGAAAAGTGCAATTAAGAAAGGAAACTGCAAAAGTAATGGCAGGCAAGAAGAAAAAGGGTTTACTTCCTTTTCCTTATACAGCTCCATGAGGAGTTGGTTTTCTTTAGCCCTGTCGCCCTTAGCTTCGGCACGTAGTTTGGAGATTTCTGGCTGCAGAGCCTGCATTTTCTTCTGCGAGCGTAGCTGACTAGCGGTCAGTGGCCACATGGCGAAACGCAGAATAAGGGTCAACAGAATGACCGCAATACCGAAGTCATGGCCTGGCAGGATGCCATAGATTGCCATGAGTAGATTAAGAATTGGATTTACGATGAGAGTATCAAACATAACTTACGGTTTTTGCCTTTCTGTTTGAGCTTTAGGTTTCTTCTTATAGCTTTCGTCGACCCTTGGAGTACTCAATGGGTTACATTTTACTATTCTTACGAGACTTAAGCCAGTCCCCACCACGACTCCCCGCTCTTCGATTGCTCGATAGCCATACTCGCTACAGCTAGGGTAAAACCGACAGTAGCCGTGAGGGTGACGGTGCTTAAACCAACCATGGTCTGGCGAGATGGTGGCCTGATATAGTCGGATAGATTTAAGAATGGCTTTCTTAAGCATTGTTAGGACTTGTAAGACCCGAACGCTTGAGGAGTGAAAGCACCGTTGCTTCTACCTCAGCTGCAGGCGCCTTGGACAGGTCTTGCTTAATAGTAATAATGAAGTTGTACCCAGGTAATACCGATTGCCAGTTCTTACGCACCACCTCGATCACTCGCCTCTTCGAACGATTGCGAGTAACGGCGCGTTTGGAAACCTTCTTAGACACAACAACCGCTACTTTAGAGCTAGCGTGGTGCGATTGGTAATACTTGATATACATCGAATCAGCGTTGGTACTACGACCACGCTGATATGTTTTATTAAAGTCGGCCGCTGTCCGCAAGCGATAGGGCCGGGCTATCATAATTAAATAGCTACCCGCTTACGGCCTTTGAGACGGCGGCGTTTGAGTACAGATCGACCAACGCGTGTGGCCATGCGTGACATAAAGCCATGTACTCGTTGTCGTCGACGTTTTTTGGGTTGATACGTTCTTTTCATAATCTTGTGTATTTTACGCTAAAATACCCTCCTCGTCAATCGCACCAGCCTCAGTTATCCACCGTTTTGTCAGATATCGTGGATAAGTTTTGGTGGTTTTGCTAGTTGTGGAAAACTTTCGTGGCGAGTACAATATAACTAACTTAGTGAGGGTGTGAAACGTGAGTTTAACTCTGCAAAAAATCTGGCAAGGTGTATTAGGTGAGCTCGAAGTTGGTATGAGCAAGGCCAACTTCAAAACCTGGGTGAAAAACACGCAGTTGGTTGGTATTGAAAACAACACAGCCACCGTGTCTGTCCCTCACATTTTTGCGCGTGATCGGCTAGAGACTGTCTATAATGGCCAAATTCTTGAGGCACTGCGTAAACTAGCACCCAACGTTGAGCACATGTCATACGTAGTTGGTACTGCCGACATTACACCGTCTGATAAACCAATCGACTTTGAATTAAACGAGTCAAATGATCAGCCTAGCCAAGAAGCTGTGCATAATGAAGAGCAAAGCGAGCCAGCTATACGTACTGCGTCACAAGCTGCAAAACCACCAAAGTCCGCACGGCAGCAAAGTAGTAATTCAGCGCCACAATTAAGTATCGCTAGTGGTGGCATTGGCCAGCGATACAGCTTTGACAACTTCGTGGTTGGTTCGAGTAATCGATTGGCTTTTTCGGCAGCTAAGCTGGTGAGTGAAAAGCCGGGTGTTGCCTACAACCCCCTCTTCCTTTACGGCCCACCGGGGGTTGGTAAAACTCACCTGATGTGGGCGATTAGTCATGCTGTCGAGCAAGCTAATCCTGATGCAAAAATCACCTACATTACTACCGAGGATTTCTTAAACCAGTTTACAAACGCTATTCGCAAAGGTGAAAACTTTAGTGCTCGCTATCGCAGTGTAGACGTCTTATTAGTGGATGATTTGCAGTTTATTGCCGGCAAAGAAAAGACGCAGGAAGAATTCTTCCACACCTTCAATGCCCTCCACCAAAGTAATAAGCAGATTGTTCTGTGTAGCGACCGACCACCAAAGGCGATAGCTACGCTCGAAGACCGCTTACGTAGTCGATTTGAATGGGGTATGGTTGCCGACATTCAACCACCTGATTACGAAACCCGTGTGGCAATCATTCAAAGCAAGGCTATTGAAAAGAACTTTGAGGTGCCAACCGAAGTTGCTGCCTACATAGCAGAGACTATCCAGAGCAACATCCGTGAGCTAGAAGGCGGCTTAACACGCGTGATTGCGTACTGTGAAGCGCACGAAAAGGTACTCACCACCGAAATAGCCCAAACAGTACTTGGTGGCGCTGGTGCAATGCCGCCGCAGAGAAATTTAACCCCTAAGCAGATCATAGAACGCACCGCTGCCTTCTATGACATCAAAGTGGATGACCTAACTGGTGCTAAAAGAGATAAGGAAATTGTCGTGCCTCGCCAGATCGCCATGTATATAATGCGTCGCGAATTGGGTATGAGTTTTCCTCAGATTGCCAGTTCGCTGGGTGGTCGCGACCATACCACAGTGATGCACGGGGTGAGAAAAATAAACAAGCTAGCTGGCACAAATGAGCCGATTAGCCACGAAATACAAACCTTAAAACAAAAGATCTTCAGTACCTAACAAAGAAGTTATACACAGTTTTTGTGGGAAACTTGTGTATAAGTGGTGGAAAAATTGTGTAAATGCTGTTTATGAGCTGTTCATATACTGTTGATGAATACGAGATCTATTCACAGGCTGTACACAATAGTTATGCGCCTAAATACGCGTCCTGTGTAAAGAGTTGGTTTGTGCACTATTTGTGCACAGTATTGTTCGCAGGATATACACCGAGTTAAGTGAGGCGTTTTGGCTTATATGAAAGCTATGTCTTCCACTCCTCCCCGTTTTCCACCATACCTATTACTATTACTACTTCTTTTTTAAATTTATAATTAATAAAACAATAGGGAGAATGCATGAAACTATCAGTCGTACAGGAAAATTTACAAAAAGCTCTTAGTAGTGTTACAAGAATCGTTGGTTCACGAAACAGTCTTCCTGTACTTGGTAACGTACTGCTTAAGACAGAGGCCTCTCGCCTGGTGGTAAGTGCAACCAACCTAGAGGTGGCAATTAGTTGTAGTATTGGCTGCAAGGTAGAAAAAGACGGCGCCACAAGTGTGCCCGCTCGCCTCTTTAGCGAGTTGGTCTCTGGCTTACCGAGCGATAAGCTGCAATTAGTAGCCACGGGCGATAATCTTAAAGTTAAAACCACGAACTTCGAGTCAAGCTTGAACGGCATTGCTGCGAGTGAGTTCCCTACTACCCCCAAGGTGAAGCCAGAGGCAGAGTTCGACATAGCTGCCTCAGAGCTTGTTAGTAAGCTCGGCGAAGTCGTGATAGCCGCCTCGGTCGACGAATCACGACCAGTCTTAAGTGGCATACTCTTTAAGGTAGAGGGTGAAAAGCTCACCCTTGCAGCCACTGATAGCTACCGCTTGGCCGAAACATCGATACAGATGAAGAATCCATCGGAAATCAGCGTAATTGTACCCGCAAAAACCGCCAATGAGCTGAATCGCTTGATTGGTGACATGGATGACGATATCCATATCGTTGTAGGTAAGAACGAGATTCTCTTTGAAATCGGTGATATTAGTATGGTTTCTCGCTTGATAGAGGGTAAATTTCCAAATTACACCCAAATCATTCCTACAAAGTCAGCTACAACCATGACGCTCAGTAAGAGTGAACTTATGAGTACCGTAAAGGTTGCCAGTTTATTTGCTCGAGAAAGCGCCCATACCGTGAAACTCGAATTTACAAAGGCCGGCCTTCAGTTTTCTGCTCGTGCCTCAGAGGTAGGTGAAAATACCTCATTAGTCGAAGGCGAACTAAAAGGAGCTGAAGCGGAGATTTCGATAAATGCTCGTTACTTACAGGACGCCCTTGCAGTTATCCCTACCCCGCAAGTAGAAGTTGCTGTGAATGACAAGCTCGACCCCTGCTTGATTCGACCAGTCGGTAAGGAAGAAAACTACATCCACATCATAATGCCACTGAGAAGCTAGGATATGCTCCGCTCTCTTGCACTGACGAACTTTCGGTCGTACAAGACGATAGAGTTGAGTTTTGAAAACAACCTTACGGTGATAGCTGGTCCAAACGCCGTTGGGAAAACGAATCTTCTCGAATCTGTATTTGTGGCGTCAACGACAAAGTCTTTTCGCGCCAGTGATGTAGAGCTGATTAATACCGACGAGGATTATTATCGTATCGTGGCCCAGTTTGACGATGACAAGGTGGAGCTTTCATTGGCGAATAACCAAGACAGTCACACTAAGCAGCTGAAGTTGAACAATAAAAAGCAAAGTTTGAGATCACTCCTGGGTAGAAACCCAGTAACCCTGTTTGAGCCCCACGACATGAGTTTGTTCGAAGGCAGTCCTGAAAAGCGTCGTAAATACTTGGACACAGTATTATGCCAAATAGACCCACATTATGCGGAAGCCCTCCATTTATATAAAAGAGCTCTCAAACAGCGTAATAGCCTCCTCCACGCGGCTAAAGTGGTACGTAGGAGTGTGAGTGAGGACGAATTGTTTATATGGGATATTCAGCTAAATGAACATGCTCAGCCAATTGTGCGTGCTCGCCAGCAACTGATAGAAGAACTCTCACCTGCGATTCAAGCGATATATAACGAGATAGCTGGTGGCAAAACGGCGATTAAGTTCGTGTATGAACCGAATGTCGATGTTTCTACTACCGACATACTAAAGGCATTAGCCGAGCACCGTGTACGCGACAAGGCAGCAGGATTTACTACCGTTGGCCCGCATCGGGATAACTTTATGATGGCGTTCAAAACTGGAGAGATAGTGAACACTGCATCGCGTGGTGAAACACGCACGGCAGTATTGGCTATGAAGATCGCAGAAATGCGCTTGATTCAAGGCCGGCTTCACAAGTCCCCTATCCTACTACTTGATGACGTTTTTAGTGAACTCGACAGTAATCGTCGTCAGCATCTCATGGAGCTTATTGCGCGCCAGCAGACCCTCTTAACGACCACCGAGGTGGATGATAATATACCAAAGAACAGTTACACGATTGATTTAAGCGGGGTGCACTAATGGCATTAGAGAACATACGTGATTTGTTAGCGGCTCGAATAGATAGCTTGGACAGCGGCAAGAAGGACGTTATGACCGAGGCGAAGCTTGTTATCTTAGAACACATTAAGGTGGAAGCCAGAATCTTAAGTTTTAAGAATGGGGTTTTACGAGTTGCGACCGAGGATTCGTCTGCAGCTAGTGAGCTGCGCCTACAAGCCACCCAACTTATGAAAGAAATCAATAGCCGCGTGCAACCCGAGCAGGTGAAGTTTATACGCGTTACGATTCGTTAATACTGGGATGCTTCTTCGGGTGCGTATTCTACATTATAGTCTTTTACATCCACGCCTTTTGAGAGCAGGTAATCTATTGCTGCCTTTTTGTATGCGATAACCTTAGCTTTATCGGTAAGCTCCTGGTTTGTTAAAAGTAATGCAATTATGATTTTTTCTTGCTTCCCCTTTGAGTCAGGTTGGGCTAAAAGTTTGTAGCTAATGTAGAACTGCGAAGTCGTAACTGGTAAGGCTTTTATCACCGGGCTAGAAATATTACCTTTGTCGGTTTGGGTTATTTGTCGTTGTTGCTCTTTCTTACTAAGCTTATTGTAGGGCACATATTTATAGTCAAAAGTATATTCGGTAGATTTTATCTCTGAGCCATCCTCTGCCCTGATATTTAAGAGAGTAATTTTATATTCTTTGTCGATTTCTAGATCTTTAAGCTGCAGTAAAACCATAGCCCCGTCGGTTCTAACACTACTGATGATTCTGTCATCACTGGCAATAATTTGTTTTTCTTTGTCGATACTGTCTAGATTTTTATTGTATGAAAAAGTAACAAGTCTTGATGAACTTGATATGGTTGAGCCAGTAGGCGGATCAATACTTAATACCTGAAACACGAAAAAACGAAAATACAAAAGTCCAAGAAGTAGCACCCCAATAACGACCGCGGCTACGTTTATGTATTTTTTATTGTTGCGATAAAATTCGATAAACACTAGTTATCTCCTCCATTCTGACCAAAACCAGTTATATAGTCTGCATCAAACGACTCGTGAGTATGTTTCTTTACGGCATTACCTTCGTTTCCACCTATCGTGGTCATTGAGTTTCCTTCAACGCTAATGACTATGTTCGCATGATCCGGGTATGGTGACTTACCTTCTTTATATAGGACTGTGTCTCCTGGAACCGGTGTATAGCCAGAACGGGCGGGTTTAAATTTACCCTTACTTTCATACCACGCGCGCACCCCGTCGGTACCAGGAATGTACCATCCACCATTAGCGCCTCCGTCAAAAGGAACACCCGATTCTTTTAAGATCCAACTAAGGAATGCCCCACACCAAGGTATCTTTGTTCCATTAGTGTATTTTAGATAGCTTTTTTCTGATTTCGGATCGGTATCAGATTCGCTGACGCCCAACGAAAGTTCATGTTGAACAGCATTTACAATCTTGAATTGTGGGGTACCACTTCCAGTAGCAGCAGCACTTTCACTATCGCAGCCCCCAGATGAAGCAAATATTTCACCGCTAATATTGCCTATCCAAGGTTGTGAAAGTACGTTTTGGGCAAACCCAAGGCGTACCGGTTTGTTGCCTTCAATGTTCGCTGGAACCTCGAATTTTGCTAAGAAAGTATATGTTGCCACCTCAAGCGAAGAAGTTGATTTAATAACATCAAGCACCTTTGATTTATATGCCCCGTTCAATTCTCCCCATAGAAAGTCGAGCTGCATTCCTAAATCGTTTACCGGCCTGCCTTTGCTAGCGGCAAAACTCTCTAACTGTGTTCGCCTACCAAAAGTCCACTGTGCTATACCATAACCTTTGTCTTTACGCGCAGTGCCCTTTTCTTCAACACCAGGATCAAAACCAGACTCTGCTTGCAAGTTGCCCATGATGCCAGCAGTTTGAATTGGTGTAAGACCACGCCCAATGAAGTAGCTATAAATTTTTTGAGGATTAGAGCCACCCACGTTACTTACGTCGGTTGTACCACTACTTGGTGTGGGTGTTGAAGTAACTTGCGTTAAGCCGCCAGCTACAACATCAGCAAAACCCTTCTTACCAGTCGCGGTAAATGGATGAACCCCCAATCCATCACCCGAAATGTAGCCAGGATTAGCTTTTACTGCGGCTGACCAGTCAATAATACTAAAACCCAGTGCGCTGCCCGAGGCGCTCAGAGCCGCGTTAATTGCGTCAGCATTAATGTCTGCTCCACTACGCTTACTGTTGTCTACACCAATATTAACCCAATATATCTTAGCCGATTGATTGGTGGTCTTAATAGTGTTGATGGTTTTTTTGACATTCTCCGAATTTATACCACCGTTTGTACCGAGCGCCACGATTACAGTGTTGGCGTCAGACCAAGATGATTTGTCATTAGCAAGTACCGTCATACCATCGAGGTCGCTTGATCCTTCACTGAGTCGCCTGCTCGATTTTCCGTTGATCGTGGCTGCACTTAACCCCTTTGCAGTAAAAGCACTAGTAAGCTCAGCGTTGGTTCCCTCGGTAATTGAATCCCCTATCATATACACTTTGCCGGCTAAGCCTTGGAATGTGCCAACTGCACCACCTACACCACAGCTCGTGCCGTCGGTGGGGTCATAAAACGTTCTGAGTTCTAATTCTTTTCTTTGCTCAAGGGTAAATGCATAAGCCGGGGCAACGGTTGAGAATAGCCCAAGAAGAATTATTTGAATATACAGAAATATCTTTTTCACAGCTTTAGTCTCGCTACGGAGTTATTGAGTACAAAATAGAGATAGTTACCATCTTTATATATTACAGCAGAGTCCTTCTCATTGGAGAAGTTTAACTGCTGGCTTTTAGCTAGTGTATATTCGCCAACACTAGCATGATTGCCGCTTAATACATCGATTGTTGTGAGTGTTACGGGCTGTTTGGCTTGCTGGTTAGCACCCAAGACATATACGGTACCCATTTCATCTCTGCTTAGAAGATTCTCGCTACCGTCTAATTTGAACTGACTTTTCTTTTTTAGGGTTACCTGGCTTAACTTATTTTCGTGCTCAAAATACCAAAGACCGCTCGTTGATTGTAGGATTGGCCCAGCTGGCGACCCTACGTTAAGTTCTTGCTGTGATTTCTTCTCTGATAAGAATCGTAATCGAACTTCTCGCTCCTCAATCGTTGTGCTCGTTGAAAGTGTTGAGTCATATACTAAATTGTTCTGAACGCAGTAAAGTTGGCTTGAGGGCACGTTGCTATATAGTGCCTCGCCCTTTTCGCCTCGAACTGTGTAGCCACCACTCTTCTGTTCTTGGACCAAGATAAGCTGATTATTGCACCACAGATTGTCGGTAAAGTTTGTATATACGGTTGACTCATACGAATCTGTCTTTAAGTCGTAAATTTTTCCCTTCAGCTTGTAGTTTGTCATGGTGCGTACGAACAAGCGGCCGCCATCCTCTGACAAATCTGCAGAATTAAATTTAGCCTCAATCTTTTGAACACTTTTAGTCTTTAAATCTTGTAAGACCAATGACTCCCCAGAACGGTAGTAGAGTTTGTTATTTCTTGCTGCATACAAGCCATCAACCCCAGAAGAGACCATAGTTTCAATAGAACGGTTTTTCTGAAACAAAGATGAGGCTGCCAAAACAATAATAATGAGAAGGCAAAGACCTAGTATGATAGCTGCGCTTCTCTTCATATTAATTCCCTGTCCTTGACCAGTGCCATGCTTCTTTAGGGAAGTTTTTAAGTCCAAAGCGCGAAGCATTATTATTTAGCCACTGATACACAGCAGTACTGCGAGTACTAGAATTCTTAAAGTCTATCGCCTCTCCTTGCTCGTGATTCGATTTGCCGGGCGGCGCAGTTGGAACCCTACAAGTGCTAGAGGAAGCATTATCGTCTGCTGGGCAACCGTTCGTTCCTCGCAAGGCCTTTTGTTCGTTATAACTTCTCCATCCCCCACCAGTTAGAGTAATCCCGTCTTTTTTGGCTGCATTAATCATGTCGTTTAAAGAGGTTGCAATTGATACATTCACAACGATTCCTTGTACGGCGCAGAGCGTTATCCTGGTTTTTGGCGTTTTACCCGGGTTAAAAGTTTGTGCGACTCCTTTTGCGTCAATATCTCTGCTCGGGTCAGCTGCGACCGGAGATATACCAGCAACTTGCGGGCAAGGTGTTTTCGAGGTGTCAGATCCTGGATCGGTCTGAGGTGCATTGGCGGCTGATTCTGTGTTGCCTCCAGGGCCACTGTTGGCATACATCTCGGTATCTTTTTCGGTTTTACTGAGTCGGGCCCAAGCGCCATAAAAATTCATATGGCCCTTATAGGTTGCGTATTTGCGTGCCAAAGCCTTCTCTGTTGTTGGGCTTAGGGATGCAGCAAGCTTAATTCGATCGCTCGGCAAACCATACTTTGTAGGTGATACACTGTAGGCGCTTGCAATGTTTCGACCGCCGTTGCTGTTGCGCAGTATTTGGCAGGATCGGTCGCCTGATTCATCAAGCGTGTCCATGTCGGGGTAATACGTTTCCATACACTTGTCCCATGCCGCAAAAGACGCCGCCACGGCCTGTATTGTCTCGTCGTTAGCAAAAGCCGGATCGGCTATTTTCTTCTTTAAAGACTCTATATACCTTGCGTTAGCGATGGCGTCTTCAGTACTTTGAACGCCAGCTGTGTCAATCTTCCAGTACGATCTGTCATCGTCTGCAGCTGCAATAGCCCGATTTGTCTCACCATAGCCCACATACGCAATCATGGAGTTTAACTCCGCAAAAGCCTTAACTGGGTTTAACATATTCAGGGCGTAGCTTGTTGCCTTTTCAGTTACTTGCTTGGGTGTTGCAGTGGTTTCTGCAGCCAGCCTACTCATAAGCGAACGGGGGTTGTCTTTGTTGAGTAGCCTATATGCAATGCCGTTTTGCTTGTCTCGCATTCTCTTAAATTCTTCGACTTGCATGCTGGCTTGAGCAGCTTCTGCTTCGGATTGGTATGTGCCGCCTAATAATGACATCGTATAGACATACGAAGAATTCTTTGCACCCAAGACCATACGGTTAAAGTTGTCTGGACCGTTTTCCACCCCACTATTGCTGGCGTTAGAGGTAATTTTAATTGTGCGAACGATGATATCTTCTAATGTTACTTTTTCTGCTGAAGCATAATACTGTGCATTATTTTTCTGAATATCACGCTTCAAATAAGTCAGGGCATTGTCGATGTCTTGAGCAATGTCTTGTTGAGATTTAGATTTGTCTCCACCAAACAATCCGCTGAAAAAACTACTAAAGCTGCTAAAGCCGCCATCATCGAGCTTGTCTTGCTTACTACACATACTAAAGAGCGATTTTTTAATTTTATCTTGATCTTGCAGGTCTCCAAAATAATTTTTCGTCAGACCCAAGACTTTAGTTGGTATCGCTTCAGGATCTATTTGCACACCCTCTGAGGCACCATTAACCTCCTGATTATAAGCACGTGAAGAAGCGAAGTTGGATATTTTGTAAAAGTCTCCGTTCAGTTCTTCGATAGGTGTGTCTCCTGCAAGACCTGTGTCTGCTAGCGTAAGTGCTTGAAAGCCGGCTCGTGCAGAGGATTTTGCTCGATTGAGTTGATATTTTTTAACAACAGTCTTGTCCTCGTTGAGTTTTTTGTAAAAAACGCAAGCGGCTTTTGTGTATTCAATAAGTCTTTTTTCGTATTTAGTGGAGTCGGTATCGAGTGATTTTGGAATCTCCTCGACTTTGTAGTCTACATCTATATTTTCTGGCTGTTTGCCGCAAGCCAGATCATTAATAACTTTTTTTATTGCCCTGTCTACTTTTGGGCCAGTTGGCTTAAAGTCCTTAACGCATTCGGTCGAGTTGCCATAAGGACTATCTTGGTTGCTCCAGAGGCGCGTAAGCGACTTCTTGTGTAGGGTTTCTTTTATTTCTTCTTTAGTCTTGCCGTCAAATACTTTAGAGTCTTTTTTTTCGGCATATGAAAGATTTACTTGGGTCTGTTGGTTGATTTTACGTGCCTGCTCACTGCGCATCATAGCTTCCATAACCGGGTATTGTTCTAAGACACATTGGTATACAGCAGGCGAAGAAAGCTCCACAGTCTTGCCTTTTTCATTCACTATCTTGTCGATCACGCTTCGTCGCTGACCATCATTAGAAACAACTGGCTTGGTAATGACTTTGTACTCGCAATAACTACCCTTAAATTTATTACGTGATTTCTCGTAATCTATTTTTGAAATAACTTCCTCTAATGTACCGGATTCAGGTTTTGCAGCGTTTGGCGCGGCTATTGCAGTGTTTGGCTTATAGTCAGTTTCATAAGGCATAGCACCAGTAATATATGCGATGGATTCTTTACTGGAACCAGGTCCGACCGCTAAGTCTTTTGCGCTTAGCGCAAAGCGCCGAAAACTAGAATCAGTAATAACCTTCTTGACTGCATCCCATGGGTGCGTGACTACATAACCAATTATTAGCAGCAGTAAAATAAACGGCGTTACGATCAATGCAATTCCAATTCCTACCGTAGCCATAGTTGCCTTCGCACCCTTTTTGGCTGCTTTTTTCGGGTCAATAGTCTGCACCGCCTGATCGGCTACCTGGCCTAGCTGATCACTACCAGTAAATGCATCTACGCCTGCTCGAGCAGCCTTTCCACCTGCCTTGCGTGCTACTCTCTCTGCTTTGCCCTGGTCTTCCTTTTTCTTGTTAGTACCGCTTGCTTCTAAAGCTGCTTGGGTTACTCTACCTGCTTGGCCAGTGGTTTTATCTACATCTCCCCTACCCTGTAGTGCCTCGGCAGTACGTGCCCCGCGGCTGGCCATACTGTCTTTGTCGCCACCATGACCCCTGCTAGAAGGAGAAACTCTTAGATCACTACCGTCTGGTTTTTCGTTCTTAGCGCCTGCGGCAACGTCTTTGCCTGCCTGCATCAAGTCACGAGCTATGCTACCACCCTTGCTTTGCTGGGTGGGAGTTCCGCTATATGCCTTGCCTTCGTCTGTATTTGGGTCAGGACTTACTGATTGAGCCATAACTTCTTAAGATTCTCATAGCTTTATTATAGCCTAAGTTGGCTGCGAAGTTCCGGGAGTAGGGGGTGTTTGTGGGGCGGCTTGCTGTGCCTGGTCTACAGAAGCTGAAGCTGCATCGATTGCCTCTTGTTGTTGGGCGGCTTGTTGATCGAGCAAGTGCTGCGGGTTGGTGCTTATAAGCTGCTCTTCCATAGGAGAAGCTAAAATGCGCAAAATAACATGGCTGAGGCCTGCAAAGAATAGACCTTCTCCAACCGGGAACTGACTTAAGCGGTTGCGCTCCTCGCTTGTGAGCTTGAAGGTGTCAGCTACAATGTCGACCGCTGCAGGGTTTTGTTTGAGCAATAGCTGGAGTGAAGAGTTGTTTACAATGGCACGACCAAGCCTGGTACTTAAGAAGTCCTCAACGTCTTGCGAGATTGTGGTGAGGCCTAGGTAATATTTACGAGCACGTTTAGCGATCGAGAACATAAACATCGCCGAGTCTTGATATTGCAAGAGCTGCCAAGCTTCGTCTACTACCAATATGCGCTTGCGCTTATCGGTTTTTACGCGGTTCCATATGTAGTTCAGGACAATGTACATACCTATTGGCCGAAGTTCGTCCTCGAGATCGCGGATGTTAAAGACCACAAACTTGTTATCAAGAGCAACGTTGGATTGCTGCGAAAATATTCCAGAAAACGTTCCTTCGGTAAAGCGGCGCAAGCGGGCAGCAAGCGCAGGCCCTGTGCCCGGCATACCTAAAAGCTCATTATATAAGTCGCTCATTACAGGCGGCTGAGCACGGTGTGTAAGCGGGTCGTTTGTAATGCCCTTTTTGGCGTAAGTATTGATCAGCGCTACATCCATGTCCGCTTCTTCAGTAGGGCTCATCTCTCCCGCCATCAGGCGCAGCAGGCCGTGCAACATAATAATGTTTGCCCGCAGCGCATTGTCGGCTTCTTCTGGGTCTACTGTTTGCGGTAGGTCAAACGGGTTAACTCTCGTTTGGCTCGCGAGTGAGAGGTGTAAGTAGCTTCCCCCTACCGCATCGCATAACGTACGGTATTCGTTTTCTGGGTCGATAATTACGACCTCAGAACCCATCATGAGTGAACGCAAGCACTCCAGCTTCACTGCGAAACTTTTACCGGCACCAGACTTGGCGAAGACCACCATGTTGGCGTTTTCTAGACTGAAACGATCAAATATAACAAGTCCGTTGTTATGGCGGTTAATGCCATAGAGAATTCCGTCATCTTGGCTCAGCTCCGCAGTAGTAAATGGAAATGAGGTAGATAAAGCCCCTGTGTTCATGTTGCGATACACGTTGAGTTGATCTAGCCCGAGAGGTAGTGTGGAGTTAAAGCCCTGCTCCATTTGAATAGTTGCCGGCTTGGTGTAAATCAGGCTGTTGCCGAGCATGCTTTCGATTTTGCGATTAACCAAATCAAGCTCTTCCATGTCTCGGCCGTAGATAGTGATGTACAGGCCAAAGCGGAAGAATCGATCCGAGCCGACTTGGAGGCTATCGCGTAGTTCCTCGGCATCTTGAATGGCTGCTTCTAACCCCGGGTCGCGAACTTTGCCCTTTTCTTGGTTAATGGTGTAACTCGCCTCTAATTGTCCCACCTTCTTTTTCAGGTTGTCGAGCACCACTTTACTTTCTACCGGAATCACATTCAGGCTGATATCGATAACTTCGTCGATGTTGATAAGTGGCGAAAGCCAGCCGGTATAGAGCGTGCGCGGGTAGCCAAATACAAACAGTGTGCGCGCTAAGCGCTTGCCGATTTTAATGTGGTCGTTAACGATCTCAATGCTCGATGGCGCAATGATGTCACGTAAACTTACTACCCCTTCACGATAAACCTTCTCGGCCTCTGCCTGCATGGCTGCGCGGCGGTCTATCTCGGCTTGAACTTTTGGATCTATCTTTGGCTTACTGAGTGCCATTACTGCTGTCCTCCTGGTTGAGTCGGGCCTTGCAGTTTAGGAATTTGCACTGTCTGCCCTGGCTGAGCTTGATTTGTAGGCACTGCAGGCTGGGCCTGTGGTTGTGCGGGGGCTACGGGAACAATTGGCTGCTGAGGCAGCGGCTGCGGTGCTGTAGGAGCGGGCTGAGTAGGTGCTGCAACTTGAGGTTGTGCTTGAGGCTGAGTTTGCTGGGGTTGGGCTACGGTCTGTTGAGCGGCTGCTTGTGGTGCGGCTGCTTGTGGTGCTTGCTGAACAACTCCGGGCTGATGCATGGTCGGCACGGTAGCTCGTTTTGCTGCAGCAAACATATCTTCGGGTTCTGCAGCACGCTGCTCATGTCCATGCGGGACTGGGTTTGGTCCCCTTCGTTCAACGATTGGCGTATTGAGGTCATTGGTGTCAGCTAATGGCTGGTTTTGTGCCTCCTCGATGTTGTATGAGCCATAGTAAAGCTCTACAAGCTCTTGTGTGGTGAGAACGGCTGCGCGAACACCAATCTGTGCGAGTCCTTGGGCCACAATGCTTGTACGCTGCACCAAGTCTTTCTTATGTGTTTCGTAGTCAGCCGAAGTCTGCACTACATCCTCACTTGGCTTAAGCAGGCCACCAATCTTGCTTACAATGTTATCTTTCGTAACAGCCTGAACGTAATACGGCACCACCACAAAGAAGTGCTTCGACATAATGTTGACGTCTTCAAGCAGGCCACGAATGTTAAAAATATAGTCTTCCATCAGGCCAGCCAAGAGTTGATTTTCTTGCTCTGCCTGCAGAGTCTCAAGCTTTGTTAGGTAGTTTTCTAAATCAATTTTGCGAGAGCGCACAATAATCTGTACCGGAAAGTGTAAACCGTTCAAGAATCCTTGGTAGGCGTACTCTATGGCGTCTTGTTCTCTGGCGCTTTTAAGGTCGAAGTTGAGCGGAGATGCCATTACTACCATACGCAAAGACCCATCGCGCATAATGACGATGTTGTCGCGAATTTCCGAAAACATTAAATGATTTTGCGTACTCGCTCGCTGGTCTTTGGCGTTTTTGGGCGGCGTTACAGAGGCCAGCGCCTTGCGTTGCTGGTCGGTCATAGGTTGATTTGGTTGTGCCACCTGCGCCATACGTGATTAATCCAGTTGATTATTAACATCAATTAGGGCTGGCGAACTTGTGCGCTTTGCCCTGGCTGCAGTACGCCTTGGCGACTTACCCTGTTTGCAAGTTGTTGCACGGATACTACGCCGCTGTTCTGAACTGCTCTTTGTAGTATAGCATTTTGCAGTTGTGGTTGCGAAGGTGCTTGTGCTTGGTTTGTGGCTGGCGCAGCCGCAGCTTTCTGCATATTGCTGATAGCTTGGGTTTTGATGTCGGCGCTTGAGTTTTGCAGCATCTCTGTAACTTTGGCAGCTTGTGGATTGTTTTGCATATCTAACATATCCACCCTCGGAGCCGATACCTTTGTGGCGATGATGTCAGACGCTACTTCGGTGGCTTCTGGGGTAACTATCCTTTGGCTTAAAGCGCTCCCCTGCAAGTTGGCGTCAGCTGCTTGCACATCAACTCCTTTTGGCAGTCTGCCTCGGCTCTCTATTATGTTGGTGAGCTTGCGTAGTTCATCGCGCACCTCGGCTGGGTCTTTGGCGGATGGCAGCTCGGTAGTCTCTTTGGGCTTTTCAGGTTCCATCATGGTTACTTTGGCATTGTCTTTTAGCCAGGTGCGTTGGCGGGGTACTAGCATGAATCGAATCATTGCTAAAAAGTACGTTTCAAAGCTCTGGCCTTCGCGGCGGATTAGGCCAAGTGCCAACAGCGGCCCCGAAATCGGCAACATTAAAAACAAGGCGATTACTGGTGCTACGCCAAACACTCTCCAGCACAAGAATCCCCACCCTATGGCGATAACGACATATATGAATTGCTTGATCGTCAAAGGCCCCAGAATGGTGTCTTCGGCTTCTACATTTTGTGGTACTTTATACTGACTCATTTATTCTTTTCCTGGCCTTTTCAAGGCGTCTTGTTTAAGCCGCTGAGATCCGGAATATTTGTGCGGCCCCCTGGAGTGCCCACATAAACAGGAGTAGCTCCACTGGGTACCGCTACGGTTTGAGCTGAGGGTACTCCAGGTTGGGGTGTGTTGGATGCGCCAGTAGGTGGAGCAGGGGGCGCTCCTCCAGCTCCACCTGTTTTATTGAACGCTATCAAGAAGCCAGTGGCAATCTCTTGGGCGCCAGTGCCGGTTACTTCCATGGTCTGTGCCCCAGTTGTAGGGTCGTAGTAGTAGCCACTCCTGTCCCCGCCTCCGGTTAGTCTAGCAACTTGCAGTGAGTCGATTTTTTTACTAAGGGCAGCGTCTGGTGCTTGTCCTCTTGCAACTCTCTCACTCTGCTTGTCAACAGCTTCTTTCCTTCTCCTGTCCATCTCTTTTGCGGCGTCAACCTTAACTTTACCTGAACTTCGTGCATGGATTGTTTTAAGATTATCTTCGCTTAGTGATTCCCATTTAGATTTTTCGGCGGCTGCCTTCGCCCCTTCTAGTTTGGCTCCCGCCATCATTGTTTTTCCGCCAACCGCAGAACCAATACCCGGCAACCTGGTTATTTGACTTCCCGCACCCATCATGAGCTTACCCTTGGCCGATGCTAGATTTCCTTCTTTAGCACTCTTCTGATATGCACCCTTGGCTTTTCCTGCACTCCAGTCTGAGAATTTACCGCCGGTTGCCTTCATGATGCCTCCGCTCCACTTGAGCGTCTTTGGAAGCATGGCGAACCCTAGGAATGGTAGCATTACACCCATAATCTGTATGGCAAGTGCATTCTGGCTTTGCGTCATTAGTGCACCAACGAATGCTGAGCCTGATATTATCGCAATAACAATCGGGTACATAAGGACAAGCTTAATAAGGTTATTCCACCATAAGTCCCAGAGTTTCTTAGTGTTAGGGAGTACATTCATTGCAAAAGCTAACGGGGACACAAGAATGAGGATGTAGAGCACGGCCTGTCTAATCATCATGACAACCATCGCTATAAGCACACATATTAATATGACGATACCTAATGTTATTGATAGTAGAATGGCGATTCCACCAATTACACCTAGTCCAGCTCCAGGGTTGTTGTTTGATGCACCAGACAGCTGTTCGAAGAATACCTGGATTCCCCTTCCTAACAGGTTGCCGACATCGATTATTGCTCCAGTTATAAAGAATGCGAACTGCGACATAACTATGGCTGCAACCAATCTTGGAACTAATTTCTTGAGGGTATAAGAATCTACATTCAAAGACAAACTGTTTGCGAATATAATTAAGAGGAAAATGATCGCATAAAAGGCATTTGCTACAGTTAATAACTGCGCACTTGCGCCGGTAATGGCTGAGTTTTGAAAGTTGGACGTATTTACATCCATTAGATTACCAATCCAGCCCGTTACAAGGCGAATTGCATCCCAGAACATATTTTGAATGGGGCACAATATAAAACCTAGACCACCTTTATCGCACTTCTTTATTTCTTGGTAATTACTAAAGCCTGACTTGTATTCAACATTAGATCTTGTCCTGATAGGGTCGTCGCCAACATCACAAGAAACACCGCCGTCTTTCTTGTTTTTGAACATTTCTAATGAACAGATGCCGTCATCGTCTGGCGGAGTTTTGAAGTTAGATGTGTCTACATCGTTGTCCTGTACACCTCCCTCGCCTGTTAGGTTGTGCCGAGGCCCGTTACTTATTTGTACAACACTGTAGTCTCCCGATACTGAATTAGGAAAATGGGCCACTCCAAACTCTTCAATTTTTGCGTTATCGTCGGGAACAAACACATCGTGGCCAGCGTCTGCTGATAGTTTGGGGTCAAACCAATATGATTTTTCTTTTTCAGTACCATCGGTGCTCCCCTCGCTTAGTGTGGCTTCTCGCCAGCAAAATATATGCGCAGAGCTTCGGAACTCACAATAGAACTCAGTGCCGACACCAGGCACACTTAGTCCGCCATCTTGGTCGACAGCAGAATATGCCTTAGGTGTATATTGGCCACTTACCTCGGCATAGGCTGGGCGTGCTGATAGCAGCATTGCCCCCGTTATTGTCACGGCTATAGATAGCAACCACGCCGTAAGTAGTTTAAACTTGTTCTTTTTACAATAAGCCATTACAGTAAGATTATAGTATAATTCGTGCTAATAGAATATAGAGCTTATGTCGCGCATAGGATTAATTGAATGCTACATACACCCCTCATTTTAAAAATACAGCAAAAGAAAATTCGCCGATCTGTCATTACTAGCAGCTTGCTCGCCCTCGCATTTGTGCTTATACCTTTTGCCGTCAGAGCAGACAACTCAATCCTGCCCGATTCTTCTAGTAACGTAGAATGTAGCTTCCTGCCCCAAGAACTTTGTAAGAGTGACATCATGGAGTTTATGAATGCAGTAGCAAACTTCTTAGTGGGCATATTTGGAGCAATTTTTGTACTTATGATAGTAATCGCTGGAGCCCAGCTCGTTACAGCTGGCGATAATCCCGAGCGTGTAAAGGCTGCCAAAAAAAGATTAGTTAATGCGGTTGTGTCCCTTGTTCTTCTGATTTGTTTTAGGGCTATACTCTACGTTTTTGGCATCCAGGTATAATAAGAAGGAAAATTCAACATGCAATTATTTGATGGAACACCGAAAAGCCTAGACTCTCTAGGAGCAGTTAAAGATCAGATCTCTGCAGTGTCAGTATTTGTGCTGGGTATCGCAGGTGCATTAGCAGTTATTTTCATAATAATTGGGGGCATTCAACTAGCAATTTCTGCCGGTAACCCCCAAGGACAAGAAAAAGCAAAAAAAACAATTACAAATGCGATAGTGGGTTTAGTCTTGGCTATCTGTGCAGGGGCAATCGGCCAATTTATACTTGCAGCGTTCGGGTCGTAATAGAAAAAATCTATTTTCCAATGTATACTTAAGCCATATGAAGCAATTAAAACACATACCTACCGCTGTAAAAATATTGACTAGTACTGTGATCTCATCCGTGCTCAATACTGGTATAGCAAAGGCAGTAGAGCTGAATATTGACAGTTTAGATAACACCCCGGACAACCCAGGAGATATTATAGGAGCTGCTACGAATACCCTGCTGACGGCAGCTGGTGTTATTTCGGTCATTATGATTATTGTCGGCGGCATTATGTACGCGCTTTCGGCTGGTGATTCTGGTAAGGCCGGTAAAGCCAAGGACACGATTCTATACTCAGTAATAGGCTTAGCAATTACCATGTTAGCCTACGCCATAGTAAACTTCGTTATTAAGGCTCTATAGTCCCAGGTTGCAACTGAGTAGTTGTCAAACCAAGACGACTCATATACAATCTAAGCATAAATGTTTAAGGAGAAATTATTAATGTTAAAGAAAACCGCTGCTCAAGTTGGTCTAGGAATCACCAGCGCACTTGTGACTGCCGGCACCGTACTTGCCACCAACCAGGACGCTCAAGAAGGTATTAATGCTGCCAAGGGTAACCTGCAGACCACCAGCCTTACTGATTCTGTTGCCAACGTAACTAACATCATGATTACGATCATCGGTATTGTGTCGGTTATTATGCTTATTATCGGTGGTTTCCGCTACGTTCTTTCTGGTGGTGACCAAAAAGGTACCTCGGCTGCCAAAGACACGATTCTTTTTGCGATTATCGGTGTAGTGGTCGCATTGCTTTCCTACTCCATCATGAACTTCGTAATCGGCCAGTTCTAAAATATGCAGCGCATTGCCAGACTACAATCGGCAATCAGCTTAGTAGCGCTCTCGGTGGTGGTAAACACTCAGAGAGCGCTTGCTGCGTGTGACATTACTGGCGGAGTGCAGGCTGGTGCCGACTGTGCGCAAGGCAGCTCCACTAGCACAGACCTCGTTGGCTCAATTGGTGACATCACCAACATACTGATTTTTGCTATCGGAATTATCTCTGTAATCATGATAATTATTGGTGGTTTTCGTTATGCCCTCTCGGGTGGCGACCAAAAGGCAACCTCGGCAGCTAAGGATACAATCCTGTTTGCCGTGATTGGGTTGGTAGTAGCACTCCTCTCCTACTCAATTGCCAACTTCGTGCTTGGCCAAGTCTAGATAGTATAACTTCCCTGCAAAAAGCGCCCTTAATTGGGCGCTTTTTGTTTTAGTTCGTAGATTGGAAAACGCACATGGTAAAATAGAGCCTATGAGCTTTATAAGTGAACACCGAGCTACCGTGTCATCAGTCATTATTGCTGTTGCCGTTTTGATTGGCCTGGCGATTCTTATCCCGTCAACCCCACAAAATGGCATTGTAACCGAAAGTATTGAATCGTCTGGCTCGCGCATTGATTTTCCCAAGGAAAAACTTACTTTAACGTACTGGCGTACCATCGATGGCGTAGAGCCTTTTAAGGAAATCATTGCTGACTATAAGCAGCTACACCCCAATGTGGCGATAAAGCTAATAAACCTTAAGACTGCTGACTACGACAAGACTTTAACCGAGGCAGCCAAAGCTGGTAAACTCCCCGATATTTACTCGGTGAAAGACGATTGGCTGCCGCGCTATGACCAATACAATGCCGCTGCTCCTTCGAGCGTGTTTAGCGCCGAAGAATTTAAGCAGACATTTGTAGATGTCGTGAGTAATCGCTTGGTCGATGGCGAAGCAGTCGACGGCCTGGCCTACGGCGTTTCAACACTGGGCGTTTTTTATAACACCGAACTTTTGAGCAAGGCCGGTTACAAGAACCCACCCAAAACGTGGGATGAGGCGGTGCAAATGAGCCAAAAGCTGACCCGCCGCGAGGGTAATAATATTTCGCAGGCTGGTCTGGCGATTGGTAATAGTAAGGCCACTGGCTATACGGCTATCGTGTCGGCTTTGATGCAGCAAAATGGTGCCACCATGACGAACACTCCCCCGACTCAAGCCCTGTTTAATAAGCCTGATCAAGAAAACTACCCGGCTGGCGCGAAGGCAGTCAACTTTTATACAAGCTTTGCGCGGCCAAGCAGTAAGAATTACGCCTGGAATGACCAGTTGGGCGGCTCGCTCGAGGCCTTTAAGTCAGGCAAAGCGGCAATGATGATTGACTACGCCTATCGTGCGCCCGAGATTGATGCATCGAATCCGGAATTGAAGTATAAGATGGCAGCTTTTCCGCAGGTAGACAGCAAGAATCCGAAGAACCAAGCAGAGTTCTGGGTGGAGCAAGTGAATAAAGATAGCAAATACGCAGAGGTGGCCTGGGATTTCTTGCGCTTTGCTTCGACCCGCACCCAGCTAAATCGCTACAGCATTGCTACCTACCGGCCAGCTGCCCGTAAGGACCTCATTAGTCTGCAGTCAGAAGACAAATACATCGGCCCCTTTGCTAAACAGCTTAATTCGGCAGTCTCTTGGTATAAGGGTAACAGCTATAATGTCGATGGCATATTCTCTGACATGATATCTGCTGTGCTGGCAGGTGGTGATGCGCAGTCGGCGGTTGATACCGCTGCGGTGCGCACCACTCAAGAAATTACTACCAGCCAATAAACGGTGTTTAGTCGGCCTAAGTAATCTAAAAACCCGCCGAATCGCGGGTTTTTAGATACTTATTAGTAAATTGTTCGCTAAGTCGTGGCGTTTACTTTAATCTTCTTAACCTTATTCTGTGCAACCTTCGGAATCTCAATAGTGAGAACACCGTCTTTCAGGCTTGCCGCAGCTTTGTCGGCAATTGTAGAGGTTGGCAGAATGACAGATCGTGAGAATGAGCCCCAGAAGCATTCCTGTACATAGTAATGCTCTTTTTCAACTGCCCGTTCGTCTTTGCGGTCACCGCGAATGGTTACCACATCTTCTGAAATCGCCACGTCGATGTCGTCGGGGCGCACACCTGCAATAGGCGCCTTAATTACTACTGTGTCTTTGGTTTGATAGACGTCGACAGCAAGTTGTCCTTCGAACTCATTTTCGGCCATCCAGTCGTCGCCTGAGGCCTGGTCGTCTAAGAACTCTTCTTGCAAAATCTCTTCGTCCAAGTCATTTTTTCGTGCCATAAATTACTCCTTATCCTTGCTTAGCGCTAAGATTAACCCTATTATAGCCACGTATCAGGAGTGAATGCAAGAAATATGCTAGAAAAACTCATTACTCTGCTCGCCCCTCCTTGCTGCCATGGCTGCGGGCAAGAGGGCAGTTCCCTCTGCATCGGCTGTGAGGCAGAACTGCCGAAGAAAGTTGCCAGCTGCGTTTTTTGTAACAAGCTAAGCGCAGATGGTAAAACGTGCCAGAATTGTTACCGGAAGATGCCCCTGCGTGGCGCAGTTGTCCTGTGGCGTTATGACGGTGTGGTTAAACACATGGTTCTACGTCTAAAGTATGACAATGACCGAGCAATTGCAGCCGACATAGCACCATTGCTCACTCAGGACTTTCCGCTTAATTCATTTGATATGGTTACATGTGTGGCTAGTGATGGCAGGGCTTTGCGGGCGCGTGGCTATAATCCAGCGGAACTATTAGCTAAGGCAATTGCGAGCTCGTCTGGCATTCGCTTTCAGCCTACTTTGATTCGGCTGAAACACCAGAAGCAAACCGGGCTGTCTCGCCAACAGCGCTTGTCTGCGGTGCGCGACAACTTCGTGGCCATATCTCCACATAAGGTGGCGGGAAGACGCATACTCCTGGTTGATGACGTCATTACTACCGGTGCAACTGCCGGGGAGTGCGCCCGCGTCTTGAAGCAAGCTGGTGCTAAACAGGTGTGGGCGGTAGCGATCGCAAAGAAGTGATTAGAACTGATACTGATAAAGCTGATAGCTTGGCTTAATGCCTTGTCTTGAACGTACGCGTAAAGTTCTGCTGGGCTTCTTGTGTGGTAGGGTGAAATCGCAGGACACAAGCACACTGCCCTTTGGTAGCTCTGCTTCAAGCTTCGGAGCTAATTGCTGCATCGCTGATGAGTGTAGGTAGGTGAATAGGCGCTGGGCTGAATGCAAGTCGACGGAGAACATATCGGCCCCAATGATTTGTACTTTGTCGGCTCGAGTATTCAGGCGTGCTTTTAAACACTGAATGATGCCTTTTTCTATGCCAATGCCCCTACTTCCCTTTTCGTTTGCGGCTTGCAGTACTCTGGCGTCGCCACAGCCAAGGTCGTAGACCGTGTAACTTGGGTTGAGGTTAAGGAGCCCGATGATACTAGGAATTATGTCGCGCGGTACTGCGACGGGCGGCGAGTGTTTGGCGACTAAGTTGTCGCGCAGCCAGGTAAGCATTAAGACCGTGCCCGCGAGGCAGAGTAAAGAGATGAAAGCTCCAACGATAAGCGTAAGCATAAACTAATAATAGCATGCTATAGAAAAAACCCGAGATATACTCGGGTTCTCTCTATGGCGGAGAGGGTGGGATTCGAACCCACGGTACGGTTGCCCGCACACTTGTTTTCGAGACAAGCCAGTTCAACCACTCCTGCACCTCTCCGAACAGAGTATAGTTTACTTGATTGACCCCAAAGGATCTAGCCTAGTGGGCTTTTGGTTTGAGTTTTTTGTTGGCCAACTTAAGTCTATGAACTTCCTGCACAACTTCTTGATGGGTTACGTCGTCAAAATGATCTTTTTCGAGCTGCTTAAGGGTGTCCCACATTCTCTTTGCCTCTTTGTGGCTCAGGGTCGCGAACTTTACCAAAATAGTCATAAGCATACAGAGCCCCGCGCATAATACTGCCAGCATGAGCCCAAAGAACAACGAGTCGCCGAAGTTTGTCATAAGCGCAAAGTACAGCGTTATAAAAAAGAGCACACTGGCTACGAGCCACTCATGGCTATACACCTTGCTCGCCAGCAGGTTCGAAATGTCGCTACGGTGGTCTTGAGTTTTGGACACCTCGGAATATATCTAGCCAAGTACCTGCTCGTCATCACCCTTCACATGCTTAAGCCAGTACAATAGCTCGTCGTAATATTCGTTGTCTGCCGAGATATTGTAGTTTTCGATGATGCTATCAAGGTAGGCCTTGAGCTTCACCTTGAGCGTGTGACGGGTAGATTCTTTGAGCAAGTGAGCATGAGTAAGAATGTCGAGTATAGTCATCTCCTCTTGTCGGGTCAGTCCATTTAGGCCAGCAACACGAGTTTTTTGCGCGCTTAAAAGCGGACTAAAATAATAGCCGAATAAGAATGAGTTTACGGAAAATAGCGCCAGCTGACCGGCAGTAAGTGTTTGACGTGGAATGAGAAAAACGGCAAACGCAAAGAATATAAAGTAGGCTGGGGCTAGAACGGAAAGGCGGATCTTTAATAAAGGTTTAAGCATAAGAGTATTAAACCACACACTGAGGCTGGCCACAATTTCCCCATGTGTAAAAACCTGTTGATAAGTTCGGTATATTTTCGCATAAAACGTATTGACGCCCTTACTGATGCGGGGTGTATAATGAATTTGTCACCAGTGAGGTGGCGTCAAACACAGGTAGATCCGCTTTACGGCGGAAGCCTACATAAGGAGTCCATAGGGCTCCTTATTTTATATTCAGTACTGCCGGAATTAATAAGAGCGCCTGGTTGAGGGGCGCTCTTATGGGTAGGAGAGTTTTGTGACTACGCCTGCTAAGTATGCTGTACATAGACTACCCTGCCGGGAGTATGGGTGCTATGAGATACCCCACATTAATAACAACGAAAGAGGCCCACGGGGTTGGACCGAAGGGTCTCTTCCGTGGGCCGTAGCCCAGCCAGACTCATGCCTGGCCGAAGCGCCGCTTCTCCCTCAGCCAACCATCGAGTTCGCGTAGGGCGAACGGGTTGACGTCCTTGTAGGAGAAGTACCAGAGCGCCACCTTGGTGACGGCAGTCTGAATGAAGCACAGCACGGCGGCGATGACCGACCCGTAGAGGGCGAAGCCAAGCCAGAGCTGTCGATGCTCGGCTGCCGTGAGCGGGGCGAAGGTCCGACCCGTTGTCGGATCGATCTCTCCGCTCTTGACGAGCTCGTCGGCCAGGGCGCTGAACATGAAGTGGCCGATGTCGCCCACGATGATGGCGCCCGAAAGCAGCACCAGCGTGTAGCACGCCACCACTTGGCGCTTGAGCCAGACGACACTCTCCCCGTAGGAGGCGGTGATGGCCTTGGCGCCGAACAGCTTGCCGAGTAGGGTCTCGGCGAAGGGGTTGAGTTTGCCCCCTTCACGTCGCCACCACTGGGCCAGCTTGATGCTGGCCACGCGGCAGACGTAGTAGGCCAAGGCCAACCACGTCAGTATCGCAAGGTACTTGTACCACATGTGCGTTTCTCCTCGCACTTAGGGCGTTTTTTAGTCCGCCTGAATACAGCGAGGTACATAATAGCATAAGCACTTAAATTTGTCAATAGTTTTGCACGACGAAAGAAGGACTCTTCTTTCGAAAAGTCCTTGTGTTGGTTGGCGCAGGGCCGGGGGAGCACAGCTCCCCCGGCCCGTTGCCTGCCGGCGAAGCCGAGGTCAGCTGTCGAGGTTGGTGGCGAAGCCGCCGCCCTCGCTGCCGGAGCCGCCCGTGGTGGCGCCGACGAGCTGGTCGTGGTCGACGTGGCCGGCCGGGAGACCGAGCTGCTCGTGGATCGAGGCCTCGGCCGCGATGCGCCAGGTGGTGATCTCCTCCACCGGGGTGCCGTCGTCGTACCAGGCCTGCCCGATCTCCTCGAGCACCGGATCCATCGCCTCGGTCACCAGCTCCGCGATGTCGCGCCGCGCCGGCGTGTAGCCGATGGTCGGGATGAGCATGTCGATGCCGTAGTGGGTGCCGTCGGGGAGCGGGATCATGAACTCGATCGGCGTGGTGCCGGTGTCGCCCTTGGTCTTGTCGCACTCCTTGGCGAAGCTGCCCTCGGGGTTGACGATGTCGAGGATGTGCTCGGCGGCGGCGTGGAGCTTCGAGGTGATGCGCCCGAAGCGCTCCACCATCTTGGGCGTCTTGGCCACGGCGTCGCTGTCCGTCTGGATGCTGGCGGTGATCGTGAGCTTGCCCGCGATCGCGAGCAGGATCTCGAGGATCTTCTTCACTGGTCCCCCTTGGGGTGTCGTTGTCGAGGGCGAATCCCTCGAGCAAGACTAATATATTACCACCCTAAGCTTATTTGGTCAATACTTTTTTTGTGCAAAGTGAAGCCCGGCGGAGCCGAAGCCTCACCGGGCGAAATATCCTTACAGAGTTGTATTTGCCACCTAAACTCACAATTTTGATTATGAACTTGGGCAGTGCCAGTTTTGGTAGGGTCTGGCAACCTTGGGCTCAGTTCGTGGGTTTGCAGCCGTCGACAGGACCGAGGTCCTTGACGATGTGGTCGATGTTCGGCATCTCGGAGAAGAGGAAGCCGAACTCCCAGCCCCTCAGCGCCACGATGTACCTGTGGCAGGGCTTGATGTCGCCATACAGGTCCGCACTGTTCGTGCGGAAGTTGCCCAGCGACAGGTAGATGTCCTTGACGGAGAGGGTGTCTCCATCGGTGTAGACCCGGTAGCTCCCATCCTCGCCGCCGCGATCCTTGCTCTCGACCACGATGGTTCGAGTGGTGACCTCGACACGGTCGTGCCACAGGAAGCCGGTGGCAACCAGGGCGATGACCGCGAAGATGATCGTTGGGGTCCAGCTCCTATCGGAGTAGATCCAGGCAAGGTAGATCGCAGCTGCGATGATGAGCATGAGGACGAACGGCAATTGAGCTCCTTGGGTGCGAGTCGCCCAGCGCGACTAAGTTTATGAATTATAACATTAATATTACCAAATGTCAATAACTTATGCTTAGGTATCCGTCATGGTGATGCACACCAAAGTAAAAACCCGACACAAGGTCGGGCTCTTACTTTGGTGTACCCGGAGGGATTCGAACCCCCGACCCCCAGCACCGCAAGCTGATGCTCTATCCAGCTGAGCTACGGGTACATGCCTAAAGCAACCGCTATTCTACCCTATTTAGCCTCACCAGTAAAGTTAAAAGCGTAGAGTGCGGAGCAAGCGATCTATCAAGTCGTTGCGCGCAGGCACCTTCGGCAGAACACTACCTAGCAGCTCTTCAGCGGTCGTTTCTTGATTCTGATCTTGAATGGGTAGTGAAACTAATGTGCCAAACTGTTTGGCAGGCACGAGCTCCAGTACTCGCTGGCCATAGTCGCTGACTTCGTAAAAAGACGAGAAGTTGTCAAAGGGGTAGGCTTTTTCTCCCACATGAACTGCATGAGTAGTGATTGAGTAATTAAGCATGCGTGGTTTGCGTCTGGCATAAATAATGAGCGCTGTGGCCATAAGTGCGAATAGGATGATGGTGAGGTACTGCTTGGTGTAAATGGCGAGTCCGCTTAAGGCAACAAAGAACAGAACGAGTAAGAAATACCAGCCTGCTGGCTTGTTGGTAAAGGTAAACTCAGGTGCGTTCCAACTAAGTAATGTAGTTTCTGCCTCGTACTCTTCCTGGGCGCCCTCGTCGCGGTAATCGCCATCTTGGGCGGCGGCTTGTGCAATAGGCTCGTAGGGCGCTTGTGTGGGCTGCTGTGAGGGCATAGGGGCAGTTGTCTGCTCGATGTGTGGTTCGGCAGGGCGAGGGGTGTAGGCAACGCCTGGCTTGAGATCATTATCTTGCATGTAATGCCTATGCTTAATCACTTACATTATGCTACAAATCGCAGGGCATGTCGATAATAGAAAAAGCCCGAGACTGCTCGGGCTTTTTCTATTCCAGGGTGTGAGGATTTCGAACCTACGACGCTATTGTTAAAAGCGTCTATCCTTCTTACTAGGTGATGACTTTAGGTATCAACTGTTCTTGTCGTTGTTTTTCACCCAGATTCTTTTAAGCCAATTCAGTGATAGATTGGACAGTCCGAACCCCAGTGTTGGAATAAGAGCGTTCAGCCATGAATTCTTGACACCGATTATTGTGAATACAAGCACCATGAATAGATAGGTAATTAATGCAATACATACGATCCTAGCCGGACTAGTTTCCCATGCTTTATCTAGTTCCACTCGTCTGTTTCTGGCTTTGAGGGCTTCGATTTCTTTTTCGATATTCACAATTTGCTCCAATTTTTGGCGGAGAGGGTGGGATTCGAACCCACGAGACGGTTTCCCGCCTGCTGGTTTTCAAGACCAGTTCCTTCAACCACTCGGACACCTCTCCATAAAGCAAATGGCGGAGAGGGAGGGATTCGAACCCTCGCTAGAGATTGCTCCCTACTAACGGTTTAGCAAACCGTCCCCTTATAGCCACTTGGGTACCTCTCCAAATCTATTTGGTTTTGTGAACCACCACATTATACGCATTATTCATGCGTACGCCAAGGGTAAGAGGGAATATTATATTACAATAATCAGGAGAAAATGCGAACATAGTAAGATCATACATTCATATGAATGTAAAGGGTTCATATGAATAATGAAAATTCTACTTGTCAAGGGGAAGTAGTTCGAGCCTACGAGCGTAGTAATCAGCTTTGTCTTGGCCTAGAGCACGGTACGACAACATGAGTAATTTATTCAATTCTGGATTCGACCTGTCAAGCTTGATTCCTGACTCACCTCGTTCTATAGCTAGTTTATAATTACCCCTTAAATTTGCGAGTTGCGCAAGGGCGAGCCAGTCGCCAGGCGTAGCAGCGGCTGGGGCAAGAAGTTTTTCACCCGGAGCATATAGCCTGTTTGCAATTAAAAACATGCCCCTACCCCGGTTCGATGCAAGCTGGTTGGAGTTCAGTTCGGGGTAAGATGCTGCGTCGAGCTGCTTGAAGGTGGGGTTGAGGAGCAGGCAGGCCACTGCGCTCTGCCGGGCAGCTTCGCTATTCAGATCAAGCTTCGAGGCCTTGGCAGCATTGGCGCAGCCGTTTTTTGTATCTCCCCTATTGAATTGTGCGGCAGCAATGCCTACATGTGCTTCGGCAGTTGCCTTTTTGGTGATCGCACGGGCATAAAAGCGTTGCGCAGCGTTGTAATCCTGGCTAAGGAGGGCATACTCCCCTAGCTGCAAATAATTTGGCGCGACTGGCCAACTGGCCAATATAGGCCAAGCTTTATCGTAGCGTCCGATTGAGATGTAGTAGTCCGCCAGTGCTTTTGGCGCCTGTTCACTCCCCCAGCCCACGATATTGGCCTCGGCAAGTAACTGTTCTTTTTGTTGAGCGGTTTTTGCGCTGCGAGACGAGTCTATGAGCGAGGCCACAAGCTGATTACGCCACTTCCCTACTGGCCCACTTAAGCCAACAATAATAAGTCCTGCCACAACAATCGTAGCAGCGGCTATCGGCCAGAATGGAAGGTTATGCTTGCGAAGAGTCTTCAAGGGCTTTAATGCTGGTTTGCAGTTCCTTTACTGCTATTTTAGCATCATCAAGCCGCTTACGCTCCGCTTCTACAACTTCGGTCGGGGCATTGTCGACAAATGCTGCATTTGCAAGCTTATTCTCACTTATTTGAACGGCGTTCTGCTTGAGTGCTAACTCGCGTTCCAGGGCTTTACGACGCTGGGCGTTTTCACCTGCGGCCTTTTGGGCAATGAGCTCGATAATTTCTCGTTCGAATTTGTCTGCCTTTGCCTTATCGTAGTCTAGGCTTAAGTTCGGCCACTGTTCGCTTATAAGCAGGGAACTGGTCCATGGCAGTTCTTGCCAAATAGCTTCGGTCACAAATGGGGCGATCGGGTGGAGGAGTCGCAGGGTGGTTTCGAGGGCAGTTGCGAGCATAGCTGGATTCAGTTCGTTCTTGGAGTACTCGATGTAGCGATCGGCAATTTTATCCCAGAGCAGGGAATAGAGGGCTTGGCCAGCCTCGGAGAAGCGGTAAGCTTCAATCTGCTTGGTGACAAAGGCATTTGCCTGAGTCAGTTCACGTGCCATGTAATGGTCGGCATTCGTGCTAAGTTCAGGCGAATCGGGGGAGTAGTCGGCAGGGATTTTGCTAAGCGTAAAGCGAGCCACATTCCATAGCTTATTGCAGAAGTTGCGGTAGCCTTTTACCTTTTCATTGGAAAGTGCACCATCATTGCCTGGAGTAATGCCGATAGTTAGAGCAAGACGCAGCGCATCGGTGCCATACTCTTCGGTTAGTTCGAGTGGATTCAGTACATTGCCTTTGGATTTACTCATTTTCTTACCGTGCGCGTCGTTTACGAGGCCATGTAGGTAAACATTTTCAAACGGAATGCGACCAGTTCGGTAGATGCCCAGCATCACCATGCGGGTAACCCATTGGAATAGAATATCCCGACCCGTTTCCATGACGGTAGTGGGGTAGAAGGTGTCAAAGTCGCCTGTAGCCATCAGCGTGGCAAATGGCCACTGACTACTCGAGAACCAGGTGTCGAAGGTGTCCGTTTCTGCCTCGTAGTTGCCTTCACCGTAATATTCGATCGCATCAGATTCGTTAGCAGAAATAATGTACGGCTTCTTGCCGTTACTTGCGTTGGCGTTGTAGAAAACTGGGATGTGAATACCGAACCAACTCTGGCGGCTAATGTTCCAGTCGCGCAGGTTCTCTAACCAATCAATGTAGGATTTCTTGAAGCGAGCAGGCACAATGTTGATTTGACCGCTCTTAACGGCTTCAATCGCTGGCTTCTTAAGCTCTTCTACGCGGATCCACCATTGTTCGGTAATAAGTGGTTCAATTAGATTGCCGCAGCGATCGTGGTAGGCGACTGAGTGCTCGCGGTTCATGTCGATATGGTCAATGAGCCCTCGTTCTTCTAGGTCTTTAGCCACAGCATCACGTGCTTCAAGTACGGTCATGCCTGCATAGCGACCAGCTCCTTCGGCCATTAAGCCATCGGTGCCAATACCTTGGATTACTTCGAGTCCGTGCCGTTGCGCCATGTCCCAGTCATTAGGGTCGTGAGCTGGAGTTACCTTGACCACGCCCGTTCCGAATTCTGGGTCAACATGCTCATCGGCAATTACAGGGAGCTTGCGCTTGCCCCATAGGAGCTCTACCTCGACTTCTTTGCCAATCCACTGCTGATAGCGTTCGTCGCGTGGGTGAACGGCGATGGCTGTGTCGGCGAACATTGGCTCAGGCCGCACGGTGGCGATTACAAATGGCCCGTACTTCACGTAGTAGAGCGGGTCTATCTGGTCGCGGTGTTTAATC
>CAYPSN010000010.1:40944-42123 GCA_964413715.1 uncultured Candidatus Saccharibacteria bacterium | reverse complement strand
CGTTCCCGCGGGTCCGACGTATCGACAATCGCGCGGATGATCGCGTCCCTCTCATCGGAGCTCATCTTGCCAACCTTGTTGCGCCACTCAGCGACCATGGCGGCCTTGATCTTGGCATCCTTGTCGGCATCCCACTGCGCGAACTCGGGGGACATGATCCACTCTTTGCGGACGTTGGGGGCCGCGCTAAGCGCATCCAGGGCCGCGATGGGGAGTTCCCCGTAAACCCTGGTGAGGTACGGGCGCATCACTTCGGGGGAGTACTTCGCGGCGACGGTCCCGGCAGGCTTACCCCTCTTGGCGTGGGCGGGGGCGTTGTTGTCCGGGGTGTTGTTGACGGTGGTGTTTGGGGTGTCGGTGTTGGGCATCAGAATTCCCTTCAATCTAAGCCAGTTGGCCATTCCAACTAACTTAGAAAGACTAGAAACCTAATGTCTAATCTCTAATGCCGCCGTGCGGCCCGAACGTTGTGACCATTCGGGCCGCTATAGCTAGACATTGGCTTATGTTGCTATCTCATTCAGCGCGTCGCGCGTCACTCGATTCTCGGCACATTCATATAAGCGTGCCTAGCTATTTTCCGTGTCACTCTATGAAGTTGTCCACATTAGATTGGACCCGTCCTGTCCGGCCCGTTCATCTCGGTGCTAATGGTCACCGCTAGGAATGTCACCTAGCTTGTAACGGCTCGCGCGTTACTAGCGTGCGTATGCCGTAAAAAGGACAGACTTGTCCCTTGACACGGCTTTGCCTGCCTGTGGGCGGCCCGCGCGCGTGCGCGCGCGACCCCCTCACCTCCGAACCTCCACCGTAATTGAGCATGGCTCAACTCTATCCAAGAATCGGGCGGTTCTCAAGTAAAACGGCCCAAAGTGAAAAGTGAAAATAGTATCGACATGTCAACATGTCGACATGTCAACATGTCGACATTATTTCTCGAGCGTGAGAAATTGAAAACTAAATAGCTACAATCGAACAAAAAATCGCGCAATCACGGCGCCGGCACACTTCTCCCGCAATCTGAAAATTCTAGTTAATTAAATTTAAAACTTTGGCTGGTATATTTTCGTGTAATGAACTATACCTAACTGTGTAGTGCAAAAATCGACATAGCAACATGTTGACATTGGCCCCTTGACAAGGTACCATCAGTGTGGTACCAGACCACCAACCCAAAGC
>CAYPSN010000010.1:32711-40844 GCA_964413715.1 uncultured Candidatus Saccharibacteria bacterium | reverse complement strand
GATGAGAATAGCCTGGATGGGCCGGAATGGCTTCCAGATAAGGTTCTTGAAGTCGTTAAAATGGAACGTGATTTAAACGAGTCCGTTACTGATGAGACTTTGACTGAGCGATACTTAATTCGCTCCGCACCTGTCGCGGCCCTGTCTGTGGCCCACCTGTCAAAGCATTCCGCTGATCCTCGTGTGAGATTAGCCGCGTCCACTTACATTATTGATAAGGTTCTCGGTCGTACCGGAGTTGGCGTTGGTCTTTTATCTGGAGCTAATAGCGGACAGTCCCCTGTGGATCAGCTCATGTCTAAGTTAAACGAATTGGTAGAGCAATCAGATTAAAAGATTAAGGCGGCTAAAATGGCTGAACCTTACTTGAGTGGTAAGGAATACGCGATTCAACAAAAACTGAAAAATGCGTATTTCCAAATGATCGGCTATACACCGCACGAGAAACAAAGACTCTATCATCAGTCAAATGCTAGGTTTAGATTCGCCAACTGCGGCCGTCGGTTCGGTAAAAGTAAAATGGTCGCATCCGATCTGCAACCAAAACTGCTTTTACCGAATAAACGCTACTGGATCGTCGGACCTACTTACGACCTAGCAGAAAAAGAATTCCGTGTAATCTGGCAGGATATGATCGTAGGACTGCAACTCGGTAAAGATAAAACAGTCTCTAAGAGTTACAGTAAAAAACAAGGTAATATGTCTATCCATTTTAAGGATAGAAATACGACCATTGAAGTAAGGTCAGCACAGCACCCGGAAAATCTGGTTGGTGATGCTTTAGACGGTGTGATTATGTCAGAAGCAGCAAAACACACTAAAGAAACTTGGGAACAGTACATTCGACCTGCTCTCGCTGATAAACGTGGTTTCGCTGATTTTGCTACGACTCCGGAAGGTTATAACTGGCTTTATGAAGAATGGATGCTAGGAAAAGATCCTAACTTCATGGGCACATACGAAAGCTGGAAATTCCCTTCCTGGGAAAATTCGGTTATTTTCCAAGAGGGACTTGAATCGCCTGAGATCTTGTTACTCAGAAAGACGATGACTAAGGATTCTTTCGATCAAGAAATCGGTGCTGAGTTCGGATCGTTCAGTGGTAAAATTTATCCAGAGTGGGACGTTGGTTCAAACGTTAAAGAACAAAAGTTTAATCCTAGCTGGCCTAACTACATTGCTTTTGACTTCGGATATACAAACCCATTAGCTGCTATTGAGTTCCAGGTTGCTCCAGATGACTCAATCCACATTTGGCGTGAGCATTACTTAAGTTACACAATGCTTGAAGATCATATCCGAATGTTGAAGGATAGGAAGCAACCAGATGGTTACCACATTAATATGTGCTTTGGAGATGCCGCTGATCCTGAAGCAATTGAGTACATTTCTACGCATTTCGCGCCATGCGTGGCTAAACCAGAAGCGAAAGTTAATTGGCGATCCGGTATTGACTTAGTTCGTTCCTTCTTAGAGCGTGAAATTGGTGAGGATGAAGCCGGCGGCCCTATTTATGGTCCTGCATTACTCGTAGATCCTAGTTGCTTAAACACAATTCGAGAATTCAATGGGTACCGTGCTCCTAGCAGTGTCAAGGGCAAGAATGTTCAAGAAATTGGCATCAAACAAGATGACCACGCGCTTGATGCTTTGCGTTATGCGTTAGTTCACTTGTTCCAGCTTGGAGCAACGACTGGTTTAGCTTCTGTAATGACTGATTTGAACGCTATTGTAGAACATATCCCGATTGCCCCTGTGGGTAGCCCTGAAAACCCGCAACCGGATGCTCGTAGGTTGCCAGGAATGGATTTAGCAAGCATTATTTCTGGGATTTCGAGTGATTCTCCGGGTTTCTTCACACAAAGCAAGGAGTTTTAGTGATTACATGAGCATTCTCGAGAATTTTCGCGACCAAATTAGCAATTTAGCGGCAAAATTCGTCAAAACTGAAGAAACTACTAAAGTTTTTGAGCAAATTTTGCAGAATTACGCAGTAATTAAAGCTGTTCCAGGCACCGCCGAATATCCTGCTTTTTTAATTGTAACCGAGAAAACGCATCCAAACGCGGTTACTACACCTGGTAGCCCATTTACATTTGTTGATTTTGACAAAGATGATGCGCGGTTCTCCCCTGTGGGTGCCGGGCGCGCGGTAGCGCAAAATGACCCGAATTCTCCGATTTATCAGTTCAAGGATTCAAAATTACCGAGTAAGCCTGAATTCGGAGAAATTGGTAGTACGAGTCCTAGTCCGTATATTGGCGATATGGCTAGGGAGTACAACAACGAATTAATCGGTTTAAGTGGTCTTGAGAAGTACCAGAAGATGCGGTTTAGTGATGGTGTTATTTCTGGGCAACTTTTACTTATCAAAACACCAGTTAACTCTGCTAGATGGTTTGTGAGGCCAGCGAGTGATAAGAAAAAAGACAAGAAAATCGCTGACTTCGTCTGGAAAGCTTTAACAGAATATCAAAGCATCACCTGGACACAGATTAAGCAAGAAGCGATGCTTTCCTGTGACTTCGGTTACGCTATGATGGAGAAGGTCTGGGAAAATCGCGTTATTAACGGCAAGGAGTACACTGTACTCAAGAAGCTGGCTCCTAGAAACCCGATGGACGTCAAGGAATGGAAATTCGACGAAAACGGTGGGCCAGAAGCAGTTGTAATGTATCAGAGGCTTGGAACTGGATCTAACTCATATAGTGTAGTTGAAAAAACTATTAATATTAATAAGTTAATCGTCTTTACCTATCAAAAAGAGTTTGGTAACATCACTGGACGTTCAGTTATGCGCCCGATGTACAAGCATTCTTATTTCAAGGATCAACTCTATAAGATTGATGCAATTCAAAAAGAGCGTCATGGTATCGGTATCCCAGTTATTAAACTTCCTGTTAATGCTACAAAAGCAGATGCAGAAGAGGCAGAGAAGTTGGGCAGGAACCTACGCACTAATGAACGTGCAAACGTTGTTATGCCTTGGGGATGGGATATGTTGTTCGCGCAATTACAGGGTCAGCCTGTAGATGCGTTAAAGTCTGTCGAGGTTCACGATAAAGCTATCCGAGAAAGTGTTCTTGGAGGTTTTAGCGGTTCTGACTCAGTTACTAAAGAAGAAGATTTAAGCCTCTTCTTGAAAGCTACTAGGTCTCTTGCTGAGAGTATCTGCGATGCGATTAATCTGTATTTAATTCCAGAACTCGTTAGGTACAATTTCGATAACGTGACAGATCTACCAAAGTTAACCGCCAGGCAAATCGGAGAACAAGGTGATCTTCGAGTTATGAGCTTTGCATTAAGGAACGTAATTGGGGCCGGAGTTATTCGACCCGATGATGTTTTGGAAGCGCATGTTCGTGAACTTATGGATCTTCCTTTAGCTGATCTTGAAACTGTTCGAGTTGTAAAGGCTCCAGGAGCAGGAGAACAACCAAAGGGGCCGTTACCTAATGCAACTCCTGGTCAGCCAGGTCAGCCTGGTCAGCCTGGACCGGGCGATCCGAATGCTAAACCTTCGCAACCTTCGCAACCAGGTAACACTAATTTAATGCCGAAAGCTGGACAAAACGGGGTTGGATTACCACGTCAAACTGCACTCCCTGCTGTGGGCGTCGGTGGAAAGGGTATCGGTACCGATAAAGGACAATCATGACAACTATGTATAGTCTAGTTGACCTAGCTGGAATTAAGTTTGAGGAATCAGCGGATACCGCGAATGATAGTGGTTCTGTATCTTCGTGGATTCAGGCTATGACACTAGGCAAGTATAGGCATCCAGAATACGGAAAAATTACTTTCACACCTGAGAGGCTGGCTAGATTCGCTGATAGCATCAATAAAAGAGTTACTGGAATTCAGCCAGATATTGATTACGACCATAAAGCTAAGACTGATGTAGCTGCTGGATGGGTTCAGCAAGCAGAGGTCAGGGATAATGGTTTATGGATTTTAGTTGAATGGACCAAAAAAGCCTATCAAGCTATTAAGGATAAGGAGTACAAGTACTTCTCCCCAGAATTTGTTGATTCTTGGGTTCATCCTAAGTCTGGTGCAAAATTTATTGATGTTATGCGCGGAGGCGCATTAACTAATCGCCCATTTTTAAAGGATATTGCTCAACTGCAATTATCCGAAATTGACGAACAGGAGCAGGAACAATTTATGGATAAGAATACGATTAAGAAACTCGCTGAGGAACTGGGTCTCGAGAATCCTGATGAGGTTACCGAAGAGCAGGTTGTTGCAGCCTTAGTTAAGGAGCATGAAGATTCAGATAAGAAGGAGTCTGACGAGGACAACTCTGACGAGGATAAGTCTGACGATGGCAGTGCAACTGAGACTACGTTATCTGATAAGGATAAGTCGAAGCTCATGAGCGACCCTGTTACCGCTAAGCTTGTTGGAATTCTGGAGCAGACTTCAGTTAAGCTCGCAGAGCAGGAGAAGAAGTTCAAGGATATCGACGTTGAGTCGAAGGTTGCGAAGCTTTCTGAGACTGCTACGTCTAAGAATGTTCTGCTTCCCGCTAAGATCAAGGATGCCGCTAAGAAGCTGTTCAGCGAGGTTGACACGGCTGTTTCGGACAAGGTTCTTCATCTGCTGTCCGAAATGATTAAGACTGGCGTTGCCCCTGTGGGTGAGGCGTTCAGCGGCGGCTCCGGTGGCGACATTGATACTAGTGATCCTGTCAAGAAGTTTAATGACGCTGTTGCGGCTAAGATGGCTTCTGATAAGATGACGTTCTCCGATGCTGCTCTTTCTGTGGCAGCTGAAAATCGTGATCTCTACGACGCTTACCGCGTCGGAACCTACGTGGAATAAGGAAGGTAAAAGATAATGGGTCTTGGTGCGAATTACGGCCTTGATAAAGGCGTTTTAATTGAGGGCACTTCTGCTGTGGCAGCGTTTACGATTGCGTCTCGCGGCACTGGTGTTCAGACTGGCAAGAATGCTACGAGTGCTGGCGATCCGCTTATTCTTGGTGTTTTCCAGGAATCTTGCGATGCAGCTAAGTTAGCAGCTAATCCTGGCAAGATTTATCTCAACGTTAGGTTGCAGGGAATTTCCAGGGTTATTACTGGAGGCGTTTTCGCTAAGGGCGATCCTCTCACGAATGACACGACGGGCCGCGCGGTTAAGCAGACTACGGCTGGCGGAAGGTCTTTCGGTATCGCTGAGGAAGCTTCCGCTGCTGCGAATGCTTACGTTAACGTTCAGCTCACGCCCGGCGCGACGATCTAAGGAATAATATAAATGCCTATTTATAACAGTAATGGTTCTAACAACGTTAAGCAGGACAAGGTTCTTACGAATCTGTCCTTAGCTTACCCGAATAATGAGTTTGTCGGTAACCGTCTTTTCCCTGTGGTCACCGTTCGCAAGCAGACCGATAAATACTACTGGTTTGGTCGTGAGGGTTGGGTCCCCGAGGATAGCGATTACCGCGCGCCTGGTACTGAGGCTAACGAGATTCCTGGTTTACAGGTTGCTCTTGATACCTACTACGCTAGCGAACACGCTCTCCAGATTGCCGTTTACGATGAGGAAAGGGAGAACGTCGATTCTCCTATGTCTCCTGATGCGGATGCTACTAATCTTGTGACTCAGAAGATTCTTCTTGGTCGTGAGCTTGCGATGATGAATTTTGTCACCGACGCTACCAAGTATGCTTCCACGAACACCGTTACTCTTTCTGGAACTGCTCAGTGGAACGATTACACTAACTCTGATCCTATTGGAGTTATTCGTACCGCTATGCGAGCATTTCATGCGAACGTTTTCTTCGAGCCGAATACTGCGGTTATTCCTTACCAGGTTATGTCTGTGCTTGAGGATCACCCGAAGATCATGGATCGTATTAAGTACACTGATCGTGCGATCCTTACTCCCGAGATTATTGCTTCTGTTCTCGGTCTTAAGAATGTCATTATTCCCGAGGTTGCGTCTGGATCGGGCGTCGGGTTTAGCATGACTGCTTCTTACCTGTGGGGCAAGAATGTTCTTCTTGCGTATGTTCCCTCCAGCCCTGGCTTGCGCGTTCCTGCGTTTGCTTATGAGTTTGTTTGGGCATACCCGGGTGCTGGCGCTATGAAAACCGATCGTTGGCGCGAGGAAAAGCGCGGGTCTGATCTTATCCGTGTTCGTCGTCGTTACGATCTTAAGATGGTTGGTGTGGAAACTAACCCGGCTTCTGGTAACTACGGCAAGTCTATTACTGGCTACCTCATCAAGAATGCGATTGCATAATGTCTGACATTGCTTTGACTACCATTATTCATGGTAACGACGATGGTTCCGTTACTCGTATCGAGTATGGTGAGCCTGTTAGCGGTCTCCCTGCTGAGGTTATTAAGCAGTTAAAGGATGACGGAGTTATTGGTGACGAGCCTATGGCTAACAGCGAGGCTATGGCGCAGATTGAGGCTTTAAAGTCTCAGCTTGCTGAGGCTCAGGCTCGACTTAATCAGCAGTCTGAGAATCAGAAGACTGATTCTGCTGATTCTGCTCCTGTGGAGCCTGCCACTGTGGAGCACCAGGATAAGGCACCCATCAAGAAATAAGGATAGATTATGGCAACAATTACTGCTAAGATGGCGAATGCCTGGACTGACAGTTCAAAATTAAATATCACTACGATTGATACTGAACTGGAATCCCAGATTGTTGCACAGGTCTTTTCTAAATTGCGGGGACTGTACGATACGACTACTTGGGTTGAGGAGAGTACCACGCCCAAGTTAGTCAAAAGTATTCTCAGTATGATCTATACTGGAATGGTGTACAACAAGACATACGCTGTTGACGGAGCCGACACTGATTTATACGGCAACATGCTTATTGCAGATGCAAATAAATTACTCGACTCCGTCAGCAGCGGTGTGTCTGTCCTTGTAGATTCTAACCCTGCTGTAACAATTGTTGCTTCTTCGGATAATTTTAGTGTTCCGTTCTTTGCTGTGGAGTCCTCAGATACTGAACCGAAATTCTCTATGGATACGGAGTGGTGATGGCCTCATTTTACGAAATTTCTGTGACACCAGAGCCCACTATTCTTGCTACAAAAATTGCTACATTTCAGTATTCTATTAGGTCTTTTCGTGAGCCGTTAGACCGTTCTGTACGTCAGGTAATGATTCCAGGAATTCAAGATTCTTTTGATCAAGAAGGTCCAGGCTGGGAACCTCTGGCTGATTCAACACGACGTATCAAACAAAAACTTGGTTTGAATCGTGGAATCTTAAGACGTACAGGGGCTCTTGAACGTTCAGCTACTAGACTAGCAAGATGGAATATCACGTCGTATATGGCGTATTTTGGTGCGTTACCTCCTAATGTCAGATACGGTTATCCATTGGACTCCGGATTTATTAATGCTCGAACTCATACTTTCGTTCCAGCTCGAGAATTTATTAAATTCGATTCAGACCAACGTGAATTAGTTGCAGATATTTTTGACAGCTGGGTTGACGAGCGTATAGCAAGGCATCTATAATGCAAATGCCAACGTTAGTACAGGTATCTGAATACTTAGAGACCCTGATGAACAGTTTAAAAACAACCTATTCTATTGATAATGTGTATTATGGCGATCAAACAAAGTTAGCTGGAGCTAGGTGTGTTTGTATTGAACCTAATACAAAAATAAACGCTGAGTATAGGGGTTCGCAAAGATTAGTAATGCCAGAGTACTCCGTTTTTATTCTTGTGTATCAACTAAACTTTGCAGATACACAATTTAATAGAAAAGAATCAGATACTGTCGCTGAAGCTTTAGAGTCTGAGATTCATAAAGATCAATATTTAGGCGGATTAGTTATTGATAGTTATGTGACTAGTGTGGAATCAGGCTATAAGCTAGTTGACAGAAGTTTAGCCAGAGTAACACGACTTACAGTTAAAGCTACTGGAAGAGGAATATTAGGTGTATAAAATCACGGTCAATCAGGATAATATTCCTAAAGGCGAACTCGTAGAAGTTGACGGCCTTGGATTATTTCCTAATAAGCAAGAAGCGGTAATTTCTCGAGAAATTGCAGAAACCTTCGAGGCTCGTTTTGGTCTTAAAATTGCTGAGCATCTTAAGGGCGACCGATTCACCGTCAAGAAAATGACGAAGGATGAGGAAGA
>CAYPSN010000010.1:0-32611 GCA_964413715.1 uncultured Candidatus Saccharibacteria bacterium | reverse complement strand
TGGAGGTAAAGTTTAATGCAGTCTATTGGCGCAAGTGGAATTTTAGGCATTGCACTTGAAACTGTTTCTGGAACTTATTTGGCTCCAGTGAAGTATGTTCCGTTTAATAGTGAGTCGTTAAAGTATAACCCGAATATGCAGGAGCGTGTACCTATTCGGAATACTCCAGGTCTTGTGGGTCTTGTTCCTGGTAATGGTTCTGTGGAAGGCGATATCGAGTTTGACGTTTCCGCGGATATTCTTGTGCATTTTATGTATGCAAGTCGCTGTACTGTTGTAAAGACTGGAACTGCTCCGTCGCTGATTTATACGTGTACTCCTTCTCCCGCTGCTATTCCTGCTAAGACTCTTTCTATCTCGATCAAGCGTGGCAATGAGGTATTTGGTTATACGGGTTGCGTTGTTTCGTCTTTGAAGCTTGCAATTGGTGATAACGGTATTCTCGTCTGTACTGTAAGCATTATCGGTAATAATGAGACTACCCAGACTGCTCTTACTGCTACTTGGCCTACGACTCCGGTTATTAGTGCCGGTATGTATAAACTTGAGATTCCTACTGCTACTCAGATTTACGACACGGACACGTTTGAGTTCTCCACTGAGGATAACGCTAAGGCTAATGGTCGTATCAAGAATACTCCTGGTTCGCAGTTTGTAAACTTCGGAGAGTCTCGGGCCAGCATTTCTGTGGAGCGTGATTTTGAGACTCGCGCTCAGTATGATTTGTTCAAGGCTGGAACTGCTCAATCTGTGCATCTTGTTGCTACGCAGTCTGTTAGTAACATTGTTGATATTACTATGCCTGTGGCTATTATGGATTCTTACGAGGTTAATATTGGTGGTCAGGGCGATTTGCTTCGTGCCAGTGTTAGTTTCCAGGGAGTCGTTGATGGTACCGGTAAGCATTACCAAATCGTTGTTACTACTAATGAGGTTCTTTCGTAATGTTGGTCAAAAATTGATGCAACTTTAATTTTTAACTGGGCATAATCTACAAGGAGGAAAAATGCCTTTTGCTGGTGTTAGCACGGCTACGGAGCACTTTGATCTTAAGACTGTTGAAGGCGGCTTTGTCGAGCTTCGTCGCATGACTTATGGAGAAAAGTTAACTCGTCAGGATATGGTTAAGCTCTCCCTCGAAATGGGGAAGGGTAAGGATATTAAAGGCGAAATGGCTATGGCTAATAAGATGGTCACCCATACCGACTTTATGAACTGCATTATCGCTCACAACCTTGAGAAGGACGAGAACGGTACGCCCTTCAACTTCCGAGACTACAACGACTTTATTCGACTTGATCCGCGTGTTGGTGAGGAAATCGACAAGCTGATTAATTCTATGAATAACTTCGAGGAGTCTGACGAGGGAAAAGAGTAGCCTCCCGAATTCATACGAAGATTCTTATGAATGACACAACCTATGAGCCTATGGCCGATCAGGCTATTAGGCTTCATAGGTTATGTAAGGAATATAGAGTCTTGCCGAGTCCGGGCGGTATACTCGACCAGGATTACCTGCATATGTTTCTATTAGAAACAGTTAGTGAGGCAATGGCAGAGTATGAGCGTCGAGAACAATCGAAAAATAATATTAAGAACCCGTTCATGAGAGGAAGGAGGCGCTAAATTGGGGTTATCCACACATGAGATGTTGATTGCTTTACGCGTACGCGATGAGGCGTCTCGAATCCTCAACAGGTTTTCAACAGCTACTAGTAAGAATATGGCTGCTGGATTGCGTAATATTGCTACGCAATCTCAAGAATTACAAACCAAGATGCGAACTGTTAACTCAGAGTTGGCCCTAAATAAAACTAATCTTGGATTAGTAGAGTCTGCACTTGGCAGTAACATTAAGCAGCAGGAAAATCTGCGCACTAAAGCAAATAATCTTATTGGTACGTATACTAATCTAAGATCCACAATGCAACAGCAATCTGTGGAGTATAGTAAGAATACCAATAAAATCCGTGATTTGTCTACGAATTATCAGAGCTTAGTTTCAAAACAGGATGCTGCTAAGAGTTCATTGCAAAGTTATATTAACGTTAGTGGTGGTAACACCAAGGTCCACGCTGATAAGATCGCGGCATTAAAGACTGAGATTACTGAGATTGATAAGCAGAAAGCAAGTATTGCTAGTCAAATTTCCACTATTTCTAGACAAAATGATGCTATTAAAACTACCATTACGTCAACAAAGGACAAGTCCAAGGCTGTATGGGATGAATTAGGCGCTATCGGTAAACAACGCGAAGCTCTGGAGACAAGCACTGAAGCGATGCGTAAGCATCAAACCGAGTTAGCTAATGGTAGACAAAGTTTACTTGATAACAAGGATGCGTTAGAGCAACGCAAGGCTTCTCTTGAACAGGATAAGCAAAAGCTTATTGAGGATGCAGAAGCTGAACACGCGTTGATTGCAAAAACCGCTGCTCTTGGAACGGCATTTACTTCTGCTGGTATTATGATTACTAGCGTAGGTGTATCAATCGCAAACACGCTTATTGATGCATCGAATTCTTACACAGATTATGCCTCAACCGTGGCAAAGACTTTTACTCAGGTCGATAACGCCGGTAAGAAACATCAAACAACTCTGCAAGAAGTTGGAGATATCGGTAATAGTGTAGCTAGCACTCTCGCGGTAAAGTTTGATGAAGTACAGCCTGCGCTTTATGACGTCTTCTCAACAATTGAGACAGATGGACCTGGAGCTAAAGTCTTATTAGAAGGTATTGGTAAGGCTGCTATTGGTGGCTCTACTGATATGCAGACCGCTGGTAGGTCTGTTATGGGAATTATGAATGCCTGGCACTACAGTGTGAACGACGTTAATAAGATCAACGACGTTATGTTCCAGTTGGTGCGAAAAGGCGTCGGTGATTACGACCAATTCTCGGCTGCTATCAGTAAAGCTACTCCTTCCGCGGTAAAGGCTGGACAGTCTGTTGAAGAACTAGGGGCAATGCTAGCCTTTATGACTAAGAATGGTATGACTTCTGCCCAGGCTGGAACGTCTGCTGCTCGTTCGTTTGATATGCTATCTAATCCTAAGTTCCAAGAGAACATTAAGCAGTTTGGTTTATCCGCCTTCGATGCATCTGGCAAGATTCGCCCTATGGGCGATGTTGTTGCTGATTTGCGCGACAAGATTCAAGGTATGTCCGATAAGGAACGCCTTGATTTTATTGCTAAGATCGGTGAGGGTGCCGGTGGAACTATTCAGGCAATGCGATTTATTAACCTTGGGTTAGAGGATACTAAGGTCAACCTGGATAAGACTGGAACTAAGAGTCAGACCATGTTCCAGACTCTGCGTGACCAGATGAAGAATTCCGGTGGGGCCGCACAGGAAGCGTATAACATTATGTCTCAGACTCCTGAGGCTAAATGGCAGGGTATGATTAATGAGTTCACGATCTTCAAGAATACTATTGGAGAAGGTATCCAGCCTATTCGTGATTTCATTACAAATGCACTTACTCCCATGTTTGAGTGGTTCAATAAGCTCGATCCTGGGATGAAGAAGAACATTGCGACCTTTGCTGCTATTACCGCAGGAGTGCTTATTCTTGTTGGTATTATTGCTACTCTTATTGGCGTGTTCCTGTTAGTTAGTGCTGCTGCTGGTGCTATGGGTATTACAATGGGTATGGTTCTTTTGCCAGCTATTGGTATTGTGGCCGCTATTGCTGCACTTATTGCTATCGGTTATCTTCTTGTTACTAACTGGGATCTTATTAAGACCACAGCTGCTAACGTTTGGAACGCGATTGTAAATACTGTAATTGGTGTCGGCAAAGCCATTATGAACTTCTTTACTGGTTTGCCTGCATTCTTTACTGACCTGTGGAATAACATCGTCAATTGGGCTGTTGATACTTGGAATGATTTCTTGGAGTTTATGTCGAGCCTGTGGAATAACATTGTCAATGGCGTTATTGGTTTTGGTACTACATTAATGAATGCTGCCGGCGCTGCGTTTACTGCTGTTATTAACTTTGTTATGTCTATCTGGTCATCTATTTATGACGTGTTGAGTGGACCGTTCAACCTGTTCTTAGGTTTCTTCCAAGCTATTTGGGAAACTATCAAATTGTTCTTTGCAGCTGTCTTCCTTACCATTGTGGGTCTGGTCACTGGTAATACTGCGTTAATTGTTGCGGCGTGGACAGGCTTTGGTGATAAGATTAAGGAAATCTGGAGCAACTTCTGGACTGCTGTTATTACATTCTTAACTACAGTTATTACTAACATTGAGAACGCTATTCTTACATTCATTGCTAATGTAGGTACCTTCTTCGTTAATCTTGGAACTAGCATTAAGACCAAGACTAGTGAAATGTGGAATGCGGTTGTTACTCTCTTTACTAAAGGTATTGCTGACGTAGTTCGATTTGTGTCTGAATTACCAGGTAAGATTACTGCGTTCTTTATCACTATGGGCATTGATGTGAAGAACAAGGCAGAAGAAATTCGTTCTACTATGGTGCAGAAGTTCACAGAAATGGTTACTGGTGCTGTAAGGGAAACGCAATCCTTACCCGGTAAGATTGGTGCTGCTCTATCCAACATTGGTTCGCAAGTAGCAACTATTGGTCGTAATATCGTCATGGGTATTGTTAGCGGTGTTACTTCTACTGCTTCAAGGCTTGTTGATGCAGCTGAAGATGCTGTTAATAGTGCTATCAACGCGGCTAAGAAGGCTCTTGGAATTGCTTCTCCATCCAAGGTGTTCCGTTGGATTGGCAAGATGACTGTTGCTGGCTTTACTAACGCGCTTGATGCAGGACGTAAGCTTGTTTCTGCATCCGGTGAAAAGTTGGCTTCTGCTGCTGTTATGAATCCTGAGGATTACATTATTGGTATTGATTACCGTAATAACGACCAACCTCCTGCACCGAATTACCACCCATCACCGCCAGGTAGTGTGGGTAGTGCTGGTAGTAACGGTAATGTTTACTTAACTGTGAACACTGAAGAAATTGATCCAGTAAAGCACGCTGCCGATCTTGGATATGAGGTCGCTAAGAGATTAGGAATGTAAATGGTTGCTCCTACGCTACAAACATATACGTATCAGTACAAAGATACTGGTATCTTGTTAAATGGTGGCGTAGCATTACCGTCTGTTGACATTACTAAAATTACTGGGTTAGATATGGGTTCCGTGGACTCCATTATTAATGATGTGGATGGAGTCCACGGAGGCTCAGTTTATTCCAAATTTATGAGTGCCAGAACAATTGTTCTAGATGGTGATGTGTACGCCGCACCTGATGACGCTGACGGATATTGTGACCAATTAATTTCAAATTTTATTATTGATGATATTGATTATCCATTCTACTTTAAAGGTGCATATGCTAACGCAGCGATTGCTCAACGTTACATCATGGCTAAATCGTTAGGTGTAAAATTTGACATTGACCGATTGCGCGCATATGGCAGAACTCCTATTCAACTTCAATTAGCTGCTGGAGACCCACGCAAATACATCGACAATGCCAATACAACGATGGTAGCTGGAACTGGCTATAACATAGTTAATCTAGGTAATGCTAATTCTTATCCTGTTATTACTATTACCGGAGCATTTACAGTTATCAACTTAACTAATAATACTACAGCCAGAACTGTTACACTTACTACTACACGATCGGCTGGAGATATTACAGTTGTTAATTTTGCTGATCGCTCTGTTACTATTAACGGAATTCGAAATTCATCCGTTGTTACAACGAATAATTGGTGGGATATTGCTCCGCTAACAACTACATCAATTAAGTTTACAGTTACTGGAACACCTACTTCAGTTGTAGCAGCTACAAAGCAAGCTTGGGCATAATATGGCAGATTACGTGGTCGAATCAAGATTAATGAACGGTGAGTATTTAGCTACATTACCGTTCCGTGATTTACAGTTTGAAACAATGTTAAGTAAATCGGGCGGTGCGCGGTTTACTATGCCATTAAATGCGGTTCAAAAACTTACTCTTACTGAATTAGAGGAAGGTAGAACCGAAATTCACATTGCTCGTAATGGGGTTAAGATTTATGCCGGTCCCCTGTGGGACCTTGATATCAGTAGTTCCGACAACACCGTAAAAGCTACCTCTGAAAGCCTTGAATCTTATATGGAATTAAGGCAGGTAGAAGTCGATACTGAATATAACGGTGTTTATGGTACTGCCGCATGGAATCTAATTAATCAGACGCAAACTACAAATGGTACCTTCTATATTACAAGAGGTACTGCTGTGGGTGCCGGCGGTCCGGCAGGTTTAGTAAAAATTGACGCAGCCGAAATTATTTACGATCAATTAGAGAACATTTCTGATGGCGCTCTTGGTTTTGATTGGGTCATTACCCCAGATCGTGTTTACAATCAGTATTATCCGAGAATTAATACTAGAGCTAAAGTTGTGCTTGAATATCCAGGTAGCATTGTTAGATATGGATTACAACGACAAGGTAAGTATCTTCGTAACAAAGTAAGAACTATTGGTCCTAATGGTGTTTTAACGGACTATGTTACTGATAGCACTAGTATTAGTAAATACGGTGTGAGACATTACGCCGAGAGTAAAACCGATTTAAAAACAACAACTCTATTAAATAACAACTCTGCACTAGTATTAGCTCAGAGAAAACTCCCTAAACTTGTTCCTACAGTATCTGTTAAATCAACGTTAATTAATCCTTTTGAAAATGATATTACTCTAGGTCAAATTACGCGGGTGATCATTAATGACGGTTATGTGCAGTACAACGAGGATATGCGTTTGGTTGGTTTTCAGACCACTGTGGGAAAGCAGGGACAAGAATCCTTCATTTTCTACATGAACGATTTAAGGGAGGGTTCGTAGTGCCGATCGTTAATCAAGATTTAGCCGATATCATCAATGAATTGCGGCAGCGCATTTATGCGCTTGAATTAGCTTCATATACATATGCTGATCCTTCCCAAGCCGGTCGTTCAGATTTAAATATTACTGGATTAACTGGTAATGTTGCGTACTACTTAGACGGTTCTGGAAACCAGCGTGCAGAAGTAACTTTTTCTTGGACTGCTCCTGCTACACCTGATCCGGATAATTTAGCAGCAGACCCTGTGGTAGATTATATGATGAGTATTACTCGTTCCACAGATGCTACCACAGGGTTGTTCTATTCTACTAATGGACAAACTACAGTTAAAATTAACAATCTACCTATTGGCGTAAATATTACGGGTAGAGTATTTGCTATTAGTAAAAACGGAGTTCATGGAAATACAGTTTCTACCACTGTAGTAATCACAAAAGATACTACTCCACCCCCGCAGCCTTCTACTCCAGTATTGGTTTCCAAGCCAAATGGTGTACAAGGTACTTACGATGGTAAAGATAACTTAGGCGCAGCGATGCCGTCTGATTTCTCACACTGTATCGTGCAGACCTCCACAGATAACGTTACTTTTACTTCTACAGATATTGTGCAAGCTAGTGGGACTTTCTTCATTTTAGCTAATTCTAACTACGACAGAATCTACGTTAGGCTCTTGTCTGTGGATAAGGATGGTAACGTAAATAGTGGAGTACCTTCCACAGTAGCTAATGCTTTACCTACAAGACTTACTGGTGGTGATTTAGGTGTTGTTTTCCCTGGTGATATCGGGTTTAACGATGTTGATAATCTTGTCACCGATGGATCTTTTGAGAATGCGTTAATTCGTGCGAACAGAACTGCAAATAGTGGTAAAGTAGGAACCTGGAGCTACACTAATACAGCTGGGTTGTCAGAACACGGAAACTGGGCTCTTAGTATGGTTGGCGATGCTACTGTTACTAAGTATTACTACTTACACGATACCTCTGTGAGCCAAGCTAATGAGTTCCTTGTTATTCCTGGTAACAAATTATACTTACGTTCACGTATTCGTGGAGTTAGCTCTAACGGTGTAATTAACTTAGCTATTCGCTTTAGGGACAAGAGTGGCGGACTCACATATTCAACAGTGGCTACTAAATCAGACGCACCCACAGGGCAGTATGAAACATTAGAGGGCGTTATTGTTGTTCCAGAATCTGCTGTAACAGCAGCTCCATATTTTACTACGTCTAATGTTACAACTGGAACAGTTTATTTCGATAGTATCCAAGTAAAAAATGTCATTAGTTCTACGCTTATCGAAGATGCAGCTATTACGAGAGCTAAGATTGATGACTTAGCTGTTGGTTCTCAGCAGGTTGAGGAAGTTGATGCTGGTCTAATCAAGTCTGGGTTCATTTTGGCTGATAGAATCGGCAGCGATACTATCACTACACGTATGATTGCCATTGGTGCTGTTACATTGGCTGAGCTTAACTCTTCTGTGGGAACCGAGTTACCTATCGGTTCTAATCCTGCTTTAACAGACAAGGCATCCAATGCCGTAGTTGACAACATTCAAACCGCTGTGACTACGTTATCAGGTGATCTTTCTCCCATTAAGAACTCAATTATTATTGACGGTAATGGCATCAATATTAGCAAGCAGGGTAGTCCGTTCCAGATCACAATTGACAACGATAGTCTAGATTTTAAAGAGGGTCAGACTATTGTGGCTTACGTTAATGGTCAAAAAATGTATATTAAGTCTGCCGAAATTTTGCAGCAGTTAACGGTGGGTGTACACGTTATTGAAAAATATGACGTTAATAACACCTTCATTAGATGGGCTGGTTAATGACAGTATCAACAAAAACTGGAGCCACAGTAAATCAGTGCCACATTCAGTCAGAGTTGTACTTTGACGGATCTGTAATTACGTGGCAATCAACGTCCGTAAATATGCGTATTCGTGCGTGGTTTATTACTTCTACATATGTAACTGACGCGAATAACGCAATTACATTCAGCGGGTCCCATACTGGAACTAAGACTCCCGCTATGAATATCAACTACCAAACTGGTACATTTTTAATCTACGATAAAACTGTATCTGTGGCACTTACTAGTAGTGCTCAAACTTACACAGTTAACGCTACGCTAACTAATGTTGAGTATTCTGGAACTCTCACAACTGGCGATAACTCTATCACAATTCCTGCTAAGCCTAGTCCAGTGTCCGTGGCTACGTATGACAAATCTACCGTTATCACAGGTCAGACACTTACTGTAACCACTAACAGGCAAAACGCAGCTTATACGCACAAGTGGTACTACAAGAACTCAGCTGGTTCATGGGTACAAATTGCGTCCGGTATTACCACAGCGTCAACGACGACAATTACTACGGCTGATTTCGCACCACAAATGCCAAACTCAGCCAGTTCAGTATTTGTTTTTAAACTAGAAACATATGATGGTTCTAATGCGTTAATTGGTAGTGTATCCAAGAATATCACCGTAACATTAGTTGACACGGTAAAACCCACTATTACATCTGTTACTGCTGTAGATGCAATTACTAATGTAAACACAGTCGTAGGAAAATTTGTTAAGTTACTTTCAAAGATTACTGCTACTGTAAATGGCGCAGCAGGAGTTTACGGCTCTACGATTACAAAAACAGAAATCATTATTAATGACGTAACGTACAATGGAAGTTCAGTCACTACAGATTTTCTAAATTTTAGTGGTGATGCTACTGTACAGGGTCGAGTTACAGATTCTCGCGGACGTATTGGAACGTATGATCTAGCTATTAATGTTCTTGACTACACGACACCTGCTATTTCCTCATTTACTGTATTACGTTGTGATTCTTCTGGAAACCTGCTAGTTACAGGAACTTATGGAAAATCAGCTAGTGCGGGTAGCGTTGCGTCGTTAGTAAATGGAACCGAGAAAAATACGCTCACGTATACTCTTAGTTCTCGTGTTAAAGGTACTACTACATGGACTACGCAAAAAGCTGCTACCGTTATTGCCGGGCTCACACTTAATATCACAGAAACTATTGGTTCTTTAGGTGGTACTTTTTCTGCCGTTAATGCATATGAATTTATGCTTTCTGTAGCAGACAAATTTAACACCACGTTAACCCTATATACGATGCCCGTTTCTGCTGTTACTCTTTCACTGAATAAGTCCGGTATCGGAGTTGGTAAAGTTTGGGGGCAAGGAGCAATTGACGCTGCTGGAGATATTTTTGCTACCGGCGGTCTCTCTGTGGGTGGCGCAGCTACCGTGGGCGGCACTTTAGGTGTTACTGGAGCTATTTCTGAGGGCGGATCTACATTAGCATCCAAGTACAGTTCAATTGGTAACACTGGATTACGCCCAGTAATTCCTACAAGTATTTCATTTTCTGGAACTAGTGCATCTGTTTCTGGAACTGGAATTATCTTTAATGGTATTACGTCTTTGTATGTAAATGGTGTATATAGTAGTTTATACGACCATTACTGCATTATGTTTTATGCTAAAGATACTGGTGGAACAGATGGTAGTGGATTTAGCTATAGGCATTGTTCTGCGGATAACACAGAAGTAGCTACTACTAATTACTCAGTACGCGGATTTACAGCTGGAACTTCTTTGACTGTTGATACATCTTATACTAATGCCATTTTAGCAGGTGTACAAAGTAGTGTTGGAGTATTTGCTGAGATGGTTGTTATGGGTCCAAATACTACGGAGTGTACTGTAACTCATCTTAGAACTATTAAATATCCTACAGTTACTGCTTACTATCAAACAACTCTTATTGATGTAGGAACTCGGATGACAGGTTTCAGATTCTTCATGCCCACAGCTGGAACAGTTGCTGGCAAAATCCATGTATACGGCTACAGTAAGGGATAGTAATGGCTGATGTAACATATATTGACTACTCTACTGATCCTCCGACCATTATTAGTAGGGCGTATACGGAGGATGAAAAAGCACAGAATCAGTGTGACTTGGAGGACGCGTTATTAGCTGCACAACGTGCGTTAAATATTTCCTCCAATAGGAATTCTTTAAACTTATTTGCAGAAAATAAAGTAAAAGACCTTATTGAAGATATTGGACCAGCAAAAACTCTTCCAAACGGTTCTCCTAACCCGGCGCTAATTCCAGGACCAACTTCCTTTAACGCTATTCTTGCTGATACAAAAGCAAAGATTAACGCCAATCCTACCCCGTATATTAACTTTCTAGCAAGATCGTTAAAAACTACGGATAAAACATTGCTTGCTATCATCAAGCTTTTGCGAAATATGGTGGATGATGTTAATCTTGGCGCTGAGTAGATGCCATGTGCGTCAAGGTACTCGGTAAAGATTATCCCGCTAGAACAGTTCTATCCGTACTATACGGGTTAGCTTGGATAAACATCGGTATAGCTATATATATCAATAACAGGGTTTTTGCATTTGACCCTCACATTCTGATGTTCAGTGCACCCGTAGAACTACGATTTTTATCGTGGTCTATTACTGGAACTTTTGGGATAGTTTGTTCTTTAGGACGATTTAAATCTCTAAAAGAATGGTGTGGATGGACAGCATTAGTTATTATGCCGACTGAAAAAGCACTGTCGTATTTAATTTCTTTTATCCTTTATCAGTTAGGTATCTGTGAGGGATCTGATGGATTAAATCTGAGTGTCTTTTGGGGTTGCTTAACTACTTGTATTATTATTTCATCCAGATTGACCGACAGAAACCTACGATAAAGGAGTGTACGTTGGACGTGTCTCCCTTACTCTTAGGTGTCATAAGCGCTATTGTAACATCTATCGGTGCTACAATTGTGGCTGTAATTACTGGGAGAAATAGTAAAAAAGTAGTTAGAGAAGAACGCGGTACACCGTCTTACTCCGAATTAGATTCCAGAAATTCTACCTTAGAAAGAATGAATTCCTCAAAAGGAAATCTTATTTGGAGACTTGAACAGCGTATCATGGATCTTATCACTATTTTAACGCGTAACAATATTCCTGTCCCACCAGAGGATGCGGATTTAAAAGAGTTGCGCGATTCGGCATGGAAAAAGGATAGGGAAGAAAATTAAATGTCTATTGCTGCTATGAACGAGTTTTTTACGCAAGCTGCGTCTAGGAACATCGGGTACGACCAACACACGCGATGGTCTTTTCTTAATAGGGCTACCAAAAAGCTAGTTCCAAATACTGCCGCGGATTGTTCTTCGTTATGTCTTGGTGGTATGTGGGCCTGCGGATATAAAGTAAACATTGACGGCACAGCCTATACTGGAGTTTTTGTCGAACTAGCAAAAGCCGCTGGATTTACCGCGATTAGTGTCTCAGGTTGGAGTTCCACTAAGTTGTACGCGGCCATTCGTACTGGTGATTTTTTACTTGGTCCAGGGCATGTTCTCTATATCCTCACTCCTTCTAAGTGGGTTACTGCTGATAGCGATGAACGAGGAAAAGCTTACGGAGGTCAGCCAGGCGATCAAACCGGAAAAGAAGTCTACATTCGTAATCCGTATATGCGTAGTGCCGGATGGACATACATTGTTCGACCGCCCGATTCTGGTGCTTATTCACAAAATACTATGACCGCCAATTGGACGCACAAGATTGGCGGTTGGATTTCAGCACTTAATGTGCGTTCATCTCCTCCGGATTCGGCCGGTAAATTAGGTACTATTTTATCGTCTGTGGATAGCGGAACTAAGTGCAGTCTTTTAGATATTCCGGCTGTTATGAACCCTATTGATAAAGCTTGGTGGAGAAAAATTCTATTCGATAAGAATGGTCTTACCGGATGGGTTAACGTCAACTATTTGGAGCCAATTTAAATGGACGAAATTTCTCCGCAGCTGATTGACTCAGGCATCGTATTTATTGCCGGTGCTCTGGCGTCAATCAGTACTGCGATTATTAACAAGGCATGGTGGACTTCTAAGCGTCGTCAGTATGTTTCGCTTGGGGTCAGTATGACTCTCGGTATTATTGCGACTGTATTGAAGGGTCTCTTTAATCCACCTCCCGCAGAACCGGCTGCATTTATTACCTGGATCGTTACTTCTCTTGGCTTAGTTGCAGGCATTTCGCAGTTAGTTTACATGCAGTTCAGTGAAAAGCTGAAGGAAATTGAAGATGCCACTTCTCCAGCGCCCCCTGTGGAGGATGAAGAAGATTATGTGCCCGAGAGAGCCATTGACTCACAAGAGCAAGTATAATAGCTAAATATAAAGTGGAGCCGTCAGGTATCAAATACAAAGCTCTAGTAAGGAGTTAATGTGGCAGCTGCTTTTGCTACAGATGCGAAACTCCGATCTACTCCTGGTTACGCTGCCACGTTTACCACAGGAACTGCCACTAGTGCTACTGGAACTACCTTAGTGCATTCCGGAGAAACTTGGACAGTTAACCAGTGGACTAATTTTCAAGTTATAATTGTTTCCGGTACTGGGGCGGGTCAAATTAGAACTATTACTTCTAATACTAATACAACTCTTACTGTAGCTGCATGGACTATCAACCCTGACGCTACTAGCGTATATGTCATCGAGGGTAACGACGATTATTTGTACCTGATTGGAAATAATGCTGTAACCTTGTATCGTTATTCTATTTCCGGAAACGCGTGGGTAACGTTAACTCCAGGTGCTGCTCGTTCTGGTGCGGCTGCCGCTGGTTGTTCTTTTAATTGGATTCGATCTTCTACGGGCGATCTGTGGAGTGATAAGTATAACATCATCAATGGGCGCCGTTTATACTCATTCCGCGGAGGAGCTTCTGCTGTACTGGACTACTATGATATTCCGTCTAATACGTGGGTAAGTAACGTTGGCCCACTTTTAGCTACGGAAACTCTTACTACAGGGTCTGTGCATGAAAATGCCGGAAACGGGATTCTGTTTACTCAGAAAGATATTACAGGAAGATTCTTCCGATACGAGTGTGCCACTAACAGCTTTACTCCGTGGCATACTTTAATGTACCCACAGGGTGCAGCTATTGTGGGAGATCGTATGTTTACTGTGGATTTTATCGACGGAGCAACTAAGATTACGTGGGTATACTTCATTATTTCCACAGGAAACCTTATGTTCCGTTCTATGCTTATTTAGTATGACCTAACAAGGAGATGTAATGGCAAGTGTAGTAGATGTTTTAGAGTCTTACGGTATTAAGAACGCAGAAGCTATTGTTGATGGTGCGGATTTTTACAATGTGCCTATCCATGTTACGATGGCTATTGTTGCAAAAGAAACCACTAACGGTGTGATGGTTTACGGTCACGATGCTGGTGGCGTCTTTTCTACTAGAGATTCCGCTGTATCTATTCCTGGTGAGGATTTGCACCCACAGGGAAGTAATATTCTCGTGACACCACAGAACTTTGCTATGTTCTACGATTTAGTCGTTAATAAGGGATTTAAGTCTAACGGCGTTGGAACGTATCAGATTACTTACGCAGGTGCAAAGAGAGCAGACGGAACGAGAGATGGAGGTTATTTTCGTATTGCTCGTGAAAAAGGCTATGATCTAGCTACTCCAGAAGGAAATGCACTTCTTGGGAACATGATTCTAGCGAACCACATTAAGTATGCAAAATCTCAGGGATTAGTTGGTAACGAGGTTTTCCAAGCAGCAGCGGTTCTATTTAACAAGGGGGACCTTAAAGATTGGGTTGATTCCTCTGGTGTTACGCGTACTTGGCGAGAGTGGGAATACGGTAAGAGTTTCTTGCTTAATCTCTTAACGTGGGTCAATCGACTTGATATCCAGCCTGTGGCCAAGGTGTTTGCTAGTGCCACTCGAAATGTATATATCCGTACCGGACCAGCAGTATCGTACAAGTCTGTCGGTATACTGAAGAAAGGAACGCGTATTGAGGTAACCACAACTATTGACCAGGGTTATCGTCAAGTCGTTCACCAGGGTTCTTTGTACTGGGTATATAACCGTTATTTAAGGTTGGTATAATGGCAAGAAAGTTATACGATGAAGCCATGGTTGACGACCTTACCTGGAAATTTTTATCAGAAGTTGATAAGCAATTAACCAGTGAAGGGATCAGATTTTGGGCATCTGTAGGGTACTCCACAGCAAGCGCTCACGCGGGAACTCACGCAGGAGACGGAATGTTCGACATTCACGGTTCAACAAGAACTTGGTCTCAATGCGTCCGGACAGCGGAGGTGATCCGATCTAAGGGCGGATTTGCCTGGGCTAGAAATTCCGAGCATGGGGGAATGATCCAGCATGTTCATGGTGGAATTTTGAATCATCCGGGATTACCCCCGGCTGGCAGGCAACAAGCCCAAGCGTATTTAGACGGCTACAATGGTTTAGGAGCATCTTCTAGATTCAGGAAAGGTCCAGATTATCATACGCGACAATTCGTTAATGTTAGATGGTTTGGATTAGCCGTACCCGCTACTACGTACGCTTCTAAGGCAGCTTTATCCACGTTAAATATTGGTTCTAGAGGTACTTTAGTTGCTCAATTACAATCTTGGTTGAATACTAAGGGATATTCTTTAAATAATGACGGAGTATTCGGCCCCGATACTGCTGGCGCAGTTAAGGCGTACAAAGTAAGTGTGGGTTTATATCCAGATTCAGAAGTTAATTCTATCGTATGGGATAAATTTATCAAGTTGGGATTTAATCAGAAGCCTATTTAATTACCGTAATTAAACACAACAAAACCCGGTCTAAGCGTTTCCTCCTTGGCGCTTTAGACCGGGTTTTGTTTGTTTTGATTACTTTTTTGAGTTTCTAAAACCAAACTTTAAAATGTATTCTCTAAGAGTTTCAATGTCGTGATTACCATTGACACCGAAATAAATCATGTGCCTAACGGCATCCATAGCATGTGGCTTACTAGCTTTCCACCAATTTAAATTGCGAATTACATAATCGGTAGCAAAGCCCATTGCCTGTGACGGAGATTGTTCTAGGTAATGGATACCATTATGCGCAGCATATAGCTTAGCTACTCCGATATATTCCTTAGAAACAAGTACTAATCCAGCCCTAGAACGATTACGATACTCAAAACTCTCTGAAATAATTAAATGTGGCATTTTTTCAGATAAAAGTGAGTGCAATTCTACGTGATGGTCGTGCCCCACAATTTGACCCGATTCAAAGCGCTCTAATTTCTCTTTAGATACACGAATATAACAATACCCTGTGGTGCCGCCTGGATCAAGAGTTACAATTCTCATTCTACCTCATTTCCCCAGGAATCCCAGCCGTCACGCTTACGACGTGCAAAAAGCTCAATCTTACTATAAATACTAGATGGATACATTTTATCAATTCTATCTTGAACAAGATCAGGTTTTCGACTATGCTCTTGTTTAGGATAGAACACTACATCATCAAATATAGTCTGAACTGCTGCTTCATCAAACAATGTCAGTGGTCTACCAGTTTCTTGTTTAGAAGCACACAGTACGAATTCAGTTAGTGGCTTGATGATACTTGGTCGTACTCCTTGTGCAGCAATCGGGGTTCCATCACGTTTAGTTTTTACCCAAACGAACCCAACTCCACGATAAGTCAATCCCCACGCTTTAATACATTCGATAGCAAAGTCTAACTTTGGGCTAGTTGCCCACAGGAATAAAATTCCTCTATGTGAAAGATATTTCATCATCGGAAAATCTAATAATTCTTGATTAGTCATCGTGGGATAAAATTTAGCAGCTGCTCCCCATTTATCTTGCTGTCCCGTATAAGACCACGGAGGGTCAGCAAGTACAATGTTGTATTTTCCCATCAATATTTACGTCCTCCGTGACGGTAACCACGAGTTTTGTTATACTCATTCTTTGCATTCAAGAGTTGAACTAAGGTGTAACCAAACCCTTCGTTAACAGCGATATCCCACAGACGGATCATCGCGTCCGCTACCTCCACAGGAAATCCCTCAAGTTTATCCGGATTGTCCTTATTTTTGTACACATGATTAGAGTCGTGGTCGCGCAATTCTTCCATTGCTTCAGCCAACTCAGTCACAACCATCATTAATTTTTCCGGAAGATTCCAGTTTTCGTGCCAACCATTTTCCTCGTTATAGCTCCAGATTTCAATTCCCATAGAAGTGATATCTTTAATGCATGGCCTTAGAGGAATTAAACCATCTGCGTTAGTCATTTAAATACTCCATTAACTGGTGCTGAGTGAGGAATGGTATAAAGAGATCGCCATTGCGAATTTCGGCTAACTGGCCTGGACTAACAACGTGTAAAATGAACTGCTCTGTTAACTCGTTATACTCAACCCGAGCTACATTAATGTACCCTGCTGACAAGCGTTGTAGTATATTGGCTTTAATACTCACTTGATATCTCCCCAAGAATAGGCGTAAGAATAGTCTGTTGCAAATTTCACGTAGTCACCCACAACGAACTTGGAGGCGTCTACCATAGCCTTTGAAACTCTCTCGCACAATCTTTCTGCATCGTCGATATGACACTCAAACATAATGCAGTCGTGAACCATGTTCACAATTTTCGGCTGAGCTTTCAAGGTTGTATCATAGTCTAGCCACTCATTATTCATTTCCACAGCAGCAGTAAGACACATATCACTAGAGGTAGATTGAGGCAAGAAAGCTAGAGCCTCGTTCATAATGTCCTGTTGGTTTTCATCAGTAATTAGTGCGTATCTACGATGCCTGCCATAAGGAGAAACTAAATCATCACCTTGCAGCACGCTGCGCTTAACCCAGTTTTGCCAAGCAATAATATTCGGAATTGTAGCAAAAAATCGTTGCTTGTGTTTCTTAGCTAAATCAACAGAAATTCCGAAACCTCTAGCAATTCCATATTCAGTTCTGCCGTAGCTAAGACCATAAACATACGTCTTAACCATAGTTCGTTGTTCTTTGAATTGCACTGGATCATCAAGTAACTTATTAGCTCCGGGAAACATTTCAGGAACTAGTTCATCAAATACGTCCCGTCTCGGGTCATTGAAAATCTCCTGGAAGTAGGGCTCTTGCGCAAAAAACGTAAGATTGCGTAGTTCCGCCTGTGAGTAGTCAACATTACAAATAACTCTGTCTGGCTCGGATGCAACAAACAATCTTTTGACAGGACTATTTCTAGGGATATTTTGGAGGTTTGGATTTCGTGAACTTGTTCTTCCTGTGGTAGTACCGTGAAGGAGGTAGCTTGAATGAACTCGATTTTTGTAAGCTCGTTGGCTAATTCCATCCACGTAGGTAGACTTGACACGTTGATCTGACCTGTAATCAAGAATTCTTTGAGCAAATCGTCTAATGAGCGCATCATGCTCGGGAAAATCCTTTTTATAGTTGATAATCTTTGTTAGAGTTTCTTCATCGGTAGATTTTAATCCAATACCGCAATCGTTAAAGAACTTTTTAATTTGCAAAGGCGACCTAGGATTAATCCCGTTGCCTTTTTCATAGCCCTCTGGCCTAATTTTGTAAGCTGCAAGACTAAGCTTATATTCCTTTAACAACAAACTATGTTCTAGTTTCTTTGACAGTTCTTCCATGTAAGATAAATCTACACTGATACCGTTATACTCTAAATCCATAAGAAGATCAGACCAAGTTAAAAGACGCGCGTATAGGTCTCTAATTTCTTGGCCAGCTTCTTCCAGCATTTTCTGGTACATACGCTTCAACAATCTTGTACAATGTACGTCATAAGCGTTGTACTTATACAGAAGCGGCTTCGGAACTTTACCGAAATCCTTAGCGTCACCTGTTCCTGTGTACTTCTCAATTTCCTTGTCGTAAGCAGGTGCACCCAAATATTCCTGAGCAAGTGACTTTAACCCATGAAAGTTACCGGCACCAGCCCGTTCATCAAAAGCATAACTAGCGAGCATAGTATCAAAACCAATAGTCATTCGACCTACAAGAGGACGCGAACCGTTCAAGTCGAATTTGCCGTTATGCGCGTCTAAACAGCAGCTATGCATAAGTTGCTTGAGCAATGCGTACACACTAGGAGTAAGAACGTTATCCGTTAGAACTTGAATAATGTTCTCATTAAACTTGATACCAATACAAAGCATATCATGCTTATCGGGATGTCCGTAAGATGTTTCTTTATCAATCTTACACTCAATGTCAATAGTTAGTTCGTCGTCATCAGTAAGTTCATCAATATAGGTAGAAATTAAATGAAGTGCATCTTCCTCATTATCGACCACGTTGTACTCTGGCGGATCAAATTTTGCCTGTGGGAGAACAAGTTTTCCAATATCTGTAACTAAAGATGGAAAATGCTGTTGCTGACGCATACACAGATACGGGTTGACAGTTGGCACGACAAGGCGATCAACCCATGGGGACAGCTTAGGCGGCCCCATGCGCGCCTCCGTGACGCCTCCTGGCGGCCCCACAGACTGAACAGCCTCAGTCCCCATAAGCAGCGCTTTGCCATCCTTAGAAAGCGATTCTTCTAATTGAGCAATAACCCTCGGACGACAAGCTGCAACCATTTTAGCACTGACTTTAGTACCCTCTGGAGGACGACAAGCAATAGCATTAATATGCAACGTGTCACTCATAAAGATACCGTGATGATGCATCACATTAGCGACAAGAGCTCCGGCTTTAGCGTTATTGAACCCGCCAGCAAATTGTTCGCTATCATAAGGAATTCCAGTAACAATAGCTACATTAACTTTCCTCGATTCCTGTGGAGCAACGTAAGTTCCAGTGTCATACAGGGGGCACTGTTCACAGTTAGCAAGAGGATGCTTTCTCAATTTAACTCCTTAATAGGCCAATAATACTTAGACAAATAAACACCAGTACAGACGACATTGTTAGAAACGTTACGATTAAATAACTGATAATCATAAACGAAACAATTGTGCTAGTTCCCTTATCCAACTTTGACTGCTCCCGTTTTTCTGGAACAAGAGCTAATTTAGGTCTAGAGTCCACGATTGACCTTTCGTGCCTTACGCGCAGCCTTATTTGCTTTCCTGCGTCGCTTCTTTTCTGCTTCTGAAACCGTACCAGCATATGCCTTATACTGATTTCTTGCTAACGCAATCAGCATCTGTGTACCCACAGAGGAAATTTTACTGATAGAATCATCAGTAATGTTTGTCATCTGCTCTTTTGCATTTCTCGTAAATTGAATGTTCATACGTAATCCCTTGCAAAGTAGGTAATGGTTTGACTTTCCCTAACAATGTCGATCATTCCTCGATCTTCCATCGTATCAAAAATAGACTTAGCGTCTTTAGACGACAACTTGTTAGCACGCATAATAGAGCTTCTACTAGCTCCAGTATCACCCTTACGCTTAAGATACTTGTAAATATTGGAAATAAGTTTTTCGTGCGGAGAACTAGCAATACCTTCTACTACTTCATCCGCGTATTCTCGCCACATTTCTCCAAATTTAATTGCACGTAACAAATCATCGAGTGTTAAAACCACGCTTGTTCCGTCATTAAACTGTCTTGAAGCAGCAATCAACATCGCACATTTAAGGATAGATTTTGAAAGCCTATCACCCATAGGTGTGCTTTCGTCAGGCGAATTAGAACGAATACCCAATTCTACCAGAGTAAGTTCTAGTTCGTTATATCTGACCCAAGCATCATCCGTCATACTAACATCAAATTCTTTTGTTGCGTTTAATTCAGCATCAATGCCGTCAATTTTAATTGTATGTTTTCCGGAATAATGACGGTGGATTTTCTTTATTTCTTTGAAGATACTTTCTCGTTCATCCTTATTTTCCATTGTTGGAGGTCCGAGAGGCTGCATCTTGGACATATCAGATTCAGCAGTAATGAAGATAAATCTTGGAATAAATCCGGACCCAATATGCTCACTAGTTAACGACGCAAGAATCTTATTCTTAATACCTCCGGCATAAATAATCAAACGAGGATCAGAAATCTCGATGATTTCTTTACGAAGAATTCTTTTCTGCATCTTACCATCGTACAACTTTGTGAGCATTTCAGGAAGATCGGACATATAATCCTTGCGATTCATCGCAGAAATCAACCCCGAGAATTCGTCTCGCAAAAAGATAGAAGGTTTTCCTGGACGCAAAGACAGGTTAGTAAACAAGCCCTCCACAGAACCATCGGTAGCCATAATTAAATCTTTGTCAAGATTCTCGATCAAGCTCATAGCAATATCCATTGATGTAGTTTTACGAGTTAGAGTTGTATCTCCAAGAATCATAAACCATACATTAGGGATAATAGTACCGTACCTAGTTGGTAGCTTAACCGTGCCGCTTAAAATGGACGAGAGAATAACAAACGCCCCTGCTTGATGATACTGTTTCGCCGCGTCACCAAGAGAACTAGCCCAATCAATGTAACGTTCAACAAATGTTGGTTCAAGAGAGTTAACATGCTTACGTTCTTGTTCAGTAAGTAAGGTTTTAATTATTTCTGGCTTCTTAACCAGAATTTCTTTTCCAACCTTAAATGTTGTCTCAGCCCTGCAAACCTCTTTCCACAGATGGGAGTCTGGGCGTCCGTCCCTGGCATACTTGTTACACTTAGCAGATTTAACAATTACGAATACATCTTCACGTGAGAATCCGGCCTCAAATAGAAGCATTTCCAAATTCCACAGAGTGTTACTCCATGTGTGCAAATCTGGAGTCTCAGTGAACAATCTCCAAATCAGCGGGTTTAACGTATTCTTATGAGACGCTAAAATATCTTCTGCATCTTTAGGAAATTCTTCAGGTAAAGGTATATCGGTATAGGTATAATCTACTAGATTAGGATATTCTCCAAAATCAGACAGCCGATAATAAGCTTTATTAAATTTGAGGATTTTTACAAGCGGAACTACCTTGTGGTCCATGTACTTAAGATTATGCGTACCCGGAACACGCAGTAACTGAGTTAAATCCCACCCAGTCTTATCACAACCATCGTTGGCATGATAATAAGCAATCCTACGTGACAATGCCTCAGCATCCTCAGGAGCTGTCTCATAATCATCTAGAACCCAATATGCTTGATAACGTCCTGGCGAGGATTCAACTACAATGGATGGCTTAACGAGAAGCTTATCAGGAATACATGTATCTAAATCTGCCCAAATATTGGGTGCATAAAGTACGTTATCCTTATGCCTTTCACGCTTAGAAAAGATTTGAGGACAGAAATATACGTTGTGTGTATCTTTATATGACTCTACAGTTGCAAGTACTTGTTCTAGTTCCTGTGGATAAGTAAACCATCTGGTTTGCATGTCCTTTTTGTTCTCAGGATTAAGCAGAGAAATACAAAGATATCCGGTTGTGGTAGGACCGAACAGCAGTTTGAAGAAAATTTCAAGTTCTGTCATAGTGTCTATGTATTCCGCTTTCTACAGAAGTGTGGGCACATTTATATTTTGGAGTTATGTCGTTTAAGATTAGTTCCTCAACTAATCCCCAACTCCTTTATAACCTACTTAGCTAGGCATGTTAGAATCGGAATTCTCGGACTCGTTATTAGCACCTTCCAGTGCCCGGAACCCGACAATCTCGTTTCGGAAACCACCACCATATGCCTCATCCTGACGCTTCTTTGCCACAACGGCAATAAGCTTCTTACCCATGTAAGCAGGTGCAGCCGGAACATTTCCGGTCTTAATGGCGTGCCCATATCCAGTAGCCTTAAGCCACTGAGCGAGCATGAAGTTGCCTCGCGTACCGTCCTTGTACTCATACTCGAAAAGACCGATGAGCTTCCAGAACTTGCGCTTAACAAACTCGCCATTATCAGGATCAACAGTAACCTCGATATTCATCTGAGGCTTACCCTTGTTAGGGCCATTCTTAACCTTGACAAGCTCAACCTTAGTCACATTAACAATGTAATCACCGGCAGGCAAAGCCTCATAAGAAGTAGGTTCGCTAGTGGCGTCAGAATCAGAGAAGTTAATCTTAAAAGGTGCGTCAACCATGACTATTTATTCTTTCTATTCGGAATTCATTAAGGAGTAGATAATTTTCATCGTAGGATCTTCGATAACAATTGGTAACTTGCCAGAGCGATCTTTAGCTACCTGCTTTTCAGTTTTACCAGTTAGAATACAACGTAAATTTTTGTCTCCCTTCTTAATAACATACATGTAAAATACCTCGTCCAGGAAGCCCGCAATTTCGTTAGCAAGCTTTCCAGAAAAGGCAGGTTTAACGCTGCTCTTTCCAGTCATATCGTCGACAAGAAGCATTTCGTGAGCAGTGAAAATCGTGTTACAATCCAGATCACGAAAAGCTCGAACAAACTTTCGCATCTGATTGAGGTTAATTCCCCACTCACGCGGAGACGGAACATCTACATGCTGTTTACCGAGTTTAACCGAATCGGTATTCTGCATGATAGTGTTCATATTAAACTTCTGAGTCTCAGAAAGTGAGTCAATAATAATCGTACGATAGCCGTGATCTGTGTCGCATAGAGCATCATACAGAGTCTGCATTTCGTCCCACGACTTAATACGAACTACGTCGATATCAGGATAAGTGTGCCTAAGAGAGCCGACACCGCCCTCCATATCAACAAGTAAGGCAGGGCGCATTTCAGGAACGGCGTCAGAAGAACCAGCAAGAACAGTCTTGCCCACTCCTGGCTCACCATACAAAAGAATGTTAAAAAATGCGTCCCGTTCCTTTACCTTACTAATATCAAACCCAGGTAAATTGCCTTTAGTTAGATTAGCCATGGTTTAACCGACTCCATCATCGTAAGACTTGTCCGCATAATATGGTTCTTTCTGTTCAAAGAACGAGTTAAGTGTGTACTTCCAATCGGAATCTTGCTGCATACCAATACACACATTGATAAAATCGCAATACTGACAACCAAACTTCGTCGGAGAAATATAGGTGGCTGGAGAGGAAATGATCTCCCTAGCAACATCAAAAAGCTGATCCCCAATGATATTTAATTCAGTATTAGTCTTACGAATAGTTTCACGGTTAAAAAACTGCGGACCTTCCATCTTTAGCCAGCTAAGATACTCGTCGTAAGCTCCATTGTCATAAGCTTGACGATCTTCCTCCATAATACAGTTGAGAAACAACTCATACGTTGTAGGTTGTGTCTTGTCTGTGGAGAAGCTTCTTCCCTTATACGGCCTACTCAACCTTGTTGGTTCCTGTGGGTATGCTTTCCAATCTTCATGATATACAAAGCCGGCCACAGGAATACCGAGCTCACGCATTGCCCATACGTAATTATTTAACTGCTCATCCAGATCAAGCCAGTTGTAGTTCTGAGAAAGCCTAGCTGTAGTTTTCCAGTCAAGAAGCCAATACTTCTGTGTCTTAACGTCGCGGAAAATAACGTCGATCTTACCTTCAAGAGCTACCGGCAAACCTTTCCATATAGGGCGGTTATTGTCCGTCCATTCCACGTGTAATGGACTTTTACGAAACTTATCCCAGCACTTATCGCACTTGCACCACAGGGTGTTTCCGTCTCTGTCATGAATAAAAACGGCAAACGACTGTTCTACGTGCGTCGGATAAATGTTAGCATCAATCCTTGGAGAGATAACAGTAAAATAATGGGTGAGCATACCCAAGCCAAGAGAATGACGCTTATCAAAATTAGCGTCCTCTTTATCAGAATACTGCGATCCAAGCGTATCCTTGGTTTGCTGCCTGGCTTTTTCATTTTCTTCGACAAATGCGGCCTTCGCTAGTTCAATAGAAACTGCTCGATCGTAAACCCATCGTTTAGGATCAAAGTAAATTTCTTTAGCAGAATGAATAGCTGTCCCAAAATCAAGAGGTTCCCGAGTGATCTTTGGATACCACTGCTCTTTGTATTTAAGGTTATGCGCACGTCTACACTTCTTAAACTCTCGAATTTCAGATACGTGAATTTCATGAAAAAGTTTATTTTCAATGTAGTCTTGAATTTCCATATTCACCACCTTTACAGTGTAAAATACCCATTATACCGTATAAGTCAAGTTTAGTTGAACGTTCAACGAGTTGGATAACGCTTCGATTCCGCACACTCGGAACAGAGAAGGTAATAATCTACATATCCTACTCTATCTTCTACGGCAATCTGACGAAACCCAAACTCGTGAAATGCTCGTGAAATTACAGAATTCTTAGGTTCGTTAGGTCTCCCAAATACTGGATGCTTTTTACAATTCCGGGTGTTATCACAATAAACAACCCAAGTTTGAACTACTGGCATCGCTCAACCTTTTCCGCAACCTTTTTGCCGTTCTTAATAAACGCCTTCTCACACTTAATACGACTCATACGCACAATCGTACCATTGAGGTTTTCCAACCAAGAAATAAGTTGGTCAAATGAGCCACGCTTAAATGCACTACCAGCTACGGCGGTGGAATACCACATGTAATTAGCCTTAATAACAGCATAATCATAGATGGTATCTGAGTTCCTGTATCGAATCTTAATCCAAAAACCATCACCGTTCTTGTAATCGGAATCAACGCCGTACTTCTGTTCCAGAAGCTCAATCTTAGCCAACGCCTTAGCGGCGTTATTAAGGACTGCCTCTGCTTCAAGCCTGTTCATTGTGGTTTCCTTTTCTTTGTGTAGAGTACCGTTAATAACTTCAGTAGCTAATGGGTAAAATTTAGTTGGGATACAAAATGTTGTAGACGTAGCTTCAGACTTACCAATATTTTCTAACTGCTCATCAGTAAAAGTGAATTTTTTGACAATTTGTCTACTCCCATTTTTAAATACATTCACCTCGTATGCATCACTAAAAAGTACACGTCTAATCTCAAAACTATTTGTGTAACGTGAGAACCCGTGTTTTGCCTCTAAATATCCCCAAATCAAATTGCTGATTTCTCTAGCCATTATGCTGCACTCCTTTTCACGTCTAGCATTTTGAGAATCATTTGCCAGTTAGCAGCGTCTAAATCCAGTCTTTCTTCATCAAGAGTATCTCTAGCAATAATGTCAATCACAGTAACCGGATTTTTCTGTCCTTGCCTGTGGAGCCGATCTTCCGCTTGCTGATTCTTAAAAGCTGAAAGATCACGATTTAGGAAAATGATCGTTGAACATACATCTTGTAACCCGTCGAATCCTTCAGAGGCTCTAATGATGGCAACAATGACTCTAATTTTCCTGGACTGAAAATCAGACACAAATGAGGCTCGTTCGTTTTTTGGAGTATCGCCAGAAAGAACACGTACTGCGACACCAGCCTCTCGTAGTCTGTTCCCACAAAGATTCGCAGCCTTTTTTGACTGAGTGTATACAATGTAGTTTTCATCTTCATTTTCCAGGATAATTTGCTCAACCAAATCAATCTTAGGACTTGGATCAATGAGATCGACAACTTGTACTCGGTTCCCATTCTCATCTATCTCCCAACGTACTTCTGGAGTTGCCAAAGTTGTCTGCATAAGTCGCATCATTTTTGTCAAAGCAATAGAAGCAATAAATGGGGTTTCTTCTTGCTCCCCAACCCATGCTACCATTTGACTCATCATTTCATCGTAAATCTTACGTTGAGTATGTGTAAGATCAACATACAACTTTTCGTAGTTCTTATCCGGCAAATAGTCCATTACTCCGTGCGGGTGTTCAGGACAACACGGAGTCTTTTTATTGTGTCTGATATAGAACGGATAAATCTCGTAATGAAGTAAATCCTCATCCTTAATGTCGTAAATCTTTACGTATCCAGATGATCTTTCTTTCGTTTCGAGACGCTGAAAATCTTTGTCCTTCAAATTAGTAACACAATATTTACGAATAAAAGTCCAATAAGATGTATAATACGTTGGCCAAAGCCAGTTTAAAATTGACCATAGATTCCACGGCTTAGTACCACTAGCCGTACCAGACATTGCTAATTTTCTATGGGTACGAATACTTTTCAAAGCGAGGGTTTGCTTTGCCTTTCTGTTACTGATTGCGTGGACCTCATCAGCGCATACAATCGAGAATACGAATCCTTCTTTGTTGAACCTAGGCTGCATAACACGCATAGATTCATAATTACAGATATAAATGTCGTACTTTAGAATAGCAATTTTAGTAATAAAATCCTCACGGCCCTGAGTGGTTCTATTTAGAACATGATACGTCCACTGTGGAACCTGCATATCGAGTTTATTAGCCCAGGACTCAAAAGTATTTTGTGGGGTCACAATGAGAATAGGAAGCCACATTCCGGTTTCTCTAAAAACATCCTCACGCCATTGTTTCATAGTTTCGATTGCAACAAGAGTCTTTCCAACTCCCATATCGGAGCCATTTAACACAGCAATCTGTTGCAACGATTTTTCTACATCTGCTTTTTGAAACTCATATAAGTCCAGCATCGGACTGTGACTTCCTCCCCTCATAATTTAGTATCGCAATTAGGACATTCAGTTACAGCAGCAATAGGCAATTCTAGAAAGCAGCTCCCACAGAAACGCTTCGATGTGACAGGTTCTTTATGTTGAATATGTCTAACATTCATGGTGAATTCATCACACTGCATACAGATGATATCTTTACTGATTGACGATCCTGAATTCTCCGGAGAGAACATCACAAGATCACCCTTTTTCAGATCGTGCCCGTTAGAGCACTTCTTAGCATATTTAACCTCGAATGGCACGCTCATCGTGAAATACCATGTGGATTGGAAAGTTCACCGCCGCGATTAGACATTTCTTGATACTGCAAAGCCAGTTGCCTAGCTCGCTCAACCTCAGACTTTGAAACAAGATAAGTTTTAGACCTACCCGCATGATCCTGTGGGTCCGGTACAGAACCATCCGCGCGAACAGTAACATTCCATGCAGTATCAAACCACTCACATCGCTTATTTCTACAATAAACTGTTTGTAGTTCGTTTCCATCCTTAGTAGAGATCTTCTTGGTAACTTCACCAGTTAGATCACACTTAGGACACTTAATCGCATCTTGATAAGCCGCCATTATCAGTCCTCTTTTTCAATTAGTTTGAGATATGCACGCTTCATCACATTCAATTCTGTTTCCACTACGGTAAGTCGGTTAACGATATCATTAGCGATACGCAAGAATGAGTCCTTGCTTTCCTTCTCCTTTACTTCTTGAAGTGATACAGCGTTAGTTACGTTAATGTATTCTTCATACGTGGGTTCATGATCCAGTACCCATAGGGACGGGGTAGGGCCGCCACCTCGCTTAAGTAATGCGATACTTCCAGAGTCTTTCAAAAATCCTACAATACCCTGGTAATAACTTGCAGGTAGTCCCATGTCACGTAATACAGCAACAGCAGAGCCTTCCCAAACAATCTTTGCGTACATCTGACGACTGTTACGTTCCATGTGACGATAAAATCGCACAGAGTTTGTAAATCGCGCAGGAATAGCACTAGCTACTTTAAGTGTTTCTTCGGTGTTATCCGTGTTGTCTGTATCATTTTCAATTGGAGTTTCCAAGGCTAACCTTTCATCAGTATTATCGGTTAATTTCATCCATAATCCCGACGAAATAGAACAATTCTTCGGATTTATTACCTTTTTCTTTAATACGTTCTGTCATATCAGCACGAATAGCCGTAAACCAGTAACGTTCAGCGATAAACATCTGTTCAAGTTCAGAACGCACGGATTCCCAACGCCACTTTGAAGCGTACTCAGAAACTAAATTCATGTTAGTTCCATGTTGTACGCTATCATAGAAGTTTTTCATCTGATTTGCATCAGAATGACCTGGTTGAGAAATAAGTCCGTTTATAGTTGCTTGCATGAAATTAGCTACACGGTACATTCGTCCAGCTTTTTCAATTTCCGGTGTCAGATTCATGCTGCTAATCTCGGATGCTGTATACTCTGGGATATTAGCCACAGATGCATCAGCATCATTAATATAGTTCTGCATCCGAGACATTGCGTCATTGGAGCCCACAGAAGTGACCATACCTCCATACGGGTTATTTTCTGCGAGACAAGAAACGCGTAATCGTTGCCAAGATGGTCGATACAAGATTTTATCAAGATTGGCCATTAATTCACTCATTCTCAATCTGTTCCAGCAATCTTTCAGCTACTAACAAGGTAGCTAGAACTTGTGCCTCTTGCATAGTAAGCTGTGCCCGCGTCATATTGCCAGACTTAAAATCTTCCCACCCCACGTCAATAAGTTCAATAACGCTACGTGCTGCTTCAGACATGTTAACATTAGACATTGAATTGCTCCGTTTTCCAGTGGTCGGCGTCCACCCAGGTGCAGCGTCGACAATAGCCATTACTAGACCCCCATCGCAGCTGCACAGCCGGCGCTACACGCTGTCCCATAAACCGCCCTGGTGTGAGGCGTGGTCAGTTTGTGACAGACCTCACAGGGTACTAGATATTGCTTCCATGTCGTGCGTCGTCGAGCCAGGCCCCAAAACCGCCAAATTGCCATTGATACGCTCCTTGATTTCTAGCGGCATATACATTACCGTAACTCAAGATTATAAGGGTCAGCATCTTCATCGACTGTAATGGTAATGAACATCGGCATATCGTCACCCTCTTCAACAAAGAATCTGTCTTCAAGAATGATAGTCATATCCTCACCTGTATAGTCGGTGGAATAATGCGTCTGTTCTCCATCTTCGTAAATGCGTTCCATCTTGAATTCTTTATGCATTGAATTGCTCCATCGTACATTCAATAGGGGGTTTGTCAGAACGGCGTCCAATATATTGTGGATGACGCGGCGTCCCTGTTGACAACAGATCATTACATTTAATCTCAATCACATCTTGACTAAGCTGAGTAGTTAGCAATCTATTTGTCCACCACGCACGTTCTGCGTCTGTCATTCCGGAACATTGACCGATTTCCACGAGTGTACCGTTATCATCGTAAGCACCAAACTTTAATGCTCCGATCATACCCTCATACTTACCCTTGCCAGGTGTAGCTCCCATGACTACCACATCAAAATACTTTTCAGACTTGAACTTCATCTGCTCAGTACGCGAGTTAGGCTTATAAGTTCCGTACAACTTCTTGAGAACTAAACCCTCAAACTTAGCCCTAGATAGAGTCTGGAAAAGCTCAAACACATCTGTAGTGTATTCTTGCAGATTCCATACTGGAGACATAAGCAGATTAGACTGCAAGGATTCAAGTGATTCCCGGCGGAAATAGTATGGTTCCTGCTTTAAATCTTGACCGCTAATTTCAATCACATCGAATGCGATGAAATCAATAGGAGTATTCCGCTGCTTTTGAAGGGCTACGGCGGGACCAGAGCCCATGACCCGCATAGTCTTATTAAAATCGACCACAGGAATCCATTTACTCGGCTCTACCTCGTGCATACTAGAAATATGCGCAAGCTCTCCGTCAAAAATAGAGTTATTCGGAATCGAATGCTTAAGCTCTCTCAGCATATCCTCATGCAAATGGTGCGTGTATTCGAGTCCACTACGTCCAAAGATTCTAATCTCTTTGTCCTTGTGGTAAACGAGCGCGCGCATTCCGTCCAATTTCAATTCAGCAGCAGCATTCACTGCCGAAAGACTGGACAACTTAGAAATATCTCCAGCCCTACAGAGCATCGGCTTGATAATATCCATCACAACTCCTGCAAAAGAGATTTGTCATCTGCGTCATGTGATCCCATCGGCGCCACATACATCACAGCAGAGCCAGGGCGGGCCTTAGTGGCGTCCTGGATAGCGGGGCAGGCGGCGTGTCTCCAAATGTCGTCGGCTCCGGGTGAACCCGTCCGCGCCTCAACGCGAATCAGGTCGCCGGGCTGCCAGCGCTCGCCACATTCGGGGCACACGCCAGAGTAGCGGGCGGTGATGCTCGTGGGAATAATGGTGTCCGTTCCGGGATAAAGAGCATTCCGGATGAAATGTGGAATATCTGAGATATCACGTGACAGAATTTCATCTGTGGTATCATCCATATCATAATTCTCCAGCCAAATAGCAGCCCAACAATTCTCGTGTGAACCTGTCAAAACAGATTCACGCATTGCAGGGGTGCTGTGGGGCCATGCATTCTGAATAGGAACACCTGCTTGCCATACTGCATAAGAAGTATCTGGCATTTCCACGACGTTTTCCAGCCCACAGAAAGGGCACATCTTTTTAATTAACATCTGGTTTGTACTCTCTTGCAAGACAGACTGCTAATACACGATGACTACGATCCCTATTCAGATACTTTTCGCAGAACTCCTTAAGTGTCATGTTTTCGTCTACGTCAACTCCGTTCCAATACGCTTCAGCATGATCACCCATATTATGTTCAACATGTGCGTTGACCATAACCTTTACAGTAACAGTTCCCTTACCGCCACAAGTCTTGCATTCAGTATAATTTTCGACAAACTTATTATAAGCGTCATAACTAACATCATATTTCTTACCGTTCGTGCAATATCTAGGGCATCTTTCCTCAATAGTAATCACGATATACCTTTCAGTAAATAATTTCGTACGGGTGAAGGGACTCGAACCCTCACGTTTTTCAACAGCCGGGTTTAAGCCAGCCCTGTCTACCTATTCCAGCACACCCGCATGAATCCATAATATCTAGTGGTGTAGCCAAGCCAGATATTATGGATCATCTTTTTTTTTTTTCTACCACAGTCACATAAAAGTTCCAGTCTTGCACATTTCAGGAAAAATCGCCCATTTCTTCGACAATCTGACGAATCATCCTAGGATAAGGAAGCATTCCCGTAATCTGACTCTCTTTTGATTCATCTGCATCATCGTGTAACAGATGATCGTTGAAAGCAAAATCAAGAACAACTCCTTGCTCCATATCATTTACGTCGAAATATGCGACAAAGAGCGCAACTCCAGTAAGCACAAACTTTTCATCCATAGAAGATAGTACCCGAAGATAATCTTCAGTGAATACTTCGGTGATAGGCATGGCTAAAATTTCTGGACGCTCACTCATTTGTTACCTTTCTTTTCAATTATGTTTGAAGTGCCCCACAGGGACTCGAACCCTGGACCCGCGGATTAAAAGTCCGCTGCTCTGCCAACTGAGCTATAGGGGCGATATGGCCCTCGCAGGTGCCGAAGCTACGAGTTTAAGGAACTCTAGATTGTTCAAGACCGAACGAATCCGGTCTCTGTAAACCACGGCGTTCACACCACTTTGCGATTAGGCGGGTTCGTAGGTGGCGTCAAAAATGTCCGGCTTACACGGGTAGAACTCGCTCTGCACTCCACGGATAATCCAGTCTCCCTGGTCTACCCAGTGTAGTCCCTCCAACGTAGAGATGATCAGCCGCCCATCTCGCGGGTCGATGCTGACTCCAGACGCAGGGTAGGGTACGCGGCCTTCAATGACAGCCATTGGCTCGAATGATCCTAGCGTGTTGGCTTCGACCCACCGGTAGACACTGTGCCACTCGGCCGCGTCTCCGATTAGCTGGCGGGCCTCGATAACTACAGGTTTCTTTCGGAATTTTGGCATGATTCCTTTCACGAATGTACTGGCTTCATCATAACCCACGTACTTTTTGCGACTTACTTACGCATATGCTTACGCATACGACGGGCATAAAGCGCCGAAAAAGTAAAATTGATCACAAATCCGCTAAGAGTTCCACAAATCAAAACTAATTCGGTAGACATGGTAGTCCTTTCATTGTTGGTTCCGTACCCCCACAGGGACTCGAACCCTGGACCCGCGGATTAAAAGTCCGCTGCTCTGCCAACTGAGCTATAGAGGCATTTAGAGACAGAAAAGCGACAGTTGCCCACGCTGTCGCACCGTGTCATTAG
>CAYPSN010000009.1:169-43069 GCA_964413715.1 uncultured Candidatus Saccharibacteria bacterium | reverse complement strand
TTCGCCATATGACAGCCTGTATTGCTGCATGATTCAATAGCTGTGTATCCAGTAATAGTAGCTATCTCACTCACTTCCTCCTTTTCTTCCTCAACAGGTGGCACGATGATCGTAGGATTATTCCATTCATCTATAAGCTCTTGGTCAATAGCACATGATCTACATGGTGTTTTAATTTTAGGTGCAATGAATAAAGCAATACAGAAAATTATAAATAATAACACTACATATATACTCCATGCTCTAGCCATATTTTTGTTTTAGGAATTATCCTCTACCGTCACCGGAACCGTAACCGGAACCGTCACCGGAACCGTAACCGTAACCGTAACCGTAACCGTAACCGTAACCGTCACCGTAACCGTTACCGTTACCGTAACCGTAACCGTCACCGGAACCGTAACCGTTACCGTTACCGTAACCGTAACCGTCACCGGAACCGTAACCGAACAGAGCTAAGTGTTTTAGTATTTTCTTCATCACTTCTCCACCACGACAGCCCCAGCTTTGGCCGGATCTTTTTCACCGTAACCGTAACCGTGACCGTAACCGGAACCGTAACCGTGACCGTAACCGGAACCGGAACCGTGACCGTAACCGGAACCGTTACCGTCACCGTAACCGTAACCGTTACCGGAACCGTAACCGGAACCGGAACCGTCACCGTAACCGAACAGAGCTAAGTGTTTTAGTATTTTAGATTGCGTACATTTCATCTCTAACCCAGGCTATTTCTTTCTCATACCCTTTACTCTTAATAAAATTATAATGAGTTTTATCAATATGATAATAACCAAGATTTTTCATTTCATTAGAGCGAATCTTATGTCCAATCTTTTCAAGGAAATCTAAAACATAATTAATATACTTGGGATGAATGCTTCCATTGCCCTTGCCTTTAATTTGATTAATTTCGCTAGCCCCTCGAACTTCAATTGTGCAATGTGGGCTGTTTTTAGAATCCCTTAATGAATAAATTGAAAAATCACTGCTTGGACTTAAACCTCCCAAGCAATGCGACATTAAATGTCCTTCTTTTTCGAAGGCATTTTTTGTCAGAAGTTTTACAACTTTAAATCCATCTGAAAAATCTATAAATGTCTCGATATCATTAGAGGTTTCTATTATGCTAGATCCGTTTTTTATATTTCTATCTACCCACTCATTTGTTTTTCTTTTTGCATCATCAATGCTCATCTTTTTAAGACGAGATGGCGCATCTCCAGAAATCATCCAATCAATGATATGCTCAAGATCATTTTCGTCGGATTTGTTATTTTTAATAGCAGCTTTGCCTGTATTTTCAATCCACCACATTATTTCTGAATTAGCATTTAAAGATTTAGCATATTCTAAAACTCTCATATTACCCCCAAGGTTCAGAGCGCCATTTTTCAAAAGCCTCATTGCTTAATTCAACCACTGCTGTTACTCCAGAGATAGTCGCTTTTTTTACAGCTTTAGAAATTTTGCAAGTCTTACTAGGCCCCATTGATGCAAGACCAAGAACGCCTTTCATATCAGTAGACCAATATACAGCCATGCGCATTTCTTCAATTGTGAGAGTTTCTTTGTCAACATCTGCTGCTGAAATAAGTCCAGAAAATACTCCTCTCTTTGTTGAGTCTGTGGTGATTAACACCGCAATTTTATCTGATTTTTCTTTCATTTCGATCATACCTTCTCCTTTTATGTGTTTAATCATTGCCCAATTGGTATAGTAGCTGCGATAGATCCGATGACCATGCCGAATAGGAATCCTGCGATGGCTATTATAAGTAATTTTTCATGTTGTGCGATTTGGTTCATTATTATTCCTTTAAACTTGTTGGCTTGCGTATTCGAATAGAGTTGGCTCTTCTATGTTTTGCACAACGTCTGCGCGTTGTTTTTTTGCGGAGTCAATATCGCCAAGTGGGATGTTTTTCGCATCTAAAAGATTCTTAACGGCAAGATCGAAGTATGACTTCTTAAGCTCTGCTCCGACGAATTTGCGGCCCATTTGTAGAGACACGAATCCTTCTGATCCAATTCCGGCAAATGGAGATAAAACAACGTCGCCAGGATTACTCCAAAGTCTTAAGCATCTTTGGATTAAATCCAATTGAAGTGGCGCGATATGCCTTTCGTCTTGATCTTCTCTTGCGGCTTTTCGATTGAGAGTGTTCGATTGCTTTATATCCATCCAACAAGGGGATGCGAGTTGTTGCCATTCATTTACAGGAAACTCCTCAGCGGTATGGCTGATCGGTTTAGGATTTACTCCTGGCTTTCGGAACGTGCATACATAATCTGGTATTCCTTGGCGGCTCATTGCGGAGTCTTTTTTTATTTGCTTCCATAACAGTCCTAGCGCCTTTGTTCGCTGCATCGCGACGACAGGATCTTTCCACACGCATACTTCTGAATGGTAGATAAATCCGCGCTGAGTGAACATGCGAATAATATCTCCTCTAAAATCTTTAATGCCAATCTGACCATCATTTTGTTTTGATGTCGGTAAATTCATACAATGAACTGATATATTTCTGCCTGGACTTAATACGCGGTATAGGTCGTGAACTAAGAATCTAAAATGGTGCCAGAATTCATTGTTAGTTTTTGAGTTGCCCATATCTCTGTCTGAGTTTGAATAAGTATATAATGAGGCAAATGGTGGAGAGAATATTGAGTAGTTGATTGATTCATCTGGCAATCCCTTTAGCACTTCAATGCAGTCGCCATTATAGATCGCAAAGTCATCGGTGATATGTTGATTTAATACTTTATGCATTTGAAGCTCCTAAAAACGATGGGATGTTCATTTCAGCCTGTGGATTGTAATCTGTCTTTTCAGTTGTGAGTGATACAATTTCGCGCTTTGTGAAGTTAGCCATGTGATCGATCATGGCCTTGGACATTGCTTCGGCTTTGCGTTCTTTTTCAAGGATGTTGTCTCTGACTGCGCCCTCAAGAACTGAGCTTATTAGATATACTTTAACAACTTTCGTTTGACCGAACCTGTAGCATCTACGAATTGCCTGATAAAGCTGTTCGAACGAGTCGTTTAGTCCGACGAAAACCATCTTATTGCAGTGCTGCCAGTTCATTCCGAATCCGGCGATGCTTGGCTTTGTTACCATTACTCGGCTTTCGCCTTCTGTGAAAGATTGAATGCGCGACTCTTTATGTTCGATTTTATCGGAGCCTTTGACCTCGACAGATCCATTGATGCCATCTTTAAGTTTTTGAGATTCGTCGTTAAGATTGCACCACACGACGTATTGATCTGAATCATTATTGATAATGTTAACTGCAGCTTGAACTCGCTCGTCAATTGAGATCCTTCGTGCCTCATTTCTGCCTGACAGCGTAGTATTGTCGCTGATTGAGTGGGCTGAATCTACGACGATCTCTTCAATTTCAAGTCCTGGCAGATCGTAACCATCATCTGAGAATCCAAGATCACTTGGTTTTTTTATCGTGGCGGCCCATGTCGCAAGCCATTCCCAGAATTTTGCCTCACCATGTCCTTTAAGTCTCCATTTGGATGTCTCGCCTGAATCGTGGATAAAGTACATTGCGAGCATTTCAGCCATTGTCATCACGCCTAAGAATTCAGCCTGATTGCCCATCTCCATGTAGTCGTTAGGGCTTGGCGTTGCTGTGGCAGATAACTTGTATGGGATGTGCTTTGCGGTTTCGATTATAAAGTTTCTAGTCTTTGAATCTTTGTGTTTAATAATCGATGACTCATCGAGCACAATGCCGTCGAAATAGCCTGATCTAATTGCATCTTCGAATTCATGGAGCATTTCGTAGTTTGTTATTATGATGCTGCCGCTGCCTTCATCGCGAGGCTTTCCATGTTTATCTTTGCCAAAGCTTCGTTCGTATCTGACATGATATCCAAGCTTGTCAGCTTCTTTAACGGTCTGTTCTGCCACGCAAAGAGGCGCGAGAATCAAGACTCGATTGCCAGTGTATTGAGATACTTGCCAAGCCCATTCGATTTGCATGAATGATTTACCTAGACCAGTGTCGGCAAATATAGCTGATCTGCCGCGTCTTAACGCCCATTTAACGATGGCCCTTTGGAATGGGAATAATTTCTCGTTAATGTATTGATCATCCACTTCAAAGCCAGTAGGCTCGATGATGGTTTGTTTTTGATTTAGAAATTCTTGGTAATTCATAGAGCCTCTAGCTTCTTGGTATTTTTTATTAAATCTTGAATGATTGCTTTTCTCTCTTCTGGAGTTTTGGAGAGATATTCGGCGTTGGGATCTGGCTTTTGAATTGGTATTATATTTGATTGATACTGTTCGAATTCTTCTTTTTTTCGATTCGCTTCGATTCGCAATCGATCTTCGTTCGAAATTTTAATCTTACTATCCACTGCGATTGATAGTTTTTCTCCGTATTTTACAACGTCGATTAGTCGATTTCTAGCCTGAGCTTGCATTGAGTCGTTTACCAAGAAGTCAGAATTACAAAGATTTAACCAGCCACCTGCATCGCGAACAATTTGCCATCCAGTATTTCCAATGTAATTTCTTGCAGACTCTTCTTGCATATAACCGAATTGCGTTATGGCGCTCTTAACGCGACCTAATAATTCTCTGGCTTCGGCTTCGGGATTTATTTCCGGCGAAATGAGATCCCTGATTTGTGCGGGAAGTGGAAAAGTCTTGCTCTTCGGGTCTCTGCGATAGGCATTTAAGGCCTCTAGCACCGCTGTGGCTGAGAGATCTTCGAGGTCTGATACCATCATGGCCAGTACCTCTTTTTTAAACTCCCTACCGTAATACTGGGCCGTAAATGCGATTGCGGTTCCGACCTTATTTCTTTCGTCTTGTGTCATATTCCGTTCTCATGAATGTCGTTGATGAGGTTATTAAAATCGTTGTTGTCAGCGAAACGCTTAACGTCTTTTTCTGTGATTGCCTTGTCGTGGAACCATTGCGTGCGAAGCGCTTCTGCGTCAGCGAGACAGAGCCCGATGTCGTGAAGCTTCGTTACGTAAAACGATTTGTTGTGATCGACGAAAAAACGAACGACGGCAGGAGCCTCTACACCGAGACGCTTTGCGATTTGTGCGATTTTTGAATTAACTGCGACGTTGCGAACAGGCTCGGCATGATACCGGGAGGCGTAAGCCTCACGATAAGCATCCCAGATCTGAGAATTCAGCTCCTTTTTTTCATCAACAACCACCGGATTTTTCGACTCGGTTTTAACTTCTTTTCTTTTCTTTTCTTTTATATTCTTTTCTATTCTATTATATAAGGGAGTGATTTTTTCGAATGTAAGTAGTTGTAATTCTTGGAGCCGCTCAAGGTGATTCTGAAGTAGTTGTGCACCAGTTCTGAAGTATTTCGGCACCATTCCTACACTGATTTGAAACTCTTCTGACACCATATCAGCACAGATTGAGTAGCAGTACAGCAGTAGTTGAAACTCATTTGGACGGAGTTCGGCCACTTTTGGATCGTCAAAAATGCGCTTCGAAACCATGAAATGCGTATGCCCTTTTTTGACTTTTTCGTTATGCGCCGACCAATTTGTTACGGTGACTTTAAATACAGCATTAGCCATCACACACCCCCAACGAGCGGCATGATGAGTTCTTCACGCGTCTTGCCAAGGACTTGTTGCAGCTTAAGGAATATGTCATCGCGCGGTATTCTCTTATCTCGACAGATCGAGTATAGAGTCTGCTTGTGGCATCCTATTAGGCTAGCCAAGGCGTCGTAATCGACGTTGTTGGATTCCATGTAGTCATAAATCAAACGGCTGTTAAGGCCGTGGTAATTGCTTAGTTTCTTTTGCCTAGCCATGGAGAGATACCTCGAACTTAGGCTCTTCGCTGCCGCAAAGACTTGCATAAAGAAGTTTTGAAGCGGCCAGCGCCTTACGGCTTCTTTGGTAGTTCGGCGAATCTTTGCCATGAATCGAGGCAATGCTAATCAAATGATTCTCTGCCTTTTTGATTTGTTGGTTAAGATCATCGCGCATTCTAAAAGACGCGTTTCCATCTGTGCTAACGACAGGACCGCATGCCATAAATCCCCCGATTGACGTGCTGATGTGTATTTAATGAATTTTGTTTATTAACTTGATTTTGAATTTTCTCCGGTACAAATCCGAAACATTCAAAACGACGCTCAACGTGTGTATTCGCGCTGAGACGCAAAATGCGAAATTGAAAAATAACTCTGAAAAAATCAAAAAATCTTAATGATTTCGATATGGATAAGTGTGCTGCGGCTAGGCGTGTAAAAAAAGATTGGTGATCCGTACAGGACAACCAAGTTTTATTTTTTTTGTAAGTGATAACGCTAGTTTGCGTGAAACTAGGTGAAAAATCCGGTACAAATCCGGTACGCGACAAGGTATTTTGCATCATGCTACACCAACTTGTGCAGCACTTTGCTCTATCGCCATTATGAGATCAGAGGCCCTCATTTTGCAATAAACTTTTTGATACATCGCCAGGCTCATTCCAAGAATTGTGCATGCGATAATCGGATTAACATTAGATTTAGCAAAGTTTCTCGCCGCTGAATGACGCAAGTCGTGGTATCGAAGTCTCCCTTTTATTGCCGCTTTCTTTTTAAGATCAACCCATTCTTTATCTATCAGCTGAGAATATATCGGACGGCTATTGTCTGACTTCATTGGAAATAAAAAGTCAGAATTGGTCAAATTTAACCAAATTTTTATACGTTCAGTAAGTGCTTTTGGCAGAGGCACTTCTCGCGCCATTCCGGTCTTTGTATCGTCGGTGTCAAGCTTCACAATAAAATAATTTCCGGCAAGCTTAAGCTGGCTCTTCTTAAGAGAAGAGAATTCAGTCTTCCTAAAGCCTGCTGCGTATGTAGCAGCGATCAATATATACATGTCATCGTCACAGTAATTGAGCATAGAAATTACCTCTTCAGGAGTGACATATCTACCCTTCTCTTTGTCATGATGTTTTTGCTCGTCTTTTGGTACACTCAATGACGGCAACTTCGATACATCAAGAGCTCCGCGCTCAACCATCACATTGAAAATATTCCCAAGATATTTAAACGTGTTAACGAATTGCACTCCAGGGAGCTTGCGTCGATGCCACTTCATGTACTCAGTTATCATTGCCTGCGAAATATCCTCAGACAATGCATGCCCCCAATAAGGAGCAATGCGATTTCGCCATATGCCATCAATACTCTTAAGCGTGGACGCCTTGATGCCAAGCTCTCTTTTTTCGTCGATCATTATCGAATAGTAATCAGAGATGAGATGATTACCCTTAATGACGGGCTTATTCTCAGTCATCTCTTGAATAGCATGCAAAACATTGGATCTGGCTTTTACGAATTCTTTGCCAAGAGGTCTTTTTTTAATCGTGTCAGCAATTCTCTTCACGGCATAGAACTCACCTGTCATCTCGTCAATGTAGAGATAAGGGTACTCATTGCCTTTTTTATCTTTGAATTTTACAAGTTTTGAATTAGCCATTACGACACTTTTCTAATGTACCTAGATTTGAACTCTTCCCAAGTCCTACGATCAATCATGTAATATCTACCGAATCGCATACACTCTATCTTGCCTTCTTTGCAATAATCTTGAATCGTCCTTGATGATCGCCCGATCTCATTGCCAGCTTCCCTAGTGGTGATCCATGTTGCCTTTGCCATTCTCACTCCCCTAACATTGACTTCATCGTTTCGTCAGAAACTGATGCGTAATCATCACTATCAATAACAAGATTCTCACACGACTCAATAACATTACTGATCTCATCTAATGTGAAAATCGTATCAATGCCTTTAGCTCTGCATTTGTTATTTGCAAGTAGCATGGTTGACGCCATTCCATTTCTCTTTGATCTCTCTATAAGCTTGTCTAAATTTGTCATGTTATCTCCTTAAATAACTAGCAGGCCAGGACACTACTGCTATTTGTATCGAGGGCCGAGACCATCCCAGCCCTGCACTGGCCCACTAGTCGATAGTTTCGTTGTTAGATTCAAGACTGCATAAATATGCAATGGCATTGTCGTAAAATTCCTGAAATCCCCCAAGCGATTTACCGCTCTTCTCGGCTGAATCTTTAAGCCACTTCAAATAGTTATCAAGCTCAAACATATCAATGTCTTTAAGCTTCACGCCTCTATACTTCTTGCCTACTTGACAGACATACTCGCCAAGATCCTCATCATTAAATACTTCTGGAATGTCAGCAGGAGCCGTTACTTCTTTGAGTGGATTTGCAATCTGCGGATTGTGAGCTTGCTTAATATCCTCTTTTGCAATTGAAGAGAGCTCATTTTCATCAAGCATTCCAAGTCCACAAATTGACAAAGTGACTCTGCGCTTTGCTTTAGTTTCAGCCTTAAGCATTGCATTTGCGAGGGCCTCGCCTTTAATGCCAGATATCGGGACAATGCCTGTCGCCTCATCTTCTGTGCCATCTTTATCCTTCCCTTTAACATGAACGACATACGCATCTCCAATGATCTCTTTTGAAACGATCTGAATTGATACGCGGTGAATCTTACGAAGTTGCTCGGCAGCATCTTTCGTTGCATAAAGCCGAAGTTTTCCATTTAGAATTATATATGAGAATGGATTCGTTAGATAATTTAGACCGACAGAATCACAGACTTGCTTGTAATATGATAGACGCTCAGAATCAGATAACCGAGATAAGTCGTTGCCAATAAGAGCCGCCTCAATTTTATTTGTCTGAACTGATGGAGCATTACTCATTTGACACCTTCTTTGTTTTTTTGTCTGGCGTATTTGCGAACATTCTTAAACTAAATCCAGGCTCAATATGAGCTCCTGGAATACTTATTTTTGATGCCGCATCTTTGAGTTTCTTTTTGTCGATTACAGTCTCAATCACTTCGGACTTAAACTCGACTGGCACCATTTCGGCGTCGTCAATTACAAGAGATCCAGATGTCGGAGTGACTTTGAATTTTATGTCAACGCCAGCAAGCTCAGATGTGCCCATTTCCTGCATTGCATATTTGATATTATTTTTGAGACGATCCTGAACTCCAGAGCATTGCTTTGAAATGCGCGAGAAAAATTCAGCCTTCTCTTTGTAATGAGATTCAAGCGCCGAGAATCTATCTAGGATATAGCTATACCCGTCGATCTTTTCTGTGAGCTCAAGATCCCTCACTGCAAGCGCCGCCTCAATCGCCTCGGTAATTTCACCTTGGCTTTCAAGTAGCATGGCCTCAATTTGGTTTGATTCGTTCACTATAGCAGCAAGTGACTTCATTCTACCCTCTCTTTAAATAGCCAGACCAAAGTCTGGCGAGTTTGCAATTGCCTTTGTTTTTTGCTCAAGCTTGTCGAAGCGTTCAGACCGCTGGCTTTTAAACCAATCCACATCAATTGGAATCATCTGGTCGAAATATGGCGAGTATGAATAGATCATCAAGATATCGCCGCAAGAATCGAAGTAAATCTCGAGCGTTAACTCGCCATTCTCATCTAACTCCTCGTGCAAAAATGTCCTCATACTGTCTCCCTTTTTGACAAAACAATGCCTCAAATGAATGTTTTTCATTCATTTCAATCAATCAAAAAAATCAGTCTGACGTGTGCTAAATTAGCTAAGACGCCCCAAGTTTTGTTTTTACGGCGTCTAAATTTAATTCTCGCAAAAGAGACAAAAGAGCAGGATTACCAAGATTTCTTTTGCCTGTCAGGAATGAGCTCAAAGTCGCAGGGGCAACGCCGATTTTTGATGCTAAGAACTTCACCTTTAGGCCCCGGCTGTTTATTGCATCCCTGATTGTAGTTAAGTCGTTATCGTTAATCATGCAGCTAATATAGCGTATTACGCTAATACATGCAAGCTTTTAGTCGCATTACGATAATATATTTTAACGCATAGATACTTTATATTTAAGTTATGGAAAAGATTGAAAAATTGATCGGCAAAAGAGTAATGGAGGCTAGGGTTGAGGCAAATTTGACTCAATCCAAATTAGCGAAAGACGCTAAGACATCTCTTACTACTATTAATAGGCTTGAGAAGGGCCATCAATTCCCCAACAAAAATACCAGAGCAGATATCGCCGCAGCCTTAAATATGAGCGAGGCTGAATTATTTCTTGATCTAAGTGAAACCGAGCCGCGCCCCAAAACGAGACAAGAGCTAATCGGAGATATCGTCTTGGCTCTTGCCGCCTTTGATGAGAGTCAACTTACCGATGTTGCCAGCTTCATTTCCAATCATAAGCTTTTTGCCACATCCACAACATCGAGCAATGACTCCGTTCGCAGAAGAATCAACAAGCCTAGTAATGGTTAAATATAATTCATGCACCAGCATTTTGACCTTATGAGCATCCTGTCTTGACGGCATGAGCCCTCCGCTACATCAACACGGCCTTGTTCAATTCTATCATCAATATAAATAGATCAAAGAATCTTAACAATGATGATTCAAATTGAAACATGTTTAAAAAATAGATTAAAGTTTATATTGAATGGTCCGATAATTATGTAATGAAAATACTGTTTATCACAATGATTATGCTTATCTCTGGATGCGCGACTGGATTGAAAACTACGATTCTATCTGACTCGCCGATTGAAACGAATTCAAGAGAATTCGTATTTTTGTCTAGGACCGAATGGGACAACGATCTTCGCGCAGAACTTATTAAAAAAGGTTTTAAAGTAAAAAAATTTGCAGTCTTAAAGACAGAAATTGAAAAATCTCATAGCAAAGATACTATTAAAGATGCTGTCGAAGCAAAATATGGACTTACCATGAAGTGGAGTCAGGTTGACAGATGCCTGATAAATGATTCAATAAAAGGCAATTTCTACATAGAGATATCAGACCTTCAAAACAATGAGGTTATAGCAACAATAAAGAACGGTGGCTGGACTTCATCTTGCGCCTACCATGGTCTAACAAGTGTATTTACAGAGCTGGCAGTGGAATTTCACAAGCTTTGGTTTGATCGCAATCAACCTCTTGAATCAAAAACAAGCTCCAAATAATCAAGTACATTTACATAGTCCAGATATTGTTGTGGCAGGATCTCTTTGTCAGCGTCGTGCTCTGCTAGGAATAGCGGCCACTCAGTGCGCCAGCACATATAAGGGAGCTCGGAGCAATAAACTAACTCATTATCGTGAGAGAAATAATAATCATAATCTCGGCCTATATACTTGAGTGAATTCATGCCAGCGATATATGCGGCAGCATGGTCAACCCTGATCACAGCCACAAAGTCTTTTTTATAAAGCCACTCCTCAAGATCAACCTCTCTCACACCGCCGACATTTACTAGACTGCCATACCGATTAGACCAGAGATCACCTACTGACTCAACGACTGTGCCGCGACTTGAAATGATCACCGCATGATCGTAAAACCCTTTGATAAAGAATGAAGTCCAACGCTGGGCCTCGTAGCTTAATAGAATATCACCCGGCATTGAGAGGCGCAGGATCTTATCAACTAGCTCTTTTGTCATAACAGTTTCACGTCTACCACGACGCTGAATCCATTTCTGAAATGGGACTGACAGTCTTAAGATAAGGGCCTTTATCTTACTCAGCAAGATTCACCATAGATCTTTTACAGTCGGCCTTTATATATTCTTTAACCTTAGCGAAATCTTCTGGGGTTAAGCACACGCCGCCGTGGAGCTGAGGCCCTAGTAGGGGAAATGGCGTCTCTTTTTCGAATTCGATCTCGCACGTTTCTTTGTTGTAATTAGTGATGCGAAAGGGATTTGCCACATTGTGAACTGTGTCTATTTGATGAAGTGTGACTTTAGGTAGTCCGCAGCTACTTAAGAAAATCAGGAGCAGCGTTGCGAATATCGTCAGCCGTAGATGTTGGATCATTTAATACCTTCCTGTATTTCTCTAATGCTTGTTTTACTTCTGATTTGGTCTCTGCATACGCAAGCAATACTTTTAGTAGTTTTACCATATAGCTTATTGCAAGGTTAGCTAGCCAGGCTCGCCAACCGACGAGCCCAACTACAGCCTTTAGCAAGGTTCCTTGAACGAGACCTACAAAGGCATCAAACATAGACTACGCTCCCAATTTCTCGAGAATCTTTTTCTCGAAAGCAGAGATAAGAACTTCAAGAGCCATGTCATCGAGCGGCGTCTTGCTCTCTAGTGCTGCTTCCTTCAAAGCTTCTTTTGCGTGGGCGTAAAACTTCTGTCCAATAGCTTGAACTTCAGGCTTTACTGCTTCAAAGAATGCATTCTTTTTTGCTTCTAAATCCATTTGGATCTCCTTGTTATTATGCCATCATTGGCTTAATTATTATTTCTTAATATTTGAATTTCGCCGTCGTGCTTTTCGAGCCACTTCTCATGCCATGTCACTTTCTCAATTACTACTGCGATTTGATTGTTGAGAATCTCGACTGACTTGTTTAATTCTTTTAGGATTGTTATTCCATAAATGAAGCTTCCACTTACAATTCCGTAAAATGCCCAATTAACAAAGTCAGAGAATTGCATATTGTGCTACTCCCAAGGTTTCAGTGTTTTGCAGATTTGTTTTGATGAGCTTGAAGTAGGCTCGCAGTCTTTAACAATGATTGATGTTGAACACCCACTATTCCCAAACATAAGGCCCAGCACGAGAATGATTACAAAGATGTCATATCCGGTCATATCTTCTCCTTTACCTTGGGCCTTGGCAATTTACATTGAAGTACGCATCCCTCGCCGTTCCAGAAGTGTCATACACGTTAACTGTCATTGCCGTTGTGGATGTTACATTAAGATTAAAGATCAAAACTTGAGCGCCATTTTCACCAGTAGCTACACATGAAGGTAATGCGGAGAACATTCCACTTGCGAAAGTAAAAACATATATTCCTGTGCTCGATCTAGTTACTCCTGAAAGCCAAGAGCCAGATTGCGAATAAACAGTGCAAGGGCTAGACGCACAAGTTTGATTTACTGTACCTCCCGTTATCCGCGCCCTCTCCACTCGCTCCATACCAGAAGTATTCGACGTCACGCCCCCTACTAGGAGTGGCATGTTGTTGCCGTAGTATTCTGTTACTTCGATGTAGCCTGATCCGCCTGCTAGTCCAGAAGAAGAACTTCCTCCTCCTGCGCTGCCGCCCCCGCCGCTGGACCCTACAGAGTAGGAGAATGTATTTGCCCATACTGCCATTCCTACATTGATCCATGCGTCCACATATCCGCCAGCTCCGCCGCCAGCCCCACTAATGTTGCTCGCTGTGGTGTTAGCTCCTCCGCCAGATCCTCCGCTTCCAGAGTTTGCAATAGCTGCTACTCCAGCTAAGTTTGCCGTTCCAGGTACGCTGCCGCCACCAAAGGGGGATATTCCTCCCACTCCTCCAGAGGCCCATAGGCCAGTCCCGCCTGTTCCTGTAGGAGACCCTCCTCCGCTACCAGTTACTGCTGTTCCGATTGGGCCAGTGCCTAAAGATGCAGATCCTCCAGAAGCTCCAGCAGCTTGCCCGCCAGTTCCCCCGCTTCCGCCATTCGCTGCTAATAAGGAAGTCCCAAAAGTAGTATTGCCTCCGGCAGTTCCATTGCCCGCCCCAGAAGTTCCTCCGCCAGCGCCTCCTCCGCCGCCACCTACCATGCGAACATTAATATGTGTCACCCCTACTGGTACTGTGTAAGTCCCAGAACCAGATGTAAATTTCTGAATGGTCGGAGGGCGCACTTGATTCATATTCACTACGGTCTGAGCGGCAGAGGGGAAGTACTCTACTGCAATCTCGAAGTCTCGGTTTGTATTTCCCATTTCAATTATGGCATTATTCGAGGCATTTTGAGAATACCCATAGACCTGAAATGTCACGCTAGACTGCGCAGTTGTGTAAGTGAAATATCCCTCTACCGTAGCGGGAGCAACCACTGTTCCGTTTGCAATACCATTATAAAAAGTCTTTCCTGCGCTTGTTGTTGTGCCATCATTTAGAGCCATAGATACTACGGCATCTTGTGTGCCTGTTTTACCAATCCCAAAATTTGCAACCACTCTATAAGTGCCAGGGGCTAAGTTACTAAAGACAACGCCAGGAATCTTTGTACCAGGAGCGGTTGCGCTGCCAGTAACTGTCGGAGTGTTGCAGTCAGTATCTGCCGCAAATGCAGCAAAAGAAGTAGATGCCGTACTCCACTGACAGGAAGCAACCCCAGCGTACTTAAGAGCTCCAACAAAACTAGCCTGCGCCACGGTGCCGATGTTGCGAGCTTTACCAACATACCCTGCATCAATGTAATATGTGCCAGTAGTTGATGATAATGGCACCACTGAAACGCCCACAGATCCAGAGCTCGGACCTGGATAATTAATCGGATAATAATGCCATACATTGTCGCCAATAACCGTCGTACATGATCCAACTGTCGCGGCAGCTTGCCGAGCGCATACACTCAAAGTAGTTGATGCAGTCTTGATCCATACGCCGTACTCAAAATTAATCCCCGACATTTTTACAGTCGGAGTCACATCTTGATAAACACTCGCCGCAGTTGCCGCTGTTAACGTACAAAGCAAAGACTTAGTGCCATCAGAGACTTCAGTTGTTTCTGCCGCGCATGATGTGCCAGATCCTTGAGTCCAAGAAGTCGTCGCAGTAGTATGCTCAAAACTTGGGTTTAGAAGATAATTAGCAGCATCTCGATTTGCCCAATTAAGACCAGTCGTCGCACCAGAATCTGCAATAAGAATCTGGTCATTAGTTCCAACGCCAAGCCTATCATTTACGGTTGAATAAGTCTGGATATCGCCCTTAGTTGTGAGTGTCGTTGAAACTGGAGCCGCCTGAAAACTTGGTAATACACCAGCACCGTTTGATGTTAATATCTGACCACTTGATCCGACGCCGATATTCTGAAGAGCTCCGGTTGATGTAGTGCCTCCAGCAAGCACTCCGTATGCTGTCGTTGAGGCAACGCCAGTGCCGCCTTTATCAACGCCTAGTGTGCCTGTTAATAGCGAATCACTAAAGGCGATTGTTATTTTTTCTATGGCCCAATCGCCTGCCGCTGTACCATTTGCAGTAAGTGTAATCTTTGAATGTCCACTTGGGATAATAGTTCTTGCTAAAGATCCACCGTTATAATTTACAGTTACTGCACCAGATGACAGATTGTAAAATTCAAAGTATCTACCAACTGGCAGCGTAGTAGCGTCAGGTAAAATAATAGTCTGAGTTGTTGATCCTGTTAAAGTTTGAACTGTTTGAGAATCTTTTGTCAGAGTTGTAGTGCCTGCAGCGGTAGCAGTTACAGTCACGCCCTCAATAAGCGCAGGCCCCTTCAAATAGCTTTGAGCAAAAACTGGCTGACATGCCTGAATTGACAAAAACAAATAAAGCACGACCTTTTTCATAAATCTCCTAAACAGATTCAGTAACCGACCAGGATAAGACATAGTTTGCCGAATCCGTAGGCGCGTTGAATTTTACAGTGAATCCAGAAATTGATTTTGCTGTGACCATTGCAGTAAGGAATTGAGGATCTGAGTCAGTAACATTTTCCAAGCTAAACTTAATAGAATAGCTTGTGTCACTCATATCACCGCTGAATGTGACAGACTTAGTTTGAACGCCAGATGATATTACCGACTGGCCTGCTCTGGTTGCCACGCCGCCTACGGCAGAGAATATTAATGACCATGTGCCACCAGACTTTTCGTAAAAATCCCCAGTTGATGTGTCTATATATTTGCTACCATTAACCCCAAGTGGAGTCGCTGGTGCGCCAACGCCATCAAGTAAAGCGTAAGTCTCGGCAATTGTGGCACTAGCATCTGCTGCCACCGCGCTTGCTGCCGCTGCAATTGCAGACGCGCTCGCTGCAGATTCACTTGCCGCTGCCGCCACCTCAGAATCACTGGCTGCCGACTCAGACAATGCAGCCGCAACAGCACTAGCATTTGCCGCTATAGCACTTGCCGCCGCTGCCGCAGCATCAATACTCGCCTGAGCTAGATCATCCACTGACGGGCCAAGCTCAAGTCCAGTGCCGGTTTCATTTATGATTATCGTGTGACCGATCTCAAGTGGCGTCGGTAAAGTTGGATCAAAGTCACCAATCAGAGTTGACTCTGATATTTTAATAGACCGACTGATTTGCTCTTGTTGTTGTTGAGACACCATTGTTTGTCTGTCGAAAGTGTCCTCATGAACGCTACCATAAAATGTCCCCTGATTCTTAAAATCAGTGACCTGTTTTATATCTATATTTCTTAAAATAGTAAGAGTGTAATCAGTCTCAAGATCGACTGTTAAGGTAACTGTGCCACCAGTCCTGCGTCCAACTCCATCAACAGTATAGTCGGTATTTATAACAAGGACAGTTTCAACGTCGGCAGTGTCTTTAACTATGACCTTTAAATGGCCCTCATCAAATATTTTAAATGTATAATCGTATTCGTTAACATTACCAACGCCGATATAATCATTGCGACCTATTGATGAGTCTATGGACATTTCATACCCTCAAAGTGAAGTCGGAATTTTTCGACGAATTCGGCCCGACATGCACAGGTTATGAATCTAAAATTATACTTACAACTGGACTAAATAAGCTGACAGGATGCCTTACTGCTTACCGCGCTTTCCGGTTACAAGCCCTCTTGCATAGTCAATAGGACCAGAAGGATCTGCGTTACCTTCGCTTACATCTGCAATATAGCTGGCAGGCTTTGATATCGGACCAGTTGGAATTCCAGTGATCATGCCAATTGCAGTCATTCCATCCCTTATCGCCTTGCTTGCGTCGCCTTCGCCAGTCATTGCTGCCGGCACTGTCGAAAAGGACTTTGTAGATTGCTCGATCATTGAGAATACTGGCGAGATATTAATTCGATCATCGTAAGGCTTATCATTAAATGAGTTTGCAATCGAGTTAGCTATAGCGCCGCCTGGCACCATGGCGGTCATCATTCTAAATTGAGATCCGAAAAATATTTCAAGTGCGTCATCTAAATATTCTCCATCGTCGTCATCATCAAGCCCAACCCCAGCCATCAATCTACCGATAATTGCTGCGACAATAGATGGTGCCATTACGACCATCGCATAGGCCTTAAAAGCCCTGGCGCTTCCTTCTTTTGAGGTAAAACCAAGATCCTTAGCAATAGTCATTTCAGTCCCAAGCAGATTACCCATGTTATTAAAGTAAGTTGAAAACATTGTAAAAAGTCTTTGGAATGAATTGCCAGTCTCCATTCTAGATATATCCTCTGGATTCATGCCACTTTGAGTTTGTCTAACTGTGGCATCGGCCTGATTAATGGCATCAGCCTCGGTAGATCCACTTGCTATTGCCTGATCGTAAGCTGCCGACCATACGACAACCTCCATTACCCCTTGAGTGCTTTTCTCTAAAATATAACCATGACTAATAATTGCATCTTTCGTTTTTTCAAACTTACTTGGATTAAGAGTTACATCCTCAATTTCTTTTAAAATATTATGAGCATTTTGTCCTATCCTAGACTTCATGTACTCTGATCTATCGGCCACATCCGTAGCCATTTTATTTGATCCCTTTGCATAACTATAGAATGAACTTGCTAGATTTTTTGCATTCACTCTGGTTAATGCCGGGAATATACTCGTGAAGTTTTGGATGGCATTTGTTGCATTTAAGACCATGATTTGCATTCCAGCCCTTTTGCGAATTCCATTTGCAATTCTATCGAATAGCTTTCCACCTCTCCCCTCGCTCGGCTGAGACGACGTTTGGAGAGCAGCACGTTGTAACCATGGCACAAGCATCTCTGATGCTACCTCAGAATCAAAACCACTCAGGCTACTTCTGAATCCACGATCCATCACGAGCCGTCCAACCTCTTTAACGCTAGGCTCGATATGAGTAAATCTTAAAACCTTATCAATATGAGATGGTATCTTTTGCAAATCTAAAGACAGTGGCGTCACATAGCTCTCAACACGCGACTTGGTAAATCCACGACCAGCCGTTGGAAACATGTAACTATTATTGTCTTTTTCAAGCGCATTCTTATCCTCTCTGATCGCAGCTGATTCAGATGCATAAGAGTCAGCAATGGCTGGCATATAGCCACCGCGATATGTACCGAATGGCGTCACTATTTCCTTGGATGTTATCTCATTGAAATAGTATCCATACATTTTCTTGTGGGCCTTTTGAGCGTCCGGCTTAAGTCGTTCGTTTAGGTCCCAAACTTTTTGAACAAAATCATAATCTGACTTATTTAAAATACCCTCGGACCACATTCTCTCGACAAACTTATTCCAACGATTTGTATCGAGATCGCCGCTTTCCAGATTGCTTCCCCATCCCCTACCTTTTAAAAGCTTTGATAAGTTACTCTCGTTGCCAGTGTGAAGTATAGCTGCAAGCAATTCAGATTTGTCTTTGAATTGATAAGCAATCTCGCTAGCATCAATGACCTTCTTATCATTTTTCTCTAATAGTTTTGTTATGTCCGATAGCTCTTTAAGAGTATCTACCTTTGCAAGTCTGTACTTGGTTGTAGCATTAATAATTGGCCTAACTATGTACTTTGTAAATGATCCATTGATATCACCGCGATCCATTGCTCTTGCCCAGTGCTCAACACGTCTCAACCTTGCCTTAAGACCAAGCAATCCCATCTTCGTTTTTTCTAAATCTGAGACTGATTTTTTATATCCTGCCCTATCGCCAGGAGACGACATCCCATCAACCGCTTGTATTAGTTCGGACTTAATTACGTTTCGATCCATCTTAATGCCATCAATTTCCATTTCACGGCTTGACTTGGCGAGATCCCAAATAGCCTGAACGGCATCACTCATAGCAACAAAATCATCAAACTTAATGCTTTTATAATTACCAGATCCTTGAGTTGCAGATTCAACCATTGCCATTACAGTTGAATAGGTATCTGGATCATAAGCCTTTATCGGCGCCAGATACTCTTCTGCGGTTTTGTCTGTGCTTGTGAGTCCGAACTGTGCGAGTATGGCTCTGCCTGCATTAACCATATCAACATCGCGAGTCTTGGCAATATCCTCATCCTTCTTAAATAGCTTCTTTAGTTTTTTTGAGTCTGACTCAACTCGCTCTTTTGCTTCAACTGCTGATCTGTAGAGCTCATGGTTTAAAAGCTCTTGTCTCTTTGAGAGAAATGCTCCATCTATATCGCCTTTTGCAAGCTTGACGCCCGCTTCTTTAGCGGCCTTTATTTCTGCCATTCTAAAGACATGCGGTTTTATTTCAGATACTTTTTTTGATCCAATGATCTCACTAGCTTGCTTGCGTATCATCTCTTCAGTTGGCACTCTTCTGGCCACTCGACGAATAGCGTCCTTTAATACAGGCATGTTGTTATTAGCAAGATACTCAAGCTCAAGTCGCAGCATTGCCGCTCGCTTGTCATTATGCACAGCTTTTACGGCCTCATCTGAAATAGTCCCGTCAACGAAACTGTCTGGATATAATTCTGCCATTTGAGATTCGACCAGAGACTTTACTGCCTCTTTAATAGGCGCTGTCGTCTTTAAGGACTCAATCAAATCCTGAGCACTTCCATACCCTAACAGTTCAGCAATTAACTCCACATGATCGCCGTCGTTAGATGTAACGCCTTTCGGCAGCTGCTTAGAAATATCATCTCCGAAGGAATTAAGTGAGCTCTTTGAAATTTTAAGAGGCGCAGATCCATCTGGCAGCGGAGATCCATCAGGCATCGTACCTTTTTGAAGATAATATAATGCTTTGTATTCGCGCTTGCCCTGAAGTTCTTTTGTTATTTCTTCTTTTAAGGCGGCCTTCTTTTCTTTGTAAAAAGTCTCATCCTGTTTTTTAAGATCACTGAGTAATTTATCTCTTACAACATCCTCAGAGTATGCCCTTGCTTCGGCAACTGCCTGTCTATATTTCTCGGCTTGTACCTCATTCATACCAGCAAGCGCAGCATCATTAATAAGTGGTTGGTAATTTTGCTCAGACTCTGCGCGAGCAATAGCATTATCTCCAGCGATCAAGCGATCCATTACACCTCTAACATCATTATCAAGGATGACGTTTAGATTGCCAATTTTCTGATATATATTAGTCAGCCATATTTTAAATCTTGCAAAAGCCTTTCGAAGTGCAGCAGTAGGGGCCTTGCCCTCCATCATGTAAGCCTCAATGCCCCTTGCCATTTGCTCGTGATGCTCTGTCTTAATTGCTGCCCTGATTGCGGACTCACCGTCTTTAACTCTGACATCAACCCCAACCCACTTTAAAATTGTGTCTAGGTCCTTCCTTAATTGGTCTGGCACGCCCTCAGTTGTCGCATCTTGAATCATCTCTTCGAACCATAAATGCCCAGACTCGTGAATGATTGTGGACATATCTGAATGCTGAAAAAGATCAATAGCAGCCATTAGACCTGGTTTAAATCGAATACGGCCGCGTGGAGCCTCTTGAGTGCCTTGGAAATATGGATCGGAAATCTGTAGATTCTTGACATCTTGTATAAAGTCATTTATATTGATCTCTGCTGGGGATGGCGTAGGTTTGGCCAGCGAGTCCCCATTACCCACCGATAAGGTGGGTTTTTCTTTTTCTAGGGCAAATTTATCATAGACCTTTTGGCCGTCAGCCGTTTCGCGAACCTTGACGCTTGCAATGTATTCCCTGTCCTCAACTATAAACGGAGCATAGAATACGTGCATCTTATCTGCGCCGCCTCGTCGATCCAATTCAGTTCGCGCAAGAATGGCCTCGCTCATTATTGAGTCGAGATTCAAATAGGCTGCCATATTCCCTAGCGAAGATATTGAACTGCCAGCTTTCTTTTTTGCTTTTGCCGGAAACTGAATATTCCAACCCGTCATTAAGTTCGAGACTGATTTTCCTTGAATGTTTTTTTCGAAAAACTCTCTAGCCTCATCAGTTGAAAGACCTGTTTTGTCAAAAACTCCAACCTTAACTTTTTCAGGATATGAAATTTCAGTTTGAAATGGTCGGTCGTTTTGAGACTGATAAAATACTCCGCGATTAGCCTCATCGACAATGCCCTCGTACATCTGATCGAGCATCGCAGATTGCTTATCGGTCAGTGTCTTGCCAGACATCTGTTTATCTATTACATTCAATGCCTCTTTTTTTGTCCAGCCGCGATCTTTAAAAGACTCTGGGAATGTAGATCCTTGAGAAAATGCCTGACCATTTTCACCAACTCCACGAGAGCCAGCCTCAGATTGCTGAATTGCCCTTCTTAAATACTGCACAGTGCCTGCGTCGTACTCAATCTTTCCTTCTGAATTACGCTCAACACGCATAGCCGCACTGGTATCAAATGGCATTTCATTTGCCGGAGGTGGCGGCGCTATTCCAAATGTCTTTTTTGCTGTATCGACAATCTTACCTAATAATGACCTCTGCTCTGGATCTTCGATCTTATTAATCTCAAGTCCCATCTTACTGAATAATTCAAAAGGATCCTCACCGAGTCCTCGTTGCTCTGCCCTTGCCGCATATCTTTCGCCGAATACTTGCGCATAAGTGTCTGCCAAAGCTGGCTTAAATCCAGCATCGACAAGCTGAGTTTTTATATTCTCTTGTATTTTCTTTGATGCCTCTTTTTTCTTTTCAAGATTTAAGGCATCCTCGCTGGCCTTTGCTTCGGCCTCCGCTTTCTGTATTTCGTCTTTAGTTTCTTTTTCAACCTGAGCATGTTCATTTACACTTAGAGCGTCAGGTGAAAACTTAATATCATTCGCAAGTGCCTGATAGTGTTCGGTGCCAACAATCTTTGTCGCCCACTGAGAAATAGGCACCTCTATATTTGCGCCAGTTTCTTTCGCCTCATTATACGACTGAAGGATTCCAATTTCTTGCATGGCAGAAGTTGGACTTACATTTTTACTTTGAAAGTAAGACTCAACTGCATCAACTGATAGATAGATATTCTCAAGCGGAGTGCCTTGAGTAATCTGCTGAATTAAGCTTTGCTGCGCCTCTGGCAATCTGTCTTTAAGTTTTGTTGACTGAGATGATTCACCAAGTGCTAGATAAAAGTCTCGAGTCCTATTGGCCTCTTTAACTTGCTGCGCTCTATGGACGCCCATGCCAATTGCAGATGGCCCAGTCATTAATCCACCTGAAAAGCCGCCTATAATCCCAGCATCAAGAGCTCTTTGACCTATACCGCTTAATGCATCTGGATTAACTCCAGTCACATAATCAGTGAAATCCTGAGCAACGCTAGTCATAAACTCTTCGTTAGATTCGCCAGCTATTGAATAAGCAATTGTCTTGGCAAAATCTTTCATTACCTCAGATGATGCCTGCTTTCCAAATGATTTAGCAATCACACCTTCCCAGTTCTTAAGAATTCCGAAAGTACCAAGACTTTCAAATGCAGATTCAATAGATCCTTTCGCAAGCGCATTTCCAACGCCAACTACAGGATCAATTCCTTTTGCTTGATTTTCAGCATTCGCAGTTGCTGCCGTAGTTGCTCCTGCTGCGATCAACCCAGCCTCACCAGCTCCAGTAAGCATTGACAATAAAAGAGCTGCTTGTTGCGGAGCATTCGCGACAAATTGAACTGCCAAAGCCCTACCAGCGCCAGAATAGTTTCCTTTGCTTATCTCATCCGTAACACTCGACTCCATACTTGGAGTTGAAAAACTCTTTGCCGCCTCATCATATCTTTGAGCTATAGGATTATCCCTTAACCACTCAGGTGATCTAACGCGAGTATCAGATCCAATTGCTTCATATAATAGATTCTGTGGTATTGCCGCCGTATCATAAGCTAGGGCTGGCACTTTAGCTGCGCTCGAGTAAAGGTTAGCTAATCCGCTTTGAAGTGCTGAATATGTTTCGGACATCATCGTATGGTCTTTAACAGTTGATTCAATCTTTGATAACGATTCAAAGTCATCTTTTGCAAGAGTAGCGTTGTCTGGATTTTCAAGCCACTTCGCAAGCCCTGGCGTCTTATCTATTATCGCATCGTAGTCGCTCGACTGAATCTCAGTCTTTTTTGCAATTTGATCGTAGTTCTTTTCAACAAATGATACTGGCAAGTTGGTCCTTTTTGAAAGTTCAACTGCCCTTGCCTTTAAATCAGGGTCGCCTTGAGAAGCAATAAAGGCTGACTGCTGTAATGCAGTTTTTTGCACGTCTCTATCAGATCCTAGCAACTGATCATATTCGTTACCAGCTGCAACATTACCCGTAGATAGCATTTCGTCATATTCATTAAATGCCACTTACACTTCCTTTTGATTTTCTTAAATATAGTTCGAGCACCTTAGCGTCAGTCGCTGGTGCATTTCTTCTCTTTAGAGCCGATTCTATCTTTTCGCGCTCGGCTTTAGGAATGCTTTTTATATCGACTTCAAACTTGTCAGTATCGCTCACTTCAAATTTGAATTTCTCAGTGTCCCAGATAAGACCTTTTTCTGTGATACCCTTAACAAGAAGCTCACTTGCAAGATTCTCAAGGTCAATATTATTAACCTTTTTGCCAGTTCGCTCTTGCATCTTAATCACTTCGTCATCAAGTCTTTTTCTGAAATTAGCAAGTTGCTCTTTTTTAGATTTATTCTTTGTACCAGGATCAAGACCAGCACTAGCAAGTACGCTATCAACACGCTGCTTGTCAGATAGATATCCATCAAGCAGCCTTGAAGACTTCTCGTCACCATTCCTTAATGATGCCTGAAGGTTAATAACTTCCTTGAGCTCTGGCTTGCCGAGATTATTCATATGCTCTCCGACAATATCCATTTGCAAAAACTTATCTCTGTATGCCGGAGTTGCTGCCATTGTTTTAATGTCCTGATAAACATCCCATTTAGTCGGAATGTCACGGCCCTCTGTTTTTGCTTTCGCATAATTAATCAGCTGACTTCTCTCGCCTAATGAGAATTGAGTCCACTGATTCGGAGGTATGGCATCTATCGTGCCATATTTGTCTATTATGTTTGTTGCATTAATATGCATCTTTTCAAGAGAATCACGTCTTGCCATTTCTTGCATTTGATAGCCTTGACGAACTCTGTCGCTTGCGGCATCTCTAAGTCTAGGATCTTCAATCTTTTTTACCTCATCCATAGCTTGAGACATCGACATTCTCTTTGACATAATACCATCTGAAATGCGCTGAGAATTACCTCTAAGACTGCCTTCTTCTAAGTCCTTCTCAAGCTTTGATGCAACATCGCCAGATAGCTTATCCTTGTTGGCATTGAAGTAATTTGAGGCGCTCATATCGTCGCCGTTAGCAAGGAATCTATTAACAATACCCGAGTGAGCCTGGCTTTGAATTGCCGTGAGTTTTTGTTTTAACTCCTCTTCTGGCATTCCATTTCTTTGAGCATAATCAATAGTTGCAGCTTGAAGTCTTTGCAGCGACATATTTACTCGTTCTGGATCTTTATAATTTGTTACAGCCGCATCAACCTCATTCTTAATATAAGACTCTGTGGTTTGATTATCATACTGACGAATTTCAGCTCCGACATGTCGCTGAACACCCTTGTCAAGATCGGCCCATCTTTGCTGAGCTGATTTTCTAAATGCCATCTTTTGATCATCATTTGATAGGCTGCCTTCAATTTCTTCAAGCCCTTTAGTCCAATCTCCATGAACTGAATCAGGAGCTCCAAATGATTCCTTGCCTTTTTTATTTTGAAATCCAATATCAGGATCAAACTCAAGTCTTGTCTGTAATGCTGACAGCTTTGCATCTGCATCCATAAAAGCAATTTGATCTGCTTTTCTCTTCTCTTCTAAATATGCCTTGCCAACCTGCGATACTGCGCCCATAACCTTATCCATAGACTGGCCAGCTCCGAATGCTTCAGATGGCGCATTAGCGGATAATCCTAGATTGGGCATTCCTTGAAGTTGTACTTGGCTTTGTGACTTTGGAACTACTGGCATTTAATACCCCGAGCCATAAAGAGTTGAAATTGCTTTAAGTCCACCAGTTAATAAAGTGCTCCTGGCTTGTGCGTCGCCAGATATTTTAGCCATCTCACCTTGAGTGCGATAGTCTAATGCCTTCATTTTATATCCAAGAGATTCTCTAAATGCGTTGGTTTTAATGGTAAGCGCATCCAATTCCCCCTGAAATTCAGTTTCATTTTGTACTCTTGCAGCTGAACCATAGTTAACATCAACGCCACTTGCAGCGTAAGCGGCCCTTTGACTTCCTTTTAATTTACGAGCTTCTGTTATTGCTTTGTTGGCATTTGAATATCCACGCCGTTCAGAATCTATTGCCGCATCTTCTGCAAATCCAGAATTGATTTTTGCCATTGCATTTTGGTAATTGCCCTGAGCCTCTAATCCCCTTGCTTGAGATATGCTTCCAAGAAGGCTAAGTCCAGACATGAGACCATTCATATTATCTTTGTTGTCCCAGAATCCGCTACCGCCACCGACGCTAGCCGCGCCCTTCTCGTCTCCTGGCATTAAGATATCTTTTCCCATATTATGCCCCCCTAACTGGAATTAATCCAGACGGCGAAATTGACAAGATAGTCATTGGTATTGGATCAACTTGCCTTACAAATACTCGCCCATTTGAATTCCACTCTGACCTAATATTAACCTTCTCGACCTGTGTTTTTAAACTAGGTGGCGCGTCGTAATTTTCTGATGAGCGCGGCTTTAGCTCAGTAAGATTCTCTAACGGATCTATGCCGTCATCTTCAGGCGACTCTGGGCCAACCCACACGCCTCTAGAGTTTTGAAGTCTAAGCGTAACCTGATTAATTAAGGTCGCCTTATTTGAGGTTGTCTCTGTATTTGGAATATCAATGTCTAATGTTTCAAGGTCGCTTGTAATTGGCAAGCCAACATGAATGACAGAGTAACACTTAGGCAAAGTAATTGATCCACTTGCGACGGTTATAATGTCGTATGCTGCATTATTTGGACTTGCTACAACATATCCATCGGCAAATACGCTCACGTCTTTCGCCTCAAGATGCGCTAAATTCTCAACAACTGATATTGCCTTAGCCCATTCACTAAGAGCAACACTTCGCATAGATACTGGTACGGTACGATTTACAACGCCAGTCACCACAGTGCCACTTGTATACGCTTCAATTACAAATCTAATCACCTCACCATCAAGTGTTAAGTGAATCTCTTTGTTAACATCGGTATTTAAAAAGAATGATGAGCTACATGTAAGCGTAAGTGTCTCGTCATCGTCCCAATTAACGCCGCCACTTAAAGTCATTGTCCTTGTGTCATCAGTATTTCTTCCGTCGTAAGTAATTGAGCAATCAAGCTGCTTGTAATCAATAACATTAGACACACTCATCGGGCTAAATCTTTCAATGTATCTCTTTGTTGTGCCATTAATTGTTCTTTTTATAACAAGGTACACATCATCTGAATCTTGGCTGACAATTGTTACCTTTTCAACAAGGCCATCAAAATCATGCTTGTGCCATCCGACTATTTGTTGATCTCGGTTGTATGTCAATCCAAGTAGTACACCGTCACTCCTAACAGCCCATACAATTGAATGCGGAGTTTGCTGCCAGCACCAATCGACAATTGTATATCCGTCAAAAAGATGGCTTGAGAATATTGTCAAATCATTTCCCTTATATCCATCGACAGAATAATCAAACCCAAAGTCCCTAACAATTGATCCTCTGGCCTGAACATAAAGACAGTTTCCGGCCATAACTAATGGAGGTAAATCGCTGCATCCATTTGATGAATATTGTTTTACATCTAGACTTGTCGCTGTGATAGCTCCATTACCAGATCCTTGAACGGCCCACTCGCCAGTTGTTGTGAAGATAATTACGCTACCAATATCTACAATATGCTTTATTTGCATATAGCTCTTTGCTTTAATTTTAAAATCAATGGCGTCATCGTCTTGAATTGGAAGTCTCTTAGAGAAATTATTTGTATATCCAATTTTTGATGCGATGATTTTTTCAGAATCAGACGATATACTTGAGAAATATCTTCTCTGCTGCGCCTGCGCGATCACTCCAGGATAGCCGCCGACAAATGGATCTTCGTCAATTGGCGGTGTAACAGTTGAGTCAGGAGTTGCGCCAATATCATTAAATGTACCACTGTCAGACAGTCCAAGATATGAATAGACTCCATTTTTTTTCTTGTAAATATAAAACCTTGTAGGTGTAACAGGTGAAAATCCACTAACGCTAATAGATAGAATAATAGGATTTGCGAGAGTCGGCTCACCACTTGTATGAGTACATGTAAACTCTATTAACGACTCTTCTTGCGTATCTGGATGAATACCAGTAACAGCATACTCCCAAACAGTAGCTCCACCAGGCCCTCCTGATCCAGAAAATCCATTACATATCCAAGCGAATGGCATGTAATTCGTATCGGTAACACTGCCAGTAGTCACATTTAAATCTTTTGGAATATTAGCATTATTTGAAAATGTAACAGTTTCCTTTGATTGAATATATTGAATGTTTTGAGATTGAACACTTGAATATGGAGTAACGCTCTCTTTTATAATTCCAACATATCCAGATGACACTAGCTGATCAAAATCCAAGGAACTAACGGCAGAGCCATCTCGATGTTTTATCTCAATGGTATTCGCTGTCACATTTGCAGCAACAAAACATCTCTCATTAATTTGATGTATTTCTGGCATATAATAAAACACAACATGATCGCCATTTGAGATTCCGTGTGCTGTCGCGTTTATAACTGCTTGAGATGCTCTTGTTATTGAACTAACAACAGTACCATTATAATAAGCAAATTTGGTTTTGCTATGAAGTCTTAAGTATTCATCGCCGAGTTCAATTAAGATACTATTATTGATAGTTGACTCACTAGAATATAGCACGCCTATAATTCTAGTCTCATCCGCAGAGTTTTTTACTTCTCTAATAAATTCAGTACCAGGACGAGTCCTCACCCCACCGCTACGCAAGATATACATATTGCGCATTGTCTTAACGCCAGTTGTATATTTTGTCGTGTCTACCCTGCTATGAAGTCCTGGATCTAGTTCGCCTCCAGAAAATGATCTTTGAGTAACTGTATTCAATTTACTCTCCTAGCTTCTCGATCTTTCAAATTCAGATAATGCCTGGTCATCAGGCTGACATTCGTTTGCAGCATTTGCTTTTGCTGTGCTTATCTCTTGCATAAATAACTTCGAACACTTTCCTTTGATATCAAATGGATCGCCAGCAGTTACTCCAGGAGCAATTAATTCTGCTAGCTTGTATGAGAGGGCTAATGTGAAGTCTTCTGGGTAAAATTCAGCATCATCAACAAGTGAAACATATTTAAGTTTTGCGTCTTCTAAATCTGTAAAGATTAGGCGACCAGAGTCACCCTTACCTATTTCAAATGGAATCCTTGACTGCCTAGTTTGATTTCTCATCTCATTTTGAATTTGAATTGCGTCAATACAATCAGATGGATACTGATATGAGAATGCCCACTCATCATTTGGATCTTCGCCAACTAAACTAAGTTCAGATTCAATGGTAGCAAATGGCCACTGAAATGATTTTAGTGTTACCTTGAGCGCATTGTCGTAAAACATTCTGCATCCAATAGCTTCAATGCTCATCTCGGTTTCAACATTCGCAATGGTTTTGCTTACGCCCAAATGCCAAAGAGCCATGTTGCATATTTCAACTTGTGATGACATCGGTATTCCTTTTTATAAGGGCCTGAGTTTTACCCCAGGCCCTATAGACGCTAAATAACTTCTTTGTCAGCTGGTTTTTCTGACTTAATTTCTGCAGCCTTAACTGGAGATGGTTTTACTTTGTCAACAAGCTCCATCCATGAGCCTGCTTTCTTTCCAACAAATTCAAACTCTTCGCCAATTTCACGCACTTTAATGCCGTCATAACCGCGCTTAATAGCTTTGTACTTCGCCATAAATCACTCCTTAAATTGCGTCTGGATATGCTTTATTCTTTTGGATGCCGTGAACAATCGCAGCTGAGAATTTACCAGCTGTCAGAGGCCCAGTAGCAACGCTGTAATAAAGGCGAACATATCGCTCATCAAGTCCAACTGGAATGTTCAAAAAGAATTGATATCCTGCCACCATGGTAGCTTTTGGAATCGCATCAGTTTGAATCACAGTCTTTGCAGATGAGAATGAACTGTTGTCATCACACTGTAATTGGAATGTAACGGTCGCAGCACCTGCAGCAGTTACTGCCTCAGTTACTGTGATTGCTAGATCCATCTTACTGAGACCTAAATCTCTAGCAGCTCCTAGATCAATATAGTTTGTTGAGGCAGCAGATGCCGTGACAGCCTGCTCCTCACTTAGTGAATTTTGCTTATCGATAATCATTTGAAATATCCTTTCGTTAAGAATCAGTTAATTAAGAAACTACTGCTTCTGTGTTTAGAATTGCTTCACATCTGCGAACTGGGATTCCAGAGAAAGTCATTACTTTTTTGCCGCCGAGTTCGTCCATTGACAAAAGAAGATTTGACTTATTTAGCATCTGACGACGCAAGTATGAGCTAACAGTTCTATTAACATAGAATGCTGGACGACCAGCTCCTAAGTTATGAACCTTCTCGATTGCTTGAACCATCAAATCACAAAGGTCAGCACCAGTTGAACCAGTCTTTGTAAGATCAGATACATCAATATTCGCAATACGGACTACTGATCTCCAGTCGCGAAGTGTAAATCCAGCATCCCACTTGTAATGAGAGCGCATGATTTGGTACTTACCGCCACCAGCATCAGTTGTTGTATCTTCTCCAAGATCGCGCATTTTTAGACCAGCTGCAGATCCTTTTGGATAAATACAGTGAGCAGTAGTTTGCCCCCAAACCACAAGCCAGATTGATGTGTTGTCTGCACCAGCGCCGCCACCAGCGATAATGTTTTGACCATTCTCAGCTGATAGTGAGTTGAATCGCGGAGCAAGCCCCATGAATCGCTCTGGATTAGTGGCTGTATTTCCGTAGAACAAAGTATCTACAAATCCTTGATTCATGCCTTCGATGAATGCGGCCTCTTCTGATTGTCTAAATCCGGCAGGATCTCCTGACAAATCGATAAGGGCCTTATCAACTTCGGCATAATTTTCAAGCATACCGCAAGCATCTTTAACTTGTACGGTTGTTGATTTTGATGGCTGAACTCCATAGTTCAATAGACGCCATGTTGGTGTTGGCAATCCAGATCTGATAGTGGTCTTATGGTTTGAACCATCGTTACACTCCAGAAATGTTGCATCATCGAGAATTTCATTTGTCTCATGCAAAAGCTCGACGATAGTTTTTGCGATCTTGTCGCCTTCCATTCTTGTTGCAACGTCGATCAATGTCGGGTTGCTTGAACCTATTGCTGCCATTTTAAACTCCTTGGCCCGTAGTTATCGGGCAAAATTTGTTTGTTATTATTTTTGCTTCATAGTCGGATATAAAATATCCGCAACTCTCTCCTCTGAACCAGATCCATGAGAATTTGGTATCACTGTTTTATCGTTAGCCATCTCACGGCCTATCTTCGCATGCATACGAATAAGGTCTGGATGATTACCTAAGCCAGTGGCATTAAGTGCTTCCTTTAAAGCAGGGCTTCCGAATTTCTCAATCGAGCGTTTCGCAAACTCAACGGTTTCATTAAATTTATCACCGCCAAATTCACGATCACTCTTGATGTCATCAATCCACTTTTCTTGCATGCTTTTAATGTGCTCTGCCTGACCTACTTGAAAATCAGAATACGCTTGACTGTCTCTATTAAGAATCTCTTGAGCCTGATCGTTTGAAAGTCCTTTCTCTTTTGCATAGGCAGTAACCTTCTCGATATGGGCTTGATTCAATTGAGATCCGTCCGGCATCTTCAATTCGTATTTATCAGGTGAAACTACCTTTTCTGGCGGTTTCACTTCGGCAGGCGCTGCGGCACCTTTGTCAGCATTAACATCTGCACTATTCGTAACCTGCGTCTCCTGTGGTTTCGAATCTACAGATGATGCTGATGTATCAACTTGATCTGTCGCTTTTGGTGTATCCTGCACGACAGATTCATTAGAATCAGACATCACTTACTCCTTTTTTATCTTTCGCTTCCTTCATCATTTTTAATAAAGATTCGTCATCAGCTTCCGTAACTTCTCCTAAAATAAAATGCCCAACATCCTGCCTACCTGCGTTCTTATGAATCCGAGAGCTCGGATCCCATATAGATTCAAAAACGCTGCAATGACCAAGCAGTCGCCAAATAATTCTGCGCCCTTCTGGTAGCTTTAAAATCACGCGCAAGTCATTTAACTCCTCTTCGCGCTCGTTACGTTTTTTGTCTGAGTCTGTATTTGCACTCATCTACGGCCTAACCTTCTATATAAAACATAGTTAAATAACCCATCCGAACTAAATGGCGGCGTCCCATCGATCGGCGAAAAATAATATCCAGTGAAAAATGTCTTTGGAAAGAATGAACTTGTAAACATTAGTCCACATCCTTTATGACGGCGGTCCGATTTCCATTTGAATCAACTGTCGCAATGATTCTGTCTACCGAATCATTGATATCTCTAATGCTAACGACCGAAGTCCCAGCTCCTGAAAGCTTTCCGGCCAATGATGCCAGCATTAATCTAAGTGACTCTCTTAATGAGTATCCTGTTTCAATATCTTGATTGTCTAAAAGCTCGCTCGTTAGTCCTTCAGGACTTAATGGCGTAGCCCCACCTATACTTGATTCCATATTTGCCGTTGCAAATACTCCTAGGCTTGAAGAAATTGAAGCGGATAAACTTGCGACAAGATCAACGATAGCTCCAAGCTCTGCATTTGTAATACTCATTGATGCAGTTATACTCGCCTGAATCCCAGCAACTGCAGCAAGCTGAGCATTTGTAATAGATGACGACGCTGAAATGCTCGCAATTAACGAAACTATCTGATCGAGCTGCGCATTTGATAAGGTAAATGATCCAGATATTGACGAGATCATATTGATGCCAGCTGCAAGACTTGAAGATGATGTCACTATTGATGCTGAAATTGACTTGTATGTAGCAAGACCGCCAGATGTTTGAGGCAAACTCCATGCGTAAGGTGCTAGATATCCATTAGGCATGGCCGTGAATTTAGCCATTCCTAGCGAGTTCGTGCCTGCGAATCTATTACGAAGCGTCCCGCTTTTTCCAAAATTGTACCTATCTCCAGATACAGAAGTACCAGACATAAATCTCCCAGGTGTTTTTGCTATAACTGAGTAGTTACCAATTAATCCCATTTATCCCCATGCCACGTCTAAGTGGCCATATATTGCGCTATTAACGGGAGTTGCTGCGCCAGAATACATAAGCCAAGCTAAGCATGCGCCATCAACAATTTGAGGCATTGATGGCATTTGATTAACAAGGTCTCGCTCTGCCGCTACGCCGAGAGTTGTAATCGGCAATGTAAGTAGCGGTTTGCAAAGCACAATTGCATATTCTCCAGATACATAAGATGTAGAGCTCGTGAATGTTTGAACCGACCTAATACCAGCATCTGATCCTTGCAGAGGCATAAATGGACCGTATTTTCCAACGCCAGTGCCAGAATAAAGAATTAATCCATTTGCAGCTGCAGTCTTTCCAATTGGCAAAACTGTAGGAGTTGCACGCGAAGCAGTCCCTGCTGAATTTGTATAAGACGAAAGACTTAAATTAGGAGTACCAGCTCCGAGTGGCGTGGCATTTGTATTGTAAATAAATGCCTGAACTCCTGCTCCGGTTGTATATCTTGGCAAAGTAACAGTGTTATCTAGCGTCTGCGCAGTAGTTGTTGTCACAGAAGTCACTCGATAAAATCCTAAAAGATCGACAAGCATTAAAATACATGGCGCAGTTGTTGCCGCAGCTGTAAATGCCGAGGCATTAATAATGTGCTTTGTATCTGGACTGACTGCGCCTCCATGCTGAATCCCAGTTGCATTAGATGTTGAGTCTGTTAAAGATTGAAAAGCCAAGTTAGTGCCAGTGTTCATTATTGAATCAGCCGCAGGATTACCGCCACCTCTGAATAAGCAATGCCACTCACCAGCTACTGCAGCGGTTGTTGGAAGGAAGTTCTTATTCCAATCAATTCTTTTAAACTTTCCGTTAGCCGTACTCTCTGAGATCAAATCATCCATTGAGCTAAATCCCATAATTACCCCACTACCGTTTCTATATATCCATGAATAGGAGCCGCGCTTAGCGTTCCATTTGGACAGCAAATAAAATTTAAGTAAGCATTATCTTCTATCTTTGGCATAATGCCGCCAAAGTCTTTAACGTAGTCAACTTCAACTGGAGCGTCTATACCTCGAATTGACATTTGAGCCAGTGGCTTAACGAGCACCAAAGTAAATAACCCAACATCAGATCCAGTCATTGTAATAGACTCGATACTTCGAACTCCAGTATCTCCATTTTGAAGAGGGACAAATGGGCCAGCACATCCAACCGTTGCTTGGGCCGTTGTAATTATGGTGCCATTTACGAATTGACCATTGATTTTTACAGATGGAGTTATGCGTCCAGATACACCATCTGAGTTTGTATAATTAACAGTAAATGTCTGGCCACCAACTGCATGACCAGCAACGACAACTGCCATCATTTGAACACCAGATCCATCAGTATATCTTGGCAGCGTGAGAGAGTTATCAAATGATTGAACTTCGCCATCGAGCGATTCATCTATGAATGGATAATAAAGTAAGTAATCAAGGATGATCATTGGCAATGGCACAGCCGTTGCTGTTGCTGTTAGGGCCATGCACTTTCGAAGATACTTATTATTAGGACCAACATTTGCTCCATGAAATAATCCCCCATCACTAGAAGCACTCATGGCAATTGCAACGCCAGGAGCTGCAGCATAATATTGAGGAGATGGATTACCTGGCGACATTGACAAATCAAACCATACCCCAGCACCTGTAGTCTGAGTTGGTGTTTTTCGCCATGTTGAGAATCTGCCATTGCCTGACATTTCGGCATCGACAAGTTCTTTTACAGAGTTAAATCCTGCCAATTAATCTCCCTTAATCTAAAGTAAATACCAATGCAGCTGCTGCAAATTGTGGCTGAATTCCAGTTGCTACTGCAACGCTTGAATTAAGAGCTCCGCTTACAACAATATTGCCAGCTCCAGATGCTGAATCTACAATCGCGCAGTGGGTAACTGTACTCGATCCAGATGAGCACACTGGGAATTGAGCAAGTGCTGCATTTGAAATTGTTGGATTAGATACTGTAAATCCAGATGCTCTTGTAACTGCAACTCTGGCATAGCCGCCATATGCTGTTTCATTTGTTGTTGCTGTGCCTGCCTCGCCGGGATCAGCCGTATATAACGCAAGCCATAGATCAGTATTTGCATTCCAAGGTAACGCCGTGCCGACGAATATTTGATTGAGCACCGCCGTTTCAGCAGCATTTGAAAAGCTCATTAAATACCCCCTTTTATTTTCTCAAGGGCTTCAGTAACGCTTGCAAGCTTCATGTTTTTTTCGTCGATCAACTCATTAAGATGTTCTACTTTCAAAGACATCTCGGCTATTTGATTTTGAATGTCTTTGAAAGACTTATTGGCCTCATTAATAATTATAGCCGCCTTTTCTTTTGCGGATTCAATTTCTTGAGACGACTTTAAAGACGATTCTTTTTTAATTTCTTCGGCCTCATTCTTAGCTTTTTCAACCATTTGAATAGCCTTAGCTTCGGCATGAACCAGATTACTTTTCGCAATTGATAACTCTTCAATTGCTGCCATCTCTTCCTTCTTAGCAAGCTCAAATCTAATCTTTGATTCTTGCGCAGCTTGATCAAGCGAGTTTATATTTTCAAGATCATCAGCAAGATCAATCAATCCTTTTAATTGTTTTGCAAGTTTTTTGATGTCAGCTATTCCATTTAAAGATTTCATTTGTATGATCTCCTTGCAAAGATATGGACATTGATAGACGTTGTAACATCTCCAGAGCTTACTCTAGGCCTGATGTACCTAACTATTTCAGTTACGGTTTCAATTTTTGCATTAGAAATACTTAGGTTATTTCCTTGAGGATCTGTAAGCGTATAATAATTAACGCCGTCAAGAGATCCTTCGATTTGAACCACGCCTCCTGATCCAAACGTACCGCTAACCTGGACAGTTCGATCTGCGTTTTCAGGCATTTCTAATACTTCGCCATCATCTCCATCGGCCATATTTGACCACGAAAACAAAAAGCAGCAATCTCCCCATGATTCTATTCTCTCTTTTACTTTTTCAATTTCCACAGATATCCCCTTGTCTATTGACCTATAAGTCTTTTAAGTGCGTTGTCATCATCACCAAGATCAGTTTGAGATAAGTCTTTCGCAGTTTTAGCTTCCATTTGCATTTGCTGCGCTTGTTGCTGTGCCTGCATTGCTTGAGCTCTTTGTTGTCGAATTGCGGCTGTATCTTCGTCTGTTCTAATTAAACTGGGAGGGACGCTTGTCATATCGCCGTAAATATCAATAACTTGATCACAGTTTATTTTATCCAATGTCTCTGGATTTGCGGCCACTACTTGGCTTGCAAATCCAAGGAATCTCTCAACCCCTGCAATACCTATTAGCTTTTGAGCTTGAGCCATTGAGGATATATATTCAATGCGAAGTGGAATACCCTGAAGTTCTTCAGGAGCCTCTGGTATCCAGCCTTGGCTAGCCATAAATCCAAAAGTTATATCAGTAAGGGGATCGAGCAAATCTTGGTTTAGCTGTTCAAGTACTGGCCCTAATGCCAATAATTTCTCTTCTTTTCTTTCAACGATCTCAGTTGCGGTGATATCTCTTCGATCTGAGTTTGCAAGCATCAAAAACAAATCAGCAAAAAAACCTTTGTCAATTCTTTGCCTTACTTGTTGTTGTTTTTGCTCTAACTCAAGAACTCGAAATTGAACATCATGTGCTGGTCTAAATCCCTTTGTACCTTCTCGCTCATCAACCCAAGTAATATCCCCAGGCAATATGGAAGCCTTCTGATTTCTTAAAGATGTTGGGCCAATCATCGGTGGATTTACCATCTTCTCAATGGCTTGCATTGATCTTCGCTCACCTAATTGAAGCTGCTTAACGTCACCAATTGTAAGGATACCTGGAGAATTTGTTCCATAAACATCGTCGCCAGTAGTTTCCCATCTTGGGCATAATACTGGAAAGTAGTCATATCCACTTTCTCTAAGATATTTTTGATCATCGCTGCACGCTTTTTCGTAATAACAAGATTCGAATTTCTTGTTTTTTGAATTTGCGGCCTTTGGATTATATTCTGGATTAGGCGATATGGCGTGGCATACCTCTATCCATGTCTCATAATTTCCATTATCCCAAGCGACCTTTACTCGTTCGCTAAAGTTAGACCAGTCAGGCTTTCCATTTTGATCTTGCTTTCCAAACTTTAAAACCAATTGCCTAACAGTAAGTCTAAATTCTCTAAAAAATGTATTAACTACGCCGCGATGATCTTTACCGATCATATAACTTCCAATTGGAAACGAGGCTGTATGGATAACGGTATCGAAGTCTTCTTCGATTAAGAGTGCGCCAGTCGCAAATACCCCAGTATCACCATATATGGTTGGCAAAATGTTATATATATTTGATCGCGCATATACCATTGCCTGACGCTGGCCAACTAAATGAAGCCAGTCTTTTACTCTACCGAATTCTGCCAGATCTGGATCTGGCGTTGTAAGTCTAAACCATGGCCGCGCAGGAGATGTAATGCCGCTCATCATGCCAGAAGCAAGTGTTCTAGCCGCGATAGTTGCTGTTGGATCAATTATTTTTAAATTTCGTCTATCGCCTCGATTGCCATCTGCAATAGTAAATCTAGGTCTTGACGGCAAAATATAATCCCCAAGATCACGCCATAGTGGAATGAAAGATGACCTTTCTCTGTCAAGCTGTGCGCGCATTGAATTATGACGTTGCCTTTTAGTTAGATACATTATCCACCTAAAACGGTTTTACCGCTCGTGCCACCGATTGTATTTGTCATACCAGGAGGGGCCGTTTGACTCTTTGTCATTATATTAGGATTTAATGGATCGGCTCCAATTGCAGCTCCTTGAAGTTTTCGTTTTTGAGCTTGAGACATTGCCTCTTCTTCTCTGGCAATTTTAAGATCGTTTTCGCCGCGAATTCTTGCCGCTTCATTTGTTGCTTTTTTTTGCTGACTTTCGGCATCTGATTTTGCCTCTTCGCCAGATTTAACCGCATAAAGAGTACCAACAAGAGCCGATGCCGCCATTATCGAAGTTGCTGCAGGCATTATAAGACCTCCATAAGAAATGTTTTTTCCTGAAGTTTAAAGCCCCTTGATTCAAAGTGCTTATCAGATATCGCGCTATGCGCTTCGCTAGATAGTGTGATCCAATCAGCAAGCTCTTTTCCCTTTTCAATGAATGAATCAAGCAGAATAAGTCCAGCCCTAGATCCTCTATGTTCTTTTGAAATCCACCAAGCCTGCTCACTTAAGACTATAAATCCAGGATTAAATGGATGCGGCGCTAGCGAACCAGTGATAAATCCAATCGGCGAATTATCTTTGTATGCAATGAGAAATATATGATCTTCGATTAGTCTTTTAACTAAAATGGAAACGTGCTCGGTATCGCCGTACACATTGTAATGAGTGCCAAGGAATTCTGCGAACTCCGCGAGTTGACTAATAATCCATGGAATGTCGCTTAGTGAGGCTTGTTTTATTTCCAATGATCCCCCGAGATATTGCCAGTATTCGGAGAATAAATATCTATTACAACTGGACTAAATAAGCTGACACTAGCTATTTATAGGATCGTATTCGAACTTCATATTTACTTTGGAATTATCTAGTTTTTCAAATGGATCATATTCATGATTAAGTTTTGAATTGATCAACCTTGGCATCATCATATTTGACTGCATTTCCGGCAGTGCAAATGTGAGACATAGGGCATCCGCATAATCAGGAGAGAATCCAAGCCTCTCTTTTATCTGATCTTTTGGTTCGATTATGAATCGACCATTTTGAAATGTATAACTAGGCGCAGTTAACTCAGCGGCGAGCTCTGGAATATTGGGCAAAGATCCACCGCGCTTAACCCATTCGGCCATTAAAAACCACATCTCTGCCCTTTTGTTGGCATACCTATTATCTATAGCTTTACCTGAGAAGTTAATCTCAAGTGGGCTATAGCCAGATTGAATCAATGAATCAACAACTCCTGATCCATAACCGCCAGTACCGTCAACGAGCTCAATTTCGGATCCCCATTTGCTTTTTGCTAAAGCAACCCTTGCGGCAATCTCATTGCTCCTAGCTCCGCGCATCTCAACTGGTTTAAATGCAGCTAATCCTTGGCGTGGAAAGATAATAGTCCTGTCATCTCCAAATCTGGCAACATCAATACCGAGTCTTTTTTGAGATGTTATATAGACATCTTCAGATAAATGCCTTCCCATTGCGGCGCTAACTTCATCTGGCCCAAGTAATGTATTAAGGGACGAAGGTGGAAAGTTTCCAAAGACGTTAACGATAACCCATGGATTGTCTCGTCCATATTTTTGAATTTGCTCACGCGCCCACTGAATAGAGACTCTTGGTGTTCTTTTGGGATTATCTGGATCTGAGGTAATTTCAACAACCCACCATAAATGCCGCTCACTTGTGCTTGCTCTATACAAAGGTCCTTCGTTATGAGTTGGATTGCCGGCCATGATTAGCCTTGCTGTATTAATACCGTCGCCATGATCGTTCGCAAGCGCCGCCTCTGCTGCTGCCATAACTGCATCTGGAATGCCACCAACTTCATCTAAAATAAACATGATATTGTCAGCATGAAGTCCAGCCAGAGTATTTGCTTGCTGTTCTTTTGTCGAACCCTTAGACCAAGACCTTGCCGACATCCACCACGTTTCAGGATGGTCCTTAGCAAATATTCTTGTCTTAGTCCAAACGAAAGCCTCTAAAAGAAACGGTGACTTATGCTGCCATTTGGCCATTTCAGTCCATAAACCATCTGATAAGTTATCGCCCGTGATAGATGTTGCGGCAATCTTTGGATGTGAGAAGCAAACTAAAAACCACCACGCCACCCACGCCAATAGACATGTCTTGCCAGGTCCTTTACATGCTTTCATTGCAAGTCTTTGGTTATTTACAAGAGCTGCTAATACGTCTATTTGCCATGGATCTGGCTCGGTCTTAAACACTTCTCTAACAAAAGAAACTGGATCTTTTCGCCAGCGCCGTATGTTTTTTACGGCAGCATCTTTACTCATTTTTTATCATCCACTAATGAACCTGCCACAAGATCAGCAAGAGTTACCTTGCCAGACAGTTCAACTTTATCTGTGAATAGTTTTAAATTTTTACCTAATAATTCAAGCGCCTTTAGCTTATCCCAGAATTTAATCTCCCGCACTTCGCCAACTTGAATTCTATCTTTACCAAACCCCTCAAACTCTTCGAATACTTTAATGCCAGAGATAGCAATTCGAACCTCCTCTGGGATATCGTGTATTGGCAATAATCTACCGTTGATATCATATGCTTTAGCAAGATCAACCGTTGCTAGATCAAGTAGCTTTTTAAGAACTGTCTCTGCGCTTACTCCGACTTTTTCCGCTCTCTTATCCATTCTCTCTTGAATTGCCTCAGCGATCTCTGGCTTTTCAAGATTTTCGCATCCTATATCAACGGCTGTTTTCGCACTATAGCCTGCCCTAATTGCAGCTTGAGTAGCATTTAGATCGATTAGGTATTCGTAAACGAATAGCTTTTGCTTCGGTGTTAGATTTTTTTTACTCAAACTTCACCTTCACTTTTCTGCCAAATATAAGGTCATGCGCATTAATATCAAGGCCCTGCTCTTTGGCTACATCTAATATCTTCTTTTGAATCTTTGTTGGTATTCTGCCCTCTAATCCGCGTTTACTTTTAGGATTGTACCAATTATAAACAGATCCGTGAGACCTACCAATAGCTCTGCCAGTTTTGCGAATGCTTTTAAAAATATAAATCACATACTCGGCAGGAGTTAACATGATTGAATCGCCATCAATTTTTGAGTTATTTCTCTCGCTTATGTCCATAACAATCATTAATCACCATTCTGGTTAGAGGTATCTATATACTTATTACAAGTGTCGCAGCTGAATCTGAATTTGTTAGGCGGCTTAAATAACTTGTCACATCTGAGGCATTTGCGTTTTTGCAGCGTCTCTTTTTGAGGGCTGTATATTTTTGATGTGCATTTATATTTAACCTTGCGGCTTCGCATTAATGATCCATTCCGACAAGCTCACTTTCAACGTCTTGAAATGGAGTTATTGTTATTTCAATCCGATCATTGCGCGCGCCGAATATCTTTTTACTGCCGTCGTGCGAGTAGATTAATTTGTCATCGAGCAAGACTTTGGCCTTCTGAAGTAGATCTTGAACTCCTGCATAACAGTTATCGATATCTGGCTCATATTGATGATTAACGAAATAAAACTCACACTTAAGATTTACTGGGAAATCTATTTGTTGCTCTCGCCCAGCTTTTGCGATGAATTGAAATGCCATCTTTTCCCAAATTGCATATTTGTCAGAGGCTTTTAAAAACGTCTTGCCGCTGCGAGTTCGCACGATCTGCTTTGAATTTTTCAGAATACCAGGACGCCCAGGTATTACGCATTCAAAGAGAATCTTACTCATGTGATTCTCTCTGGCCATCTGTATCCTAAGACTCGCGATTTACCATAGGCTGATACATTAACCATGTCGCTTTGATTGCCCCCAACGCCATAGATGTTGTCGCCCTTTTCATAGAGATAAAAATGCACATGGCCTAAGCCGTTACCGCGATCATAAATGACGATACATCCTGGCACTGGTTTATCTAATTTGATTCCATAATTGAGATAGGATCTTGCCCATGCGCTCTTTGTGGATTTGTATCCTGATGATTCAAGACACCATGTTAAGAAGCTAGCACACCAGGCGGTCTCGTCATCTTGCGCCTCTAGTTTTGTTTTTGAATGATACTCAACAATGCGAGGATTATTTTTAATCCCTGCAATTTCAGATGTGCCATATTCTTGAAGAGCTTTTGCAAGCCAAGGTATCTCAAAGCGATTGAACATAAGGCCCCCTTTAAATAAAGGCTAAGGCCATTTTTCAACTTGTCCATTTTTAATGCGGCATCACATTGGGTTTTATTGGGCTTATCGGACGAATCCTTTTTTGCAGCTTTGTCTATATTTAACAAGTTTGTTTTTGAATTCTTGATCATTTGAATAGTGCAAATCAAAAAGCCTGCAGCTTCTGTGAATTCCGGCTTTTGAAAAGGCCATGTTAATGCTCCATCCATTTTCAAGATGATTAATAATCTCTTCTTTTGATTCTCGCCATCGTTCATCAAGACTTTTTCTCACACATCCCCTCTATTCTTTTTATCATGTGCATTGCAAGATCAGGTTCGTCGCGCCATCCGCACCAATATGTTGTAATTGCAACTCGCCACATTGGATTAAGCTTAGTCCACAATTTTACATACTTTGGACCTGCTACCACAAGCATGCAGATTAATTGATTTGGCTCTGAGAGCGGATCAATAAAAGAATTCCAAATTATATCAAGCTTGAGCCATAAATTTTGAAACCAGTTAGCCTCACGGTCCTGACATCTGCGGATATGCCCTCTTACTGAAGGACTTAAGAAGTCTTTGCCAGTGATTGAGTTTCTATCGACAAGATATGGGACAAAGTCAATCCAAAGTCCGGCCATTAAACATACAGCTTGGTCCCTTGAGAAATCGTACTTATATTCCTTTGGATGCCGGACGTATTTCCAGTCATCATCTATATAAAGAGTGAGGTCTATTTCTTTTTCAACAGGATATTGAAATAAAGCCAAGATTCCGGCAAGGCGCGCGGAGTCGTTAAAATCCGTGGCCCCGTTATCTCTGGGCAAGCCCATGTCGTCAAAGATCACGTCTTAGCTCTCTTCTTAAATGCCGCTGCTTTTTTTATGGCTTTCGCCTTTAGCATGACAAGCGGTGATTTGTATCCAGCAATTCGCGCTGTAGTTTCAAGCGCAATTATAAATGTGAAGGTTTTTTCAATATCCTTGTGGTTTAATCCAGCGTATTTTCCATCGAGGTTAGCCACTAGCCTTGCGAACTGTCTTTTGTTTTTTACAATGTCTTTTCGTTTCATTTTAATGCCTCCTCGAAATCGAATTTTAAAATATGTAATTTCTTCAAGTTGTCATGGTCTTCTTGGTCGTATTCTGATTTGTCGCCAAGACTCATAATGAACAGGCCGAAACCTACGAGCTTCAGTCCTAATCTGGCTTTTAGTTTTTTCATTTAAATTTTCCTACTTTAGGTTAAGGATCGCAGCTAGTCAGGTATTAGAGGTGTCCCATCAACAACAAGTCGTCTACTTGGCTTACTTATGCATCAACTAACTGCGAGTAAAATATTAAACTCTTGCTGGCCAATTCCAATGCCCAGGTTTTGGCTCTTCCGAATATGGTGTCGCATTGAAATACAATCCATTTGGATTCATAACAAATAGCTGACACTCTTTAGTCTCTTCATTTAGGACCTTTGTTATAATTGCAGCGCTTGGTTCAGATTTATGTTCACCTCCTGGTGTCCCATATTTCTGATAATGAACTACTCTGCCAATACTTGGTTTTTGCTCCATACCTTCTCCTTCTGCGCTATGCGCTTTAATACTTCTCCACCACGACAGCCCCAGCTTTGGCCGGCTCTTTTTCACCGTAACCGTTACCGTCACCGGAACCGTAACCGTAACCGTAACCGTTACCGTCACCGTAACCGTAACCGTAACCGTAACCGTAACCGTAACCGTTACCGTTACCGTAACCGTAACCGTCACCGGAACCGTAACCGTTA
>CAYPSN010000009.1:0-69 GCA_964413715.1 uncultured Candidatus Saccharibacteria bacterium | reverse complement strand
TAACCGTTACCGTCACCGTAACCGTAACCGTAACCGTAACCGTAACCGTAACCGTCACCGTAACCGTTA
>CAYPSN010000008.1:42298-44187 GCA_964413715.1 uncultured Candidatus Saccharibacteria bacterium | reverse complement strand
AATGGATCATCTTCTTGCTGAGAAAAAGTTATCTTAAGGAACTCGAGCCCCAGCCAATATAGAACGAAGGAAGATCAATGGCATATTCCGAAGAACTTAACTACAGAGATTGTCCATGGTGTAAAACCAAGAACATTGCTTTTGCCAAAATCGCAAACACTCATCGAGTTGTAGACAGTAAAGGTATCACACGCGAGTGGACATGGCTTAGCTGCCCAAGATGCGCTGGAGTTATATCAATCGAGACAAGTTTCAATATTAACCCGGCACGATTTGTGCAAGTAGTGCCAGACAGAAAAGATGACGTTGAGGTTGAACATCTGCCCGAAGATGTTAAGCAATACTATCAAAATGCGATCACAGCACTAAATGCTGGTATAGCTAGTTCTGCGGCAGTAGAATTAAGAAGAACTCTCGAAGCTGCTGCAAAAACTCATGATGTTGAGGAGAGAACTCTAGTTAAGGCAGTTGAAAAACTTGTAGAAAAAGGCCTGATCACTACAAGCTTTAGCAGCGTATTAAGTCATGTTCGAAAAATTGGCAACCAAGGTGCACATGCAACTGATGTCCAGCTTTCAGAAGACGAAGTGCGCTTAGCGCTTAGTTTCACAACACAAATGCTACGAAATCTTTTTGAAGTACCCGAAAACCTCAAGCGCATAGAGGAGCCCGCACAAGAGAATCAGACAGAGCCAGACAACGCCTAAGTTCTTCGACACGGTGAATTTAGTGAAGCACGAAAAGTTTGGTTATCTCACCTATTTCTCAATGAATCTAGCATTTGTCAAACTTACATCTGTTAAAAAAGTTCGAATCCCTTCGCCCCTATGCCATCTGTTGACATACGGCTACAAATGTATTTGACAACACATATTACTTATGGTAATATCGAGGTAAATCAACTAAGGAGATTTATACATGGCTGGAAACATACGAGTTAAGTAGTCGCACAAGCGTCTTTTTCGTATATTTCTATTCTATTAGTTAATTTCTTCTAAAAAGCCGAGCACTTGTGTGACCACTCACCCGAACGCTCGGCTTTTTGTTTGGAGAAAACTATGTTAAATCTACAGAAAATAACTAAATCATATAACAATCATGTCATTCTCAAGGATGTCACTTTGTCGGTTAATGCCAGTGAAGTTATTGCTCTGATTGGTGCTAATGGAGTAGGTAAAACCACGCTGCTAAAGCTCTTATTGGGCGAAATAAGCCCCGATGAGGGACATATTACCAACCATCAAGAGGTGGTTGGATATGTACCGCAGGAGCTGACTCATATTGAGAATACGATTCAAGCTAGCTTTGGTTCAGTAGAACCATGGCGTATTGACTATGCTCTAAATCTGGTCGGACTGGATGTATCTAGTGATACATTACTGAAAAACTTAAGTGGCGGGCAGAAAACCCGTGTAGCCATTGCACAAGTATTAGCTCAAGATCCAGAACCTACTGTTCTCTTACTCGATGAACCTACCAATAACTTAGACTCCGAGGGGTTAGTGTGGCTTGAAAGCTTTGTGACTAGATTTAAGGGTGCAGTGCTATTCGTGAGCCATGATCGTCAGTTCATTAATGCTGTAGCCACGAAGGTTATTGAGCTCAAGGATGGTACCACCAAACAATATGGTGGAAACTACGACTTCTACAAAGAGCAAAAAGAAATCGAACACCAGGCGGCTCTTGAGAAGTATCAGAAGAGCCAAGATGAAAAGAGACGGCTCAAGAAGGCAATGATTGCTCAACAAGAAAACTCAAAGCATGTACATGAGCATATTAAACGAAAAGATAACGATAAGTTTGCTAGGGATTTCTTTAAAAATCGTGTTTCAGTAAAACTTGGGCAACAAGCTAAGAATCTGGAAACCCGCCTCGAAAAACTTGATAAC
>CAYPSN010000008.1:0-42198 GCA_964413715.1 uncultured Candidatus Saccharibacteria bacterium | reverse complement strand
TAGATAACCTGGCAAACTTGTCTTCTCAAGAAGATATCTACCGTCAGGCAAGGAGCCTCGGCCTGAACGCCGAGAGCCTACAAAAAATGCCCAGGGAGTTGTCTCGCGGGCAACAATCTAAACTAGCCTTCACAAAACTACTGCTCGCTAACCATGATTTGCTCATACTGGACGAACCAACCAATCACTTGGACATTCCTACGAAAGAACAACTCGAGAAAGCGCTGCAAAGCTATCAGGGAGCGATTCTTGTCGCTTCGCACGATGTATACTTTTTGCAACAGCTAAAAATTAACACGACGCTATTAATCAAAAATGGAAAGGTTACAAAATCGTGAAGCACTATATTGTTACATTAGATGAAGCGAAGAGCTTTCTACTGGAGCATTTTCAAGGCAAAGCAGAAAGTGTCGAGGCATTAAATGGTGGTGATTGGTCAGCTGCCTATGCCTACGAACTCGGTGGTAAAGAGTACGTTATTCGATTTGCTGCCACTGACGAAGATTTCAAGAAAGATAAAAGAGCGGGTGCTTATGCCACGCCCGACCTACACATACCAAAAGTAATCGAGATTGGTGCAGCGCTCCGCGGCTACTTTGCAATCTCAGAACGTTACCATGGAATTTTTCTTGACGACTTAAATGCAGACCAAATGCGTGAGACTCTGCCCAGCTTGCTTGCCACCTTAGATGAAATACGACGGATTGATCTATCTGATACCCAGGGCTACGGCTGGTGGGAGTCCAAAGGAAAGGCAGAATATAGCACCTGGCAAGAATACCTCTGCAGCAAGCTTGATGATAAACCTGGCGACAGAACCTACGGGTGGCGTACGAAACTAGAATCTTCACCAACCGGCGCAGCGGCATTTGACAAAACGCTCGTGGTCTTCAAAGAGCTAATACGTGATTTACCGAATGATCGGCATATGCTTCATACTGATTTTTTGTATCGTAATGTACTTGTTCAGGACAATAAGATCTCTGTTGTTATAGATTGGGGAAATGCGATGTATGGTGATTTTCTGTATGATATTGCACAGCTGATCTATTGGTGGCCGTGGTTTCCAGCATGGAAAGACATAGACATAAAGCAAGTAATTCTGGATCACTTTGTACAGATAGATCTGACCATCCCTGACCTTGAGAAACGATTACTTTGCTATCAAATACATATAGGCTTAGATGCCCAGAAATACAGTGCATTCACTGAGCGCTGGGATTATTTAAAACAAAATACTGAGCAGACAAATCTTCTTGTTAATAAAAGCTAGCCGATATTACTCATCTAAAAGCAGCTCGTATACTTCTATGAGATTATTTCCGATCTCAAGTACCTCATCCACAGTATAGGTTCGTCCGTTCTCTCTTTCTAAGATTTCTTGAAGTTTTTTGTAATGTTCTTCACTAATATTGAGGCTCATAATATGGCCTCGAAATAAGTTATATTAAGGAACCTAGCTTCCAGCCAAGATGGACACCAAAGGTGACCCGAAAGGGTCCTTTTTGTTATAATGATTCTTATGAAAACAGTTATTATGGCGATTGCGGTTATTAAGAAAGAAAATCATATTTTGCTTAGAAAATTTGACCCTGCGCGGAACCCCTACAAAGAGCCGTGGGGATTATTCGGCGGTAGACTGGAAGGTAATGGCACTGTTGTCGAACTACTTAACAAAGAGTTGAGTGCGCGATGGGATATGACTGTATCAATATCCGAACGACTCTCTTGGGATGAAGATCAGAAACTAGATCATGATGGGGATGAAAAGCGTTTCATCTATCTTGATGCGCTCTGTGAACTATCAACCGGTACGCCCAGCCCTGTTAACCCCAATGAGGAACTAAAGTGGGTCGCAATAGATGATCTGAAAGACTATGATCATGTCCCTCCCGGTATTACTTTATTCAAGAAGCTAGGCTATCTATAATTAGCGCAACAGAATTAGACCTTATAATCCAGACCACATCGCTCAGCCAAGATGGACACCAAGGGTAACCCGAAAGGGTCCTTTTTTGTTCAGCATGTTATAATCCAGCTATGAAGGACGTCGTAGATCTTGGTTTTCTAACAGCAGCCGAATTTATCAACAGAAGGTCGCGAACGCTCATCAACGACCCGAATGCCAGACTAGATGAAAGATATGAAGTTGAAAGATACATATCACAACTAGAGAAAAGCTACCAAGATGAGATTAAGGGCCTAGCGCTATCCAATACGCAGCCTTACGCACAAAAGACTAGAGCGATAATCACAGTCATTGCCTATAACGAAGGATCAAGGATTAGAAAGACTCTAGAGAACTACGTTGGACAAGATTTAGACCCAGAATTATTTGAGATAATAATTCTCGACAACCGTCCACATACAAAAAAATCGGACAATACGCATGATGAAGTCGCACGGTTTAAAAAGGAAAATCCCGAACTCAAGATTTTATACGCCCATAAGGTCTGGGCAACTGGAGAGCTAGCGACAGTTGGCAATGCAAGAAAATACGTTTTTGACATCGCGCTCTATCGGCTACTTTCTCGCAGAGAGCACAAGCATAAAGGCGACACCATCTTGATAAGCAATGATGCGGACACCGTAAGTTTGGACAAAAACTACCTTTCTTCAATAATCGAAGAATTTGATAAACACACAGAAACAGAAGCTTTGGTCACATCAAGTGTGGTGCCATTCGACACCATTGTAAAGCCAAATATTTATGCGGCTCTCTCGCTCTGGGATGCTCTAGACGATATTGTGGCAACCGGAGAACCCTATAATCTTATCGGGAGGAGTAGCGCCTACAGGGCATCCATTTATTCAGCAGTTGGTGGATACAACCCAAAAGGCAAAATGGCAGGCGACTTAGAAACTGGTTTCTTAATTGCTGATGCCAGAAACTGGAATCCAAACTGCATCATTCAACTTAAAAAGACACGCCATGTACAAGACCCGCGCAGGATATTGGAGGCAATAGCTACCAGGACCCCCGTTAATGAAATGTATTATCAATTTGTATCTAACCCCGAGATTAGGAATGCAGACAACGATGCACTACTCAAGCTCATCCCGGATGATCTTGACTGGGAACTATTCGAGGAAGACGCAGATAGTTTCTGGGGAGGTAGGTTTACAGGCATGTACAAATGGCGTGGAGAACGTTTTGCAAAAGACTATCAACAAGCCATGGAGAGGATTGGGGCCGAATTTAAGGTGGTAGAAAATCGCATCAAACTAACAAACGTAGAGAGATTGCTAGACAACTATCAAAAAGATTTTGATAAACAAATATCAATATTCCACTCAGAACCTAGGAAATGGGACCAAGATAGAATGGATGCAATGAAAGCGTTTTTCTATACTGTTACTGATAGTGCAATTGCATGCAGAGAAAATATGGCCAATAATATCGCGCTAGAGATTGCATCTGCCAAGCAGACAAATAGTACGGCCGAGCTAGAGGTCCTCACAAAGCAATATGAGAGATTCAAGAGGCAATGACTACCCAGAAGTCTAGTAACTTATACTACAACGGCCCGAAGCCTTTAATGATTGTTCTCTCCACTTCTCTGCCCTCCTTAAATAGGGCCTTTTCTAAGTCAACCTCCTTGACACCCTCATGAAGACCCAAGCGAAGTTCTCCGATTTCATTCTTACCGTCGTTACCAATGTACAGCTTATCTGCAACCAAACCTTCTGCCTTAACTAGGTCAATTGTAGCCTTGTTTATAAGGGCTTTGTGGATTCGACTCTCCCCAAAGTCAACCTCTATTAGCCTGCCTTCATGGAGGTTAAGCAATCCTATTTGAGCATGCTCGCAAAACATCCTCTGCACTCCTTCGCCGGTCGATAAATACATCTCTCTAACCTGAGAGTCTCCAAGCCTAATCTCCTCCGTCTCCATGTCATTAATGTTGAACTGACCGGCAGTTAGTTTATCCAAGTAGATAAATGCTGCACTTCCTCGCTCCCAAAAGACATTCTCCATCCTTGCGTTACCAAAGTGGACTTCTTTACCCTGAAAATCTGCAAAAAAACAGCTGCCAATTTGAGAATCACGAAAGTCAACATGGCCAAAAACACTCTCCGAGAAGTCAACATATTCTGATCGTGTAGCGCAAAAACTAATGGAAACCGAGGTAAAGTCACCTGCACCAAAGTTCAACCCCCTACCCTCCAAGTCTAAATTAATCTCGAGCGGGGAATCGCCATCTGGTACCACCTTATATTTCCCCAGCCCCCTAAGATCGAGGTTGCCGGCAAGCAGGTAATCTATAAACTCTCCTGCCTTCAAAATCCTGACTTCGACTACAGTATCATCAGATCCTTCAACAATGGCCTGCTTATTCGCCGCAGCGTCTTCTATTCGCCCCTTATCAAGAGTTACTCGGTGGGCGTTGCTAATAAGGCGTTCTGGGTTGAAGCCCTCGGACTCCAATGCCTCGATATATATCACTCCCGACTGTAGCTCCTCGGGTAATAGCACATCTATCTGAGCACGGTCGAAGTACACTTCTGGAGAGACTAACTTCCCAAAGTTACAGAGACCGATCTTCGCATCATCGAAGTAGAACCTACTAGCCCTACTCTCTGAGCACAGAAGTACGTCTACCTCTATAAAGTCTGGATAGAAGTCTGTGAACACAGATGACCCTAGGTCAAGACTTCTCGCCCTAGAATTACAAAAAGCGACGAACCCATCGGTAAAATCTCCTTCGCCCAAATGCACGTCCTGATCGCCAAAATCTATGTCGATTGGGAATATGGTTTGCCTTTCAGTGGCCACTACCTTATATGGCCCCAACCTCCTTAAATCCGGGTCGTCAAAAAGTGCTGTATACAAATCGTTAAGCGAAAGTTCCAAGACCATACGTTAATTATAGCGGAAATCAAGATGCCGCACATGACTCTCTGACACTATTCTAGACCACAAAGCTCAGCCATTTATGCTAGAATGCATTTATTAATGTAGGGAAAATTATGCTCAAAGATAAGTATCTTTCCGCTATACAAGCTCAGCTTCATGATGGTGAGCAAATAAAGGTAGCCGAAATTTGCCAAGTTAAGCGCACTGGTAAAGAAGTTGCTGCTCGAATTGCAAAGGATGTTGCTACCTCACTGATTACTGCCCCATTAACGGGCTATGGTTTGATAACGGTACCACGCCCCTTTTACCTAGCAATCACAAATCAACGTTTTCTGCTTTTCTTTCAGGTTAGCCCATATAAAAAAGTACTTGGGATACCACTTATCAAGGAAGATACAGTTGGAGATCTAGCCATTGATGCCCCTCTTGAGGCGGTGGATCTTCAGGCTACGGGTGGGAGCCTGAAGGGTATTGATGTGGTCAATAATGCTACTGGCGAAGTGATTGCGGAACTTAATTTTGGTATCAATACGCGTGCACAACAGGCCATATTGGCGCAGGTACAATAAGTCAAACACGATAATGACGAATCGGTAGTGCTAAGGTTCTAGACCGTAATCCTCAGCCAGAAGGTATTTATACAGGATGCAATCAACAAGTCAAAAAGCCCGCTCGAAATATGAGTGGGCTTTTGCGTAAAGGGATAATAACGTTCAACACCCCCGGAACAAGTTCCGGGGGTGTTGATGGGTTGAGGACCCCATCAGTCTGTGGCTGTTGCCAGCTTGTTCAGCCGGCGAGAGCCATGCGCTCCTTGCGCATCACCAGCGGGTCGGCGGCGAAGCCGTCGATGAACTGCTGGCGGCCGTGACGCGAGCCGAACGTGCCAGCGTTGATCACGACCAGCATGCCGTCCAGGTCGTCCAGATCGCCGATCGTGCCACCGAGGCAGAACGTCAGCGCGCCGTCCGGATCCTCGTCGTAGAAGTCCAGGAAGACGCGCTTCCGGAACTCCCAATCCGTCTCACCGGAGTTGCGCTCGATGCCGTACCGCTCCTTGAGGCGCCGGTCGAGGTTGTCGCCCTCGAACATGTGCATCGTGGACTGGTGGCCGGTCGCCTTGGCGCCACCGAGGATCTCGATGGCACGGTTCAGCATGGTGTCGGGCGCGCCCCGGTCCCTCTCGAACACGTAGTCCTGGAGGTTGAAGTGGCCCGGCTCGAAGCGCTCCAGGTAGGTCTTGACCTGGCGGCCCTCGACGTAGTCCAACTCGAGGACCCAGTCGGCGTCGAGGTTGACGGCGCGGTCCAGGAACTCGTCCGGGAGGACGGTGTTGGGGTTGTAGTGCAGCAGACCCAAGCCCACGGCCGCAGCCGTCTCGAAGGTGGCGCTGGCGATCGCGCGCAGGACATCCCGCTCACTCTCGCCCTCGTCACACCAGATGTGGGTGCTGCCGTTGATGGTCTCGAAGTGCATTGACTTGCCTCATGGCTTTCTGTGTTGGAGCTTGGCGGGGCTCCTTCATTTGTACGGTTCGATACCCACAATTAAGCCCAACAAAGAAGCGATTCAGGATTATTTTATGTTAGTACTATTTTGCCTTAAAGAGTGAGTGTACGTGGCTATGGTGAACCTTAACACGATGGGCTTCGGCCAAGTACAGACCCGTCGCAATAACAGCCACCCCTGCAAGCAATGCTGGGGTAAACTTTTCATTAAAGAAAATTACTGCCACGAGAGCAGCTGAGGCGGGCGCAAGATATGAAAACAAGCCATATTCCTCACCCTTTACTCTTTTTAGACCGTAGAACATACACCAGTACACAAGCAATCCGTTGAACACTGCCCCAAACAGAACTGCGTAAACAAGCTCGGGCTGTTGTGCAATTTTTGGCAACTGAGACAGCTGACCGATGCTTAAAAAGCCGTAGACCACTACAGCTGGGGCCAAGCTCCAAAACAAAAATTGAATCTGATCGGTTTTTTTAACTCCGATTTTTGCTACCCAGGTGCCGATTATCCCCGCCAAAACGCAGCCAAACAGGAATATATTGCCAACTGCACTGCCTGTAAAACTAAGGTCATCAGCCAGCAGCATGGGGCCAAAAACCACAAAAATACTCCCCACAAAGGCGATGATTATTCCTGCAAAAACACGGGGGCTGAACTTTTCTTTCATAACTTCAACAGAAACCAAGAACATCAGGAGTGGGTCTAGAAGAAAGATGATTGCAGCGTTAATACTGCCGCTACGTTGTACGCCAAGGTAAAACAGCCCATTTGCAGCTACGTAGACTAAAACTCCAAAAACAACTGCGGTAAGGATTTCTTTTTTCCGCAAGGACTTGCGTGGACGTAATAATAAGAAAATGCCTAGAAGAATAAAAGGTATGGCATGCCTCAAAAGTCCAAACAGACTGGTCGGGATAGATTGCAAGCCGAATCGAGCAATGGGAGTATTAACACCAGAAACAACGCTTGCGACAACAAGCGCTACGATAGCCAACTTCTTACTACTTATGCTTTTCACGCTCTCATCTTAGCACAATTTGCACAGCAAAAAACGGCCACGCCCTGCCCGCTCTGTGGCATAATTATAGCTATGGAAACAAAACTGTCACCGCTGTCTTGGAACATGGTAGTACATAAGTGGCTTCGTGTTCCTTACAATCTACACGTTCGCGCGTTCAAACGTAGTAAGCAGGCCAAAACGACAATACTCTTTATTCACGGTCTTGGTTCAACGGGTAAAATGTGGACCCCGGTCATTAATAAGCTCTCGAGCGAGTCAAATGGCAAGCACAATATTGTCAGCGTTGACCTACTCGGGTCTGGAAAGTCGCCGAAGCCGTATTGGGAAACATATAATGCCAAGTTGCAGGCTCGAGCCCTGCTTAGAACCTACCTTAAGCTGCGTCTCCGTACGCCACTGATAGTTGTTGGCCACTCACTTGGATCGCTGGTGGCGATTGAGTTTGCCAAGCGATATCCGCTTCTGACTAAAAAACTCATTTTATGTAGTCCGCCAATGTACCGACCAGCAAGCGATGTTCCAGGCTTTAGTCGCGACAAGCTTCTGCCACTTACCTACGAAAAGTTACTTGCCTCACCCAAACTCGTCATGAAGCTTTACAACTATGGTAAAGTCACCAAGCTCGATCCCAGCCTAGAACTAACCGAAGACAATATGCCCATGTTCGCAGCCACTATGCGCTCGAGCATTATTAACCAAACCGCCACCCAAGACATACGAAAGCTTAAAATTCCAATTCATTTGATCCATGGGGCCTTTGACCCTGTAGTGGTTAAATCAAACCTCATAAAACTTCAAAAAGCCCACCCCAACATTACCCTCACAACAGTCGCTGCCTCGCATCCGCTCAACGACGCATACATAACGTCAATACTAGGTGATATCGAACAAGGTCAGTGACAGCGCGATAGGGTCTTACTGAAAAGGATTCAACTGGTCGATGCTGTCCTGCACACCTGTAACCGCTTCAGCTGCTGTCTGCGTGGCCTCTTCGGCAGCCGAAGTGCCTGCCTCAACAAGCTGCGAAGGGTCGGCCAAGTTTGCTGCAGCTTCAGCCGCACCACCTAGCAAATCACTTGCTTGCGCACCCAACTCTGAAAACGTATCGAATAGTCCCATACTCCCCCTTTCGTGTTAGCAGAAATAACCCCATATCATTATCATGACTCCGGCTGAGGAAAAGCTTAACGTGTGGCTGAATTGAAATCGTATTACGCTTATGCCATGATGGTATAGATGATTGAATCCGCACTCAACGGCCTCGAAAACCTCGCTCAAGCAGTTCCGCTACCACTCTTTGTTTTATTGGGCTCTCTCACGGAAGAGATAATCGCTTTTATTCCTTCACCATTCGTTTTAACTTTAGCTGGTTCGCTAGCGGCAGCCCAGAATTCCAGCCTAGCGTATCTTGTGCTGTTAGCCCTTGCAGCTGCTGCGGCCAAAACCGTAGGAGGATACTTGTTCTATGTGGTCGCCGACAAAGCCGAAGATGTGGTTATGGCCAAATCAAAGCGGCTTTTTGGCTTTAGCCACAAAAGCATCGAAGCTATTGGCAAACGGCTGGAAAAAAGTTCTCGCGATGAAGTGGCAATTTTCCTTCTCCGCGCAACACCACTCATTCCATCGGCACCAGTCTCAATCGTTGCGGGAATCTTAAAGTTACAGCTAAAGTCATACCTACTGGCGAGTTTCGCAGGACTATTTATGCGCAGCTTATTCTTCCTCTACTTGGGCTATACGGCCACCGGCACACTAGACGAAGTAACAAAGCAACTAAGTAGCTACGAGTCATATGGAAAAATTATCTTCCTTATACTTGCTGCAGCAGGGATGGTTTGGTTCTACCGTAAACGACGTGAACTTTCTGAGTAATTTTCAGATACTGCTTATGCTAAAATAAGCTCATGAAACAAGCCAAACGACTCAATCGCAGCCTCGGATTACCCTTGGTGACACTCTACGGGCTCGGCAACATCTTGGGCGCCGGCATCTATGTGTTGGTAGGAAAAGTTGCCGGTGAGGCTGGCTCTTCGACGCTGTTGGCGTTCTTGGTGGCTATGTTTGTAGCCGGACTTACAGCGTTTTCGTATATGGAGCTTTCTGGGCGCTACCCTGCCAGCGCATCTGTGTCGGTCTACTTGCATAAAGCATTTGGTAAAAAATGGCTGTCAATCGCTATTGGGCTGGCCATGGTTGCTGCTGGTATTGCATCGGCGGCCACCTTGGCCAAAGGATTCGCAGGCTACCTAAATGTACTCGTGCCTGCGCCTGAACTTTTGGCCAGTATTGGCTTACTCGTCGTAATTGGGCTGATCGCCATAAAAGGCATCGGTGAATCGGCTATAACGGCAGGTATATTCACTTTTGTAGAAATTGCTGGTTTGCTGCTTGTTATTTGGGCTGGTCGTAACTTCTTTTCCTCGGTCGACCTAGCAAGTGCGCTCAAGATCGACCCAAACGTCGGCGTGGCGGGTGTTATTGGCGGAGCATTCTTAGCCTTCTATGCATTCATAGGTTTTGAAGACATGGTAAATGTTGCCGAAGAAACAAAGCGCCCCCAGCACACCATGCCACTGGCTATCTTAATCTCGCTTATTGTATCGACCGTTCTCTACCTATTAGTTGCCCTCATTGCCATAACTGCTGTCAGCCCCAACCAACTGGCCGCCAGTACTGCCCCACTCGCTCTTGTTTACGCCAAAACAACCGGATCAAGTCCGCTGTTTTTAACGATCATTGGCATATCGGCAGCCGTTAATGGCGTCATTGTGCAAGTGATCATGGGGTCGCGGGTGCTGTTTGGCCTGTCGAAGCAAGGCTGGTTAGACAAACGCCTCGCCCAAGTCGGCGATACCACTAAAACCCCGATTACCGCCACAGTATCAGTCGTTGCCCTGATGATCTTGGCAGTGATTGCGCTTCCCCTTGTTTCTTTAGCAAAACTTACCAGCTTGCTCGTACTGGCCATTTTCACGTTGGTAAATGTATCACTCGTCGTGATTAAAAGACGAAAACCACTTCATGCCGGAGCAATTTCTGTCCCCATGATCGTGCCGATTAGCGGCGCAATCACGAGTGGTCTGATTGTTTTGTATGAGCTCAGGCAGTTTCTGCTTTAGACATTGGCAGCACAATAGTAAAAGTTGAGCCTTTTGCTGGCGCGCTCTTTACCACCAGCGATCCACCGTAGCGCTCCGTTATCTCACGTGCTAGCGAAAGTCCCAAACCGTGTCCATTAGGGTGTTTGCGCGAAGCTTCTTTGCCGCGATAGAAACGATCAAATACTTGCTCTTTTTCTTCAGCCGTTAAGCCCGGGCCCTGGTCGACAATCGCCAATCGCACGATGCCGCGCCCTTTTTGCAGCTGCAGTTGCACCGGTTTGGCGCCGCTGTATTTGTGCGCATTCTCACACAAGACACGTAGAGCCTCACCAATCAGCACGGCGTCGGCCTGCACATTGATTGGCTTAGTGATAGTTTTTTGAAATGTCAGCCTAAAGGCTTTTTTATTTTTTGCGACAAAATCATCGGTAAAAGTCACGATGTCAAATTGCTCAGCCTTCATCTCTGGCTCTGCTCGTGTGAGCTGCAACAGTTGATCGCTAAGCGTGCGCAAGCGACCAACTTCTTCGAGATTGCTCTGTAATACAGCCCGAGCTTCTTGTGCGGTCAATTTCTTGTCTCGCAAAGCTACGTCGATTTCGGCCTGCATAGTAGCCAATGGCGTTCTCAGCTGGTGGCTTGCATTAGCCGTAAAGCGCGCTTGCGCCATATGCGACTTTTCAATTGGCCTGAGAGTGCGACGAGCGAACCAATAGCTGGCCAAAGCTCCCGCCACAAGAACTAAAATATTTTCCAAAATAATGTTATTAAGCAGTTGCCTGCGATCAAGCTCAAGCTGTGCTAGGCGCCTGGCTTCAAGTAGCTCCATCGGAATTGCACTATCGCGCCAACGATTGTTTTGGCGTAAAACCTCCATTTGCTGCATGGCGCTCTGCTCCAGACGATCGGAAGTAATAATAAAAACCGGCAAACTAAACGTGAGCGAAACCAGCATTAAAACCCCAATGTACCACGCAGTTAGCTTAAAGACGGCCGAATCAAACATGCGTTGCATTAGGAGCCTGATCCTATCCTGTAGCCATACCCACGAACGGTCTGAATAATGTCTTCACCGAGTTTTTTGCGAATATTACGCACAAAAACCTCTACGGTGTTTTCTAGTACGTCGGCATCAAAGTCCCACACATGATCAATTATCTGCTCCTTGCTAAGCGTCTGATTAGCATGAAAAGCAAGGTACTCTAACAGCGCATATTCCTTGCGACTCAGTGCCACTGGTTTGCCGTGCAGTTCCACGAGTTTTTTTGCTGGAAAAATAGCGACTGGGCCAATCGTAACCTCCTCGGCGATGATGCTGCTTGGTCGGCGCACCAATGCATGCAAACGGGCCAGCAACTCGTCAAAGGCAAACGGCTTAATGAGATAATCATCGGCGCCGCTATTGAGCCCTTGTACTCGATCATTGACTTCGCCTCGTGCCGTTAGCATTAAGATTGGCGTGGTTTTATTTGGGCCACTGCCATTGCGAATTTCGCGACAAATCTCCAAGCCATCTTGATCGTCGGGTAACATTCTGTCAAAGACCATCGCGTCATACTCCCCAGCTTCAGCGCACGCACGCGATTCTTCGGCGTCAAATGCCACGTCTACTGCCCACCCCTCCTGCTCAAGTCCTTTCTTGAGTGCTTGGGCTAATTTAACTTCATCTTCGGTTATAAGAATTTTCATATATATATTATACCTGGTTAGCGCTTAATGTTTACTGAGTTATAGTTTTCAGATGTACTTCAGCCAAGAGGTGCAAAATGGCCTCATGGTGTTCATAATGCCTGCGCGAGTCTAAGCCTATTATTTAGACGCCAGCACACCCCTACCAACCCTAAACAAGGAGTAATTTATGAGAAAACACCTTAAGAAGACAACAAAACGAGCAATTTTAGCCAGCAGTATGGCTGGTATCGCAGCGGTGAGCATTGTCGCCACCAGCGGATATGCTCAAGCTCATCGCGGCTATCAGGATAGGCCAAATAACCGTACCAAGGCTGAAGTGCAGCAAAACAGGGCGGAAGACCGCCAGAAACACCTTGAGCAACGCCTTGAAAGACTCGTTTCTGAAGGCAAACTAACTCAAGCTCAGGCTGACAAGATTAAAGCTAAGCTTGAAGCCATGAAGCCGAAGCTTGAAGCAGCACACAAAGAGACCGACCCCGAAAAGCGCAAGGCAGCGCACGAAGCCATCAAAGATGAACTCGAGCAGTGGGCCAAAGACAATACCATAGACATGAGTCTGGTCCGACCGCCTCGTGGCGGCCACAGAATGGGCATGATGCACCATGGCCCAACTGAGGCGAACGAATCTCCTGCTAATTAGCAAGGGATTGGTAGGCATAAAATCACCCCGCATGGGGTGATTTTTAGTATTGACTTTATTGTATTTAATACTATAATTATATAGTCAATCCGACTACTTAGGAGGGGTAATGCCCCAAGCCGCTACATGGAAGTTTGTGGTGGTGAACATCATCACATCCACCAGAGTTGCGAGTGCAGCCATGGTGGCTGTGCTCGTCGCCAATGGCAAATGGGGTGTCGCAACTCCCCTGCTGCTACTCGGCTTCGCATCCGACCTGCTCGACGGCTACCTGGCAAGGAGCTGGGGTGCCACGTCGAAATGGGGCGGTCGCCTAGACGCCCAGGCCGACAGGCTGCTACTTGTCAGCCCCGTTGCGGGCATGGCTGCGAGTGGAGACATTTCGGCCATTGCTGCTACGCTCCTGATAGTCGGCGTTTGGCTGGCAGATTTGGTGGCGTCAAAGCATGAAATGATGCGACTCATCTGGTGGCCGATCTTCTACGCATTGGTCGCCTGGGGCGTATGGACTCATAGCAGCCAGACTGCCCGACTTGTCTTCTTGACCGCTGCAGCCTTCGCCATGGCAGCAGTACTGATCGTCAAGCGCGACGAGGTCAGGAAGATCATTGGCCGCAAGGCCGATACGCCCTAGCGCACCAGACAAATAATTCGCCACTTCTGGCGCGAGATTCAAATCGCCTCGGAGGTGGCGATTCTCGTTTTAAACATAACCATGTATACTGAATGTTATGCATTTTGATCTCACAGCACTGATTAAAAGCCTCGGCTACATCGGAGTGTTCGCCGTGGTGTTTGCCGAATCTGGCCTCCTAGTCGGAGTATTCCTGCCAGGTGACAGTCTGCTTTTTACTGCTGGTTTCTTGGCCTCACAAGGCATACTGAGTTTTCCTATTCTGCTACTCATTACTTTCCTCGCGGCCGTAGCCGGCGACAGCGTAGGCTACTTTACTGGCCTCAGATATGGCGATAAAGTTTTTAAAAAAGATGATTCACTCCTGTTCAGCAAAGACCATGTAAGAAAATCACAAGTTTTTTATGAAAAACACGGCGGCAAAGCGCTGGTTCTAGCGCGTTTTACACCAATCGTGCGCACCCTGGCACCTATTTTGGCTGGTGTGGGCAAAATGTCATACCGGACGTTTCTTCTTTTTAACCTCATAGGGGCGTTCTTGTGGGCAGTTGGCATTACCTCGCTTGGGTATTTCTTGGGTAATGCCATTCCGAACGTTGACTCGTACATCCTCCCAGCAGTAGCCGTGATAGTTTTTGTGTCGCTCTTGCCGACTGTTTTTCACGTTTTAAAAGACAAAGAACAGCGCGGTAAAATCCAATCTGGCGCAAAAGACTTACTCAAGCGTAAGAAATAATAACCCTTTCATGTGCTAGACAAATCTTGGCTGATATGCTATAGTTATTGGAATGTCAATATGACAGAGGTGAATGCCGAGCCTAGATCCGCACAAATTCAAGCGGAAGATTTTATTCTCGCTGTTCATCAAGCAAGAATAAATAAATCGAAAGGCATTCATGACTTTATCATATGCAAACCCCGCCCGAGTGCGTGGCGGTCGTCCTACTACTAATCGTAATTCAAACTCAAACAACAAATCTCGCTGGAACAGCCAGTCACGTGGCCCGAAACGCTACGGCAAAGGCGGCGGCAAAAAACAAGGAGCGTACATCGACCCTGCTCGTTTTATTAATAAACAAGTAGTTGTACCCAAGGAAGAAGTTTTTACCCCCATACACACTTTTAATGACTTCGCGATTTCGCAAGATCTTAAGCAGAATATTGCCAAGAAAGGCTTTACTGCTCCATCTGCAATTCAAGACGGCGCAATTCCTGCCCTCCTAGAAGGCAAAGACTTAATCGGCCTTGCTAATACCGGTACTGGCAAGACTGCTGCTTTTGCTATTCCTATTATTGAGCGACTCAAGGGCATTAAAGCCAAGCCAGCTGCGCTCATTATGGCTCCAACTCGCGAACTAGCGAACCAGATTAACGACGAATTGCGCGCTTTTGCATGGGACATGCACCTGTATACTACCCTATGTGTAGGCGGTATGAATATGCACCATCAAATCCAACGCCTCAAACGGCGACCCCACATCGTAATTGGTACACCAGGACGACTTAAGGATCTTATTCAGCAAGGCGCCCTACAGCTTGACCAAGCGGGGATACTAGTACTCGACGAAGCCGACCAGATGCTCGATATGGGCTTCATCGCCGACATTCGCTTTATAGTTGAGCAAATGCCAAAACAGCGACAATCGATTTGTTTTAGCGCGACCATGACGCCACAAATCGAAGGTCTCATCCATGACTTCCTGATTGACCCTGTGACCGTTTCGGTACGCACTCGCGAAACCAGTGATCACGTCGAACAAGACGTTATTAAAGCTAACTCAAAGGACGAGAAATTAGCAGTGCTCAAAGAAATGCTTGCTCAACCAGAGTTTGAGAAGGTTCTCGTATTTGGCGAAACCAAGTATGGCGTGCAAAAGCTAGCCGATACCCTTACACAACATGGCCACACCGCTGAAGCTATTCACGGCAACAAGACTCAGCCACAACGACAGCGTGCATTAAAAGCGTTTAAGGACGATAAGGCAAAGGTATTGGTAGCTACCGACGTAGCAGCACGTGGCCTGGACATTCCAAATGTTAGTCACGTAATTAACTTTGATCAGCCCGCCACCTACCAAGACTACGTACACCGTATTGGCCGCACCGGTCGAGCTGGTAAGACAGGTAAAGCACTGACCTTTATCCCTTGCTAATAAATTGCCCGCTTGACCGAGAGCAGGATTTTTGTTAGCATAGTCAACACACTTTGAAATGCGAATCTCTTGTGGGGCAGTTTCTGGCGCCTGGCGAAAGCTAATGGCCAGAAACTGCTTCACAATGAGAAGCAACAGACGTGGTGGGGACCTTGAACGGAGTGCAAGAATTGCTCCACTTGGAAACCACCGCGACCAGGGGGTGTAGCTCAGTTGGCAGAGTGCTCGCCTGAAAAGCGAGAGGTCGGTGGATCGATACCACTCACCCCCACAACTGGCCTGTAGCTCAATTGGTAGAGCACCGGCGGACGCGTCGGAGGTTTGAGGGTTCGATCCCCTCCAGGTCAGCTAAGGCTAGTTCCGTGCGAGTAAAGTTCGGGTGATGTGAAAGCCTGTTCGAGAAAAGGACGACTAGTATCAGAGAGATAGCTCAAATTCAGAGCGCCGTGAGGACCAGGACTGCCTGGTGTGCTCACGGAGATGTAGACCTAAGCAAACTACTCTCTCGCCGCAAGGTCTCTTGGTGCAGTCTGGAGTGCACGCCGGTTGACACGCCGGAGGTCGCGGGTTCAAATCCCGTAGAGACCGCGAAGGCCATGACACTGCATAGCCGTGCTGTGATCTCGCCAAGATCACATGAAGGTACGACCGTGCGTCATGGCTTCTGGGGCACCCGGCGGTTCGCTGCCGGTGTTGCTCCACCATCGCGCAAGCACAGGATCCAATATCCTTCCACTCGGACTTGAAACCGAGTGTGTTTGCAGGCCAAGGGCCGGGGTGATGCTGCCAAGTGCCACACCCCGGCCTCGAGGCCAAACCAGGTCAGATGCCAGAGCGGACAAATGGGACGGACAGCTAATCCGTTGGAAACCGCCCCCGTGGCGGCCCTACGTAGGTTCAAATCCTACTCTGACCACGTTTGATTTGTGGACAACTACGAATCACCAAGGACCACCGTAACAGGTGGTCCTTCTTCGTTTTATTGATTTTACTTTAAGCTGCTGCAGTTGTACGCCAATACTCTGTTCGGTCAGCCAAATCCTCACAAGCAATTCCAGCAGCCAACAATTCTTCGCGTAATGCGTCACTCCTGCCATAATCACCCGCCTGGCGGGCCTGCTCACGAGCCTGCTGCAAAGCAAGCTCACCATCATTAAATGCCATTTTTTGGCCTACCAAGCCCAAGCCAAGTATGCGATCAGCCCACTCCAGCGCTTCAACCGCACCTCCTACTCGCAAACCGTCACGCTCAAGTGCGGCAATAGCAGCGAAGGCCTGCGGAGTGTTTATGTCGTCACGTAAAGCCTTGGTAAAATCACGACGGAACTGATCGACCACTTCTGATTCATCGCGCAGCTGACTGCTATACTGATTCTTGCTAGCAAACTCACGCAATGTTGCAAGCCGCTGCTTCGCCTGTTCGAGCAGCTCTAAGCTGAAATCCATCTTGGTGCGATAGTGAGCACTTAGTACGAGTAATCTAAAAGCCATGGGGCTACCAACATCGGTCAGCGTATAAAAGTTCCCAGCTGACTTGGCCATTTTCTCACCCGAAATGTTCAGAAACTCATTATGTAAAAAGAAATTACAGAGCTCGCCACCACATTGAGCGATTTCATTGGTGTGGTGTGGGAATTTCAGATCCACCCCGCCTGTATGAATGTCGAATGGCTTACCAAGGTACTGAGTGCTCATTGCGGAACACTCAATGTGCCAACCGGGCCTTCCCGGCAACTGCTGGCCGTTCAGATCAAAGCCCCAGACTGGCTCACCGACTTTTGCCGCCTTCCATAGTGCAAAATCGCCCGCACCTTCCTTCTGGTCTTGATCGTCAGTAACACGAGCTTGGCCTTCAAAGTTGACGTCGGTCAACACACCGTACGTTTTGCCCGCGCGTTGATAATTTTCTAGGCTAAAATACACGCTTCCCTGCACTTCGTACGCAATACCGTCGGTAACAAGATGGCGTATGATATCTTGCATTTGCTCGATATGGTCCGTTGCCCGAGGTAGCTTGGCAATATCTGGCCGGTGAATGCCGACCAACTCTAGGTCGTCAATAAATAGATCGGTATATTTGTCAGCCAATTTACCAAGTGCCTGCATTGGCTCATCATCAGGATAGTCTCGTTTGGCCCGCTCAATCATCTTGTCATCAACATCGGTGATATTCATAACCCACTGGACCTTTAAGTCCTCAACGTGGCGCAGGGTTCTTTGCAATAAGTCAGCGAACAAATATGACCGCAGGTTACCGACGTGAGCGTGATCATATACGGTCGGACCACAACTATACATGCGTGCAACGCCCGGCTCGAGCGGCTGAAACGATTCTTTTTGTTTAGTAAGTGAATTGTAGAGCTGTATCATGGTTACCTTATCACCAATTGTAGCATAGCCTTAGAATTCCCGACGGTGATCAATTGCGCGACCCAAAGTCATTTGATCGGCATATTCCAAATCACCGCCTATTGGCAGGCCATGTGCTAAGCGAGTTAAGCGGATATGAAACGGTTCGAGCTTCTTTGATAGATACAAAGCCGTTGTCTCTCCTTCGACATTCGGATTGAGCGCTAAAATAATTTCACTGGGCCTGTGGGTGGCATTTTCCAGCCGCTTCAGCAGCTCCGACACTCTTATTTGCTCAGGACCAATACCATCAACCGGTGACAGTACCCCGTGCAGCACGTGATAGCGCCCCTTAAACAGCGACGTCTTCTCAATTGCTACCACGTCAAGCGGCTGACCGACAATCGCCCAAACATTATCATCTCGTGCCGGGTCACTACAAAGATCACATAACGCGGTAGTACTAAAGTTCTGGCAAGCTTCGCAATAACGCAACCCTTCGCGCAGACCAAGCGCAGCCTGGCCGAGCGAGTCCTCACCGCCACTTCTGAGCAGATGGAAAGTTAGTCGCTCGGCAGTCTTAGGGCCGATACTTGGCAATTTGGCAAACTCATCAATCAGCCGCTGTACGCTCTGAGGTAATACGCTCATTCTGGCCTATACGCCTACATGCCGGGCAGGTTCAGCCCTCCAGCGAGCGCCTGCATCTTTACTGCTACTTCTTGCATGATTTTTTTACTTACCTGATTAACAGCAGACTCAACCCATTTTCCAACCCGATCAGCATCATCCATACGTTCTGGATCAATATGCACCTCGCGCAACTCCATACTAAAAGAAGCCTGATCAATCTTCACGCCAGCCACAACTCGCACCGCTCCATCGCCAGCCTCTGCCTCGGCGGTAAGTCGCTTCAGTTCTTTTTGGATCTTCAAGGCCTGTGCGGCCATTTTTGCCTTTTCTAGCATTCCATTTCCTCAACTTAACAATATCCCTATTCTACCAGAATTACCTGGTAGACACACGTGGAGATTGTGACATTATATCAAGCTGGTATAATACCCTTATGCTGTCAAAACTGCGCAAATACGTATTCGCCTCACATAAATATATAGCAATCATCATCCTTGCCCTTATGTTTGCCTTGAGCTTTCTCACGCTCAAAGGTGACAGCGCAATCGTCGACGAAATAGCCCACATTCCGGCTGGCTATAGCTACCTGAAATATGGCGACTACCGACTCAACCCCGAACACCCGCCGCTAATTAAAGATATCGCCGCAGCACCTCTTTTGTTCTTGAAATTACGCTTTCCAGAATCGATTCCAGCTTGGTCGACCGACGCCAATGGGCAATGGGAGGCTGGTTGGAATTTTATTTATCACTTCGGCAATGATGCCGACCAAATACTGCTCTATTCACGACTACCGATCCTGTTTCTGGCGGTAGCGCTTGGCTGGGCGTTGTATCGCTTTACGCTCAAGCATTACGGCCCACCAACAGCCCTTTTGGCCCTCACGCTCTATGCCCTCTCACCAAACGTCATCGCCCACAACCACTTTGTAACAACCGACATTGGAATTGCTGCATTTATTTTCTTTGCCCTGTGGAGCTTTTTAGAGTGGGTAAACGATCCTGCGAATAAGAAAAAGCTCGCAATTGCCGTTGTGTTTTTTGCGCTCGCCCAAGTAGCAAAATTTTCAGCCGTCATGCTTATTCCTTTTTACGTCGGCTTAACCGCTATCAAATTCCTGACGTTACCCAAAAAGAACCGTAAACACTCATTCTGGCCACTCACCGTAGGCCTAGGGGTAACATTTATACTTGGTCTGGTCTTGATTTGGTTATTCTATCTGCCTCACACCATAAACATGCCCGAAGCCATGCAGGACAAGTTGATTCGTGAATCACTCTACGGTGGGTATTACGACATTTACGGCAAATATTTGGTTCAATTCAATTCGATTGCAATTCTAAAGCCCCTTATTCAGTATGTTCTAGGTGTACTGATGGTAATTAACCGTGTTCAGAGTGGCAATATTACATACCTACTGGGCGATGTTACAAACCAAAGTTTTACTTGGTACTTCCCTATTAGTTTTGTACTCAAAACACCGCTACCTATGATGATCATGATAATCACTGCCCTTTCAGCCAGTGTGGCGGGATATATTCGTAAAAAAACCAAACGACCCATCCATGATCTCGGCGTGTATGCCAAAGACCATTACATTGAGTTAAGTAGCATACTCTTTATTGGCTTCTACTCCTACCTTTCAATCACCGGAAATCTCAATCTAGGCATTCGTCACCTTTTCCCAATGATGCCATTTGTTTTTATCCTGGTGGCCAAAAAAACAATCGACATCTACCATCGATTTAAGCAACCGAAATACAAACAACTCGTTGCTGCCTTAATCCTTCTACTAACAGCATGGTATGGCCTAATCGCCATAATCCAATACCCGCGCTACATTCCGTATATTAGCGAAGCATTTGGTGGCTCCGCCAGCGCCTCAAAATACCTTTCTGATTCCAATGTTGATTGGGGCCAGGATGGCAAGCGCCTAGTCGAATACGTCAACAACAACCCAGCCATAGACAAGATAGCTGTAGACTACTTTGGCGGTGCAGACCTGCGCTACTACTTCTGCAAACGTCGCTTCGACAAACAAGGCAAACTCATCACCGATGCATCGGGCTATGATTGTGCTGACTCAAAATACCTAGAATGGCACGTCGATTATGGAAAGCCTAAGACAAAATATATTGCCGTGTCAGAGACCTACTTAGTAAGCGATCTATTCTACCAAAAATACCGTCCTCGCCCCTATAACTATCAGTGGCTCAGAGACAAGCAGGCCGTTAAAAGAATTGGCGACTCCATTTACATATACGAAGTACACTAGAGTAAACTAAGTCTGCAAGTATTAGCAAATCGGAGTATGGTGATAACTTATGCGCTTATATTGGCCAGTAATCAATCGCCACTTAATGCGCAGTATATTAATCCCGCCCTCTAGTGCTGCTTTAGCCTGACTATCGCCGGTTAGCCCTTCTTCTTCTACCTTAGGGTCGTGCCAATCATCGGCTACAATAAGCTCAACCTTATAGCCAAGTTTTTTGGCAATAGCTAATATCTCCGCGTCAAACGCCCAGCCCATGATCTTCTGCCTGCCGAAGAGTTGTTTTGCTACATCGGAATCAAATACCTTAAAGCCACATTGCGTGTCGGGTATGCCCGGGGTCAGCACTACTCGCGTTAAAATATTGCCAAACTCAGAAATAAACTTTCTTAAACCCTTGTGGGTCACATCTAAGTGGCGTACAGCAATAGCGATATCCCCACCACGCTTGATGAAGCGAAAAACCTCATGAAGATGTACTAAAGGAGTTGCTAAATCAGCATCCATAAACAACTTGTACCGACCATGCGCTTCATACATCCCTATACGAACTGCGCCACCTTTACCAGCTCGCTCTTTGAGCTCTATGCTGTGAAAGCCTTTGTGCTTCTTGCACTCAAGCGCCGCCAGTCGCTGAGTATGCGGGTCTTGTGCTATTACCAATACCTCCACATCACCATATTTGTGCTGCTCCAGGAATTCTGCAAGAGTCGCTAAATTCTGCCCAATTCTTTCGGCTTCTTTATAGGCAGGAATAATGATGGAAAGAGTTGGCTGATTTGTCATGGCAGTCGATACAGATATAGGAGTGAGCGCCCATCAAAGCTTGACTGTTGAGTCGAAAAAGATCCGCCAGGGTATTTAGCCGTCACTCTCTGTTTTATTTTTTCAGCATTATCAGAGTTGAGCACAACCACGACTTTAGGCTTATTATTCACAGCGAGACTTTCCAAGCCAGAAACATTCACTACGCTGGCTTCCGAAGATCTTCTATAGGCCAATAAGGCAACTTGATCTTGTTGTGAAGTTACGACTACCACATCTTTTTGGTTTAGGAGGCGGCTCGCTTCCAAAATGTCCTCGCGGTAAGCTAGGCGTGTGCTTGGATCTTGTGCCCAAGCTACAAAATATTGCCGGTAGGCTTGATAGCCAGAAAGTACCAAGAGCAGGATTACGAAGCTTAAACCTAGTGATCGTGCCGTAGTATTAACAGGAAACATACTATACCAGCGCGTTAGCAAATAATTGATGCCAATGCCAACCAATAAGCAGCAAAGCGGTAGAGCTAACGCTGCCCAATAAGCATCAGGGGCTCTAGGGGAAACAATGGCCGGCACAAGCATGATGGCAAAAGAAATAAGTACAAACGTATATACAAGCCGAGCACGGTATTTTATGGCAACCATTGCGCCCAATAGGAGCATAAGACCAAAGAAGGTATTTAAAAGCGGCAAACCGCCAAGATTTACAAAGTAGTTATCATCACCTGTCACAAAAAACATTGCCAGAGTTCGGCCTATCCCGTTCAGCACAAAAAGTGCTCCAGCCTGCAGGTTTGCGAGATTTTGCGACAGTGCGCTAAGCATGCCCTGAGCAGGATTACCAAACGCCACAATAAGCGCCCCAAGGCCTGCAATTACCACTAGTGCAGCAAAGACCGATAGCAAAATGTAGCGCTTTTTACGACCATCGGCCTGTGGCTTAAGAAGCACATAAGCAAGAGGGACTACAAAAGTAACGGGGACTAACCAGAATAGTCGGGAGCTCATCATCCCTAGCACTAAAATCACTATACTCACCGCTCCATAGCCAAAGCTGCCCTTACGATATGCTCGAGTGGCAAAAAAGCATAGCCAAACAAAGAGGGCGATCGAAACGTTAAGCGGTAAAATATTGCGCGATAATGTGATGGCCCAAGGGCTCACTGCAAACACAAGTGCGGATAAAAGTGCCGGGCGTCGACCAAAACAATCCTTAGCCCACCAATAAAGGCCAATGACTGCAACAACACCAAGAGCCGCATTGAGTGCCCTCAGAGCAACAAGGGAGTCATGGACCACCAAAGACGAAGCAAATGTGCCAATACTCAACAAAAAAGCACCCGATGCCGCACTAAGCTGAGCTAAAAAAGCACCAGGGCCGGAGACCAACTGACGAGCCTGAAATACCCATACGGCCTCGCTTGGATGCAAGGCAGGCGGCAATTCTTGCAACTGATAAAAACGCAAGAAGGCAGCAACTGCTATTGTTACAAAAAATAACATAGTCCCAAAATGTTTCTTGAAAAACTGACTGGCCTTTGTGTTACGCACGTTTATCCTCCACAAACACAAACTTGCGATACATAACAAAGTTATAGACCAAGACTGCTGCTATCGCCATAGCAAGCGCAAAATTATTTACATCAAAACTCTTAGTTAGCGGCATGCCTAATGATGACGTTATTTGGTAGACCATTTCGCCTGGCCACAACCACTCCCTAGTAAAGAGTTGTAAAACGAGCGGCCGAATAACATAAAGCCCGAACATAGTAATGGCGAAGAAATATAGGATCCTCACCTTATTCAAATGATGAACTTTAAACGTAAAGCGCTGGTTAAATATAAAGCTGTTTATCATTGCTACAGTGCCAGAAATTAAACCTGCAATTACAATCTGCACGCCAAACAATTGGGTGAGAATATTAACCGTAACGATATCGACAAGCGTATTTAGCACACCAACAATTGCAAACTTCCCAGCTTGGCTTGCTAGTTTCTGCTTAATGAGTTGACGCTTCGACAAGTAAAATACCTCTTATGCTTCTACATTATACAGAAGTTGACTCGTTTTCGTAAGCGCAACTAAGAATGTGCATGTGCTTTGTCGAGGTTCTTAAATCGCATTTCCTCGGCATTAAAGTAAAGGTCAACGTGACCAGTCGGACCATTGCGGTGCTTAGCAATAATTATTTCGGCAGTATTCGGCTTCTCTGTGTCTTGTGGTCGATAGTATTCATCGCGGTAAATAAACATCACCACGTCAGCATCTTGTTCGATCGAGCCGGATTCACGTAAGTCAGAGAGCTGTGGGATTTGCGGGCTGCGGGACTCAACCGCACGCGACAGCTGTGAAAGGGCAAGGACTGGGATATTAAGTTCCCTAGCCAGCCCTTTAAGTCCGCGTGAGATCTCGGATATTTCCTGCACGCGGTTGTCACTACTATTATTGCGACCACTCATCAGCTGCAAGTAGTCAATTACGATCAAGCCTAAATCGTTCTCACTCTGTAAACGCCTCGCCTTAGTGCGCATCTCCATAACGTTGACCATTCCTGAGTCGTCAAAATATATTGGCGCTTCAGCCAATGCGCCCATTGCCTTGTTTAGTTTTTCAAAATCTTTGTCTTCTAAGTTTCCTGTACGCAAACGCCAAGAATCAATCCCCGCCTCGGCTGCTAAAAGCCGATCAACAAGCTGCTCTTTACTCATTTCAAGGCTAAAGACACCGACTGGTACACCCTGCTTAATGGCGATATTCTGGGCAATGTTAAGGGCGAAGGTCGATTTACCCATGGCAGGACGAGCGGCCAAGATAATTAAATCTGACTTCTGCAGACCAGCCAAGATATTGTCCAACTGCCGAAACCCAGTCGGCAAACCGCGCAATTTCCCTTTGTCTTTATGAAGAGAGTCGAGTCGGTCAAAACTTTCAGCTAGTACTTCTTTCATAGATGTAAAGTTCTGCTTTAAGTGTTTTTGCGAAACATCAAACAGGCGCTGCTCGGCATTGTCGAGCAAGCCATCAAGCGGCTGATCTTCGCTATAAGCCATAGCTCCGATGTCATTGGCGGCCCCAATTAAACGACGTAAGGTTGCTTTCTGGGCCACAATCTTAGCATAGTTTTCTACATGAGCAGCCGAAGGGACCCCGTTAACAAGATCAGTTAGATAGGTTGCCCCGCCAATATTGGACAACTCCCCCATTGCCTCTAACTTATTAGACAAGGTCACCACATCAAGCGGTTCTCGCTTTTCATAAAGCGATAAGATCGCATCGTATATTAGCTTATTTTTGGCAGCATAAAAATCATCGCCATGCACAATATCAGCTACCTTAATGATAGCGTCTTTATCAAGCATGAGTGAACCCAGCAAGCTAGCTTCTGCCTGTAAATTTTGGGGCGGTAGCTTATCTGCCGTTGCCCCGCTCATATCTTTCTTAGCCACTTACTACTTCTCCACCAAGTATCTCAAGTGCTGACGCAACGAGCTCCTCATTAGGGTCAGGCACCTTCTCTTTTTGTTGTGATTCGCTCAGCTTACAGTTTAGCACAATATCACGACCAAGCACCTTACTCATCGTCTGCTCAATGAGCTGACGATTACGCTGCTCTTCAATGCGTTCCTTATGAAATCGAAACCGACAATCAAGTCTGAGCTCGTTACCCTCAATCCTTGGTTGAGCTGATTTCATAACAGCAAAAAGTGAATTGTTGCGCTCCTTGATCAAGCTTAGGGCTTTGAGGCACAACGCTTCATCATCGGCCTGCAATGACGGATTGGCCTTTTGCTGCTCTTTCACGCGGCTAACTGACTCAGCGGTTTTTTTTTCGGAAGCCGAACTAGTAGCAGTCTCAGCAGATACATCCTGCACTGGGGGTGTCGCAGATCGCTGTGGGCCAGTTGCCGCGCGATACAAGGCAAGCTCTAAAGGCAAACTATAGTGGTTGGTTACCTTAAAGTCTGCCAACGCCTTGGTTAGACACTCAATTATCCATGCGGCCTGATCTTGACCTGCCGACTCGCCCGACTTTCCTAACAACATCTGCCGCATGCTATCGAGCAGTTGATAAGTGACGCTTTGCGGGTCACTCCCAGACACAACCAACTCCTCGAGCCCATTAAGCGTAGTGGCCACATCACGCGCTAAAATTGCGGCTATTAAATTCTGTATGGCGGACTCTTCGACCATCCCCAGCACAGCGGCAACATGCTGGACAGTCAGCGACTCACCTAGGACAGACAGCTGGTCGAGTAAGCCAATTGCATCACGAAAACCACCACGACTGGCTCGCGCAATCAGCTGAGTCGCCTGCGGGTCAATTGATATTCCTTCGCTCTTGGCTATTTCCTGCAAGCGAGCGGTCAAATCAGCTTCGGTAATCGGGCGCAAATCAAAGCGCTGCGTGCGAGAGATGATTGTTTCTGGTAGTTTGTGGGCCTCGGTAGTAGCCAGAATGAATATTGCATGTGCTGGTGGCTCTTCAAGGGTTTTTAACAGCGCATTAAAGGCCTCACGAGTGAGCATGTGGACCTCATCGATGATATATACTTTGTAACGCAAGCTCGTTGGTGCGGATGTAATCTTTTCACGCAGATCTCGAATTTCATCGATACCCCGATTCGAGGCGGCATCGATTTCAATAATATCGAGTTCGCGTTCCAGCTCTGTATCAACCGGTAAATCATTAACCCTACGCGCTAGAATTCGCGCGATGCTTGTCTTGCCAGTTCCACGCGGTCCAGTTAGTAAATAGGCATGGCTCACCAAGCCACGCTCCACCGCCGCCTCTAGCGTACGAGTTACATGCTGTTGGCCTACGACATTACTAAAATCATTTGACCGATATTTACGATAAAGCGCAATACGAGACAAAGCCCCTCCAGATTACTCACTTTTCTCTATTATAGACCTGCGCCTGTCGTCGTCACAAGCACAACTGGCGAGATTTTGGCCTGTTAGACCCCAATAATTGCTTCGATTGCCGCCCAGTGAGCAGCTTCGTCGGCCGGAGCTACGATTGTGACCTCGTCCCCAGGGTTTCCTTTGAAATACGTCACGCTGGCAAATAAAACGTTATACATTTTGCCGCCAGCCTCAACCTTATATTGTCCATCGTCAAGAATAAGCTTACCTATCAGCTTCTTGCGTTCTGCGGGACCAATCTGCTTATAAATAAACGAGCCGTCATCGGCGATAGTCAACTTAAGTGTATCACCTTCGACCAGTTTGGACTTTGAAGCATAGTTGGCTGGTACTGGGTAGGTTTTGCCACCAGGACCAACCATATTCTGGCCGTCAAAACGACCCTCGATAACCTTACCGCTCACTTGAGTCGGAGCTGACATCGCTCGCTTCGGTGCAGCCTTTTCTTGGCTTGGCTCGGGCAAGTCTTCGGGCTTTACGCCCATTTCCTGAATGAGTCGATGGACTTCACGCAAACTTGCCTCTGCTGAAGCGAGTTGGTTGGCCAAAGCCTGTAGATTGGTTTGTTGTTGGTTTTTCTCTGTCATTATCGTAATTTGTTTCGTTTATCTAATTGGCCTTAGTGTAACACTTTTACACAATAAAGCCAACCTGGTAGCACTATAAAAGACCTCCCGTGCGGAGGTCTTTTATATAGAGCGCAAGCTCTTTCGTTAGCAACTGGCAAGCTTACTGAAGCTCTACGGTTGCTCCTGCAGCTTCAAGTTTGGCCTTAGCTTCTTCAGCTTCAGCTTTTGGAGCAGCTTCTTTCACTGTCTTCGGCGCATTGTCTACCAAGTCTTTACTTTCAGACAAGCCAAGACCCGAAATTTCACGTACTGCCTTAATTACTTCAATCTTCTTGTCGCCTGCAGCGGTTAGAACGATATTGTAATTAGCTTTTTCTTCGGCAGCATCACCAGCATCGCCACCAGCGGCTGGAGCAGCAGCCATAGCTGCTACTGGAGCTGCGGCGCTCACGCCAAAGTGGTCTTCGAGTACTTTAACGAGCTCTGACAAGTCGAGTACGCTCAGCTTTTCGATTTCAGCGACGAGACCTTTGAACTTCTCAGGAATCTCTGCTTTTGCTTTTTCTTCTACAGTTGTTTCTTCTGCCATAATTTTCTCCCTAATTTATTACTTAAGCTTCTTGAGCTTTCTTTTCCTTAATGGCGTTAAGTGCATATACCACACTAGCGACATTACCATTTAACACCCTGACAAAGCCTGACAATGGAGCTGCAATCGTGCCAACCAACTGTGCAGTTAGCTGCTCTCGACTTGGTAGCGCCGCCAAGGCCTTTACTTCGGCTTGCGAAAGCACCGTGCCGTCTTCGGCAATTGCGCCGAGAATTTCGAGAGCATCGTATTCTTTCGCAAATTCAGCAACGATCTTTGCAGCTTCTACCTCATCTGCACCAAAGGCAATTGCCATCGGACCAGTGAGAACACTCGTATCAGCACTCTTTTGTGGTGAATCCACCAAAGCGAGCTTTACAAGTGTATTTTTCGCCACGGTGTAGGTAATACCAGCATCGCGCAGTTTAGCACGCAACTCATTGATTGCCGGAACATCAAGACCTCGATAGTCAGTTAAAACAGCCAACTTAGTGGTTGCCAAAAGCTGCTTCATCTTAGCTACATCAGCCTCTTTGCGTTCACGTGTTTTTGCCATATGAACTACCCTTTCCTACTGGTTAAAAGAACTATTTTGCCTTCGACCGTGCAAAATAAAAAAACTTTGGCGAAAACCAAAGACTTGAAATGCAACTCATAAAATCTGCGTTTCACCTCTCGTAGCGTATTAAGGTTTCCCGGCTACGGTCTTTGGCAATCGATATGACCATATTACCAGGAGTAGACAAGAAAGTCAACGCATAAAGCGCACGCGACCAACCCTACGAACCAAAGATATGCTTTGTCGAAGTAGACAATTTAAGCCGGAGCGCCTTATTTCTATCTGAGTAAATGCGCGGCAGCATTGATTCCGGTCGCCATGCCGATTTAAGTTTGGAGATACTTTGGCTCGTTTGATAATGCCCTGTTGTGCCATAATCGACTGTTGCAGCCGCCACCCAGAAGAACACAATTTGCCCTATTGGCATACCCACCACAAGCGGCACCCAAACATCTTTGTTTTTATTACGAATCTCCATAGTCCAACGGTTAATATAGCCCACGTCTCCCCAACCAGCATCGTCACAGGTTGAAATATTGATTCTCCCGAGTGATGATCGAGCCTTCATCATCGTGGTAGCACCATACTTTGCGCCAATATATTCGACTGTATGCCCCAAGATACATTCGCCTGGTGCGAGCACAATAATGTGCTCATCCAGATCAATGCCACGAAAGGGTTGGCGCTGGTTGGCTTCGCACCACTGTTTATGCCTAACTGCTTTGTGTGGCCCAGAATAGTAGTTTTTGACTTCCGCTGCATCATAGGGCGAAAAATCAACCCGGTGTCCAGCTCGCTCTGCGCGATAAAAATATCCACCGAGCCGTACGTCGTAGCTAGAAGAGTTAAGCAGCTGAGGCTCGAACGGATCAATGATAATTTGACCCTGTTTCTTTGCTGCGAGAATTTCGCAGTCGCCTAACACGCCAGCAAAAGGTCGCCCGACTTTGCGCTGATACAATTCGATCGCACTATAGTCAAAGTCTACATCCGCCTGCTGCTTAGCCAACCACGCCTGGGCTTTTATCTCTGATTCCACTATTTTCTCCTATGAGAACTATTATAGATTTGTCACAAAAATTGTTCAGTAGGCGAACATACGAAAAAGCCCCTTGGTTCTTGGGGCTTTTTCTCTGAGAAGTGTAGCTTGGTTATTTAACCGCAGTGCTGTAGTCAATGCGCACCGAAGGGCTCATTGTGGCAGTAGCGTAAACTGACTTCACGTAGGTACCTTTAACGCCAGTAGGTCGATTTTGATTGATAGTTTCAAGAACGGCCCGAGCGTTGGCGTTCAAGTCGGCGGACTTAAAGCTAAGTTTGCCAATTGCTACGTGCACAATGCCATTCGCATCGTTTTTAAGATCCAGGCGACCTTTTTTGATTTCCGTTACTGCTTTAGCAGGGTCGGCAGTCACTGTACCACTCTTTGGTGACGGCATTAGGCCTTTTGGACCGAGGGTTTTAGCGAATCGACCCAAGTTAGCCATTTGGTCTGGTGTTGCAACCAAAATATCAAAATCAAAAGTTCCTTTAGCAATGTCAGCCATAAGCTGCTCACTATCGGTCACATCTGCACCAGCTTGAGCAGCGGCAGCTGACAGCTTGGCATCTGCCAAAACAGCTACACGCACAGCTTTACCGGTGCCTGCGGGTAGAACCACACTATTGCGGAACTGCTGATCAGCCTGTCGAGGGTCAATGCCGAGAGCAATGTGAAGTTCGGCCGTTGCGTCAAACTTCGTGCGAGAAAGCTTCGGCAATAATTCAATAGCTTCATCAAGTGCATAAAGCTTAGTCTTGTCTACGAGTTCGCGATTAGCTTTCTGGTTCTTACTATATTGCTTCACGCGCGGCTTTTGCTTGGGCTTTGGCTGGGCTTCTTCATGGGCTTGGGCTTCAACCTTACGGGCTTCTTTTTTTTCCAATTCTTCTGCTTCGCGCAGAGCCTTAGCTGATTGCTTGCCAGCTTTTTTTGTTACAGTTGCCTTTTTAGGCTTGCTTTCTTCTACTAAGTTCTCTTCTGGTGTAGTTTCGGGTTTTAGTACTTCTTCTGCCATTTTATCTCCTCTGTGGTCTAGCGGCGCTTATGCCTCCCACCTTTGGTTACTTAATGTGTTATTTCTCTACTTCGATACCCATCGAACGAGCCGTACCGGCAATGACCTTTTTAGCGGCTTCGATGTCGTTGGCGCTTAGGTCTGGTAATTTTGCTTCAGCAATTTGCTTCAGTTGATCCTGAGACAGTTTACCAACTTTTTCCTTATGAGGAACGCCAGAACCTTTTTGTAAGCCAGCAGCTTGCTTTATCAGCGTGGCAGCCGGTGTCGACTTGGTTGTAAACGTAAAACTCTTGTCTTCATAAACAGTGATCTTCGTTGGCACTGGAGCACCCTTAACATCCTTGGTCTGATCATTAAAAGCATTAATGAAATCCATCATATTTACGCCGTGTTGACCAAGTGCTGATCCAACAGGTGGGGCTGGAGTTGCTCCGCCACCAGGAATAACCATTTTTAATCTTGCTTTAACTTTTTTTGCTTCTGCCATAATACTTTTTCCTTAGACTTTCCTTACCTGTAAACTGTCGAGCTCAACTGGAGTTTCGCGACCGAACATATTCACGAGCACCTTAAGCTTACCTTTACTCTCATCGATTTCACTAACCGCACCATCAAAGCCCTTAAACGGCCCATCGGTAATGTTAACCAGTTGACCGATCGAGAAATCAATCTTGTATTTTGGCTCTTCAACACCCATGCGCTTTTGAATCGACTTGACTTCGTCGTCGCTAATAGGTGATGGCGTCGTACCAGTACCGACAAAACCAGTTACATTAGGCGTATTACGCACGACATACCATGAATCCTCGGTAACGATCATTTGAACCAGAATATAGCCTGGGAAGATTTTGCGCTCGACAACTCGGCGCTTGCCGTTCTTAATTTCGATTTGATTCTCTTTTGGGACGATTACGTTAAAAACTTTGTCCTGCATCCCTATAGAATCGATACGCTGTCGTAGGTTATCGGCAACTTGGTCTTCATACCCAGAATAGGTGTGAATCACATACCATGAACTCGCGTTTGGTGAATCGGTTTTCGTCATTTACTTTACCTTTAAAATTACCTGTTGCAAAAAAGCCCGAATGATGGCATCAAAACCGCCAACAATGACAGCCAGAACCAACGAGAACAGCAGCACGACAAGTGTCAAGCGCAGTGCTTGTTGGCGGGTTGGCCAGGCAACTTTACGCAATTCTGCATAAGATAGCGAGATATAATTTACGAGCTTATTCATACGTTATCCATTATACCTTAAGCCAACGGTTTTTTACCAACTTAAAAAAGCCTCTTTCGGCTTTTCTTAGCAAGATTATACCCAATGTATTGGTTAAAAGTCAAGGATTTTACTTGCCCGGAACGACACTGCCAACTGCCTGTGTAATCGACTCTAAGGTATTTTTTAGAAACGTGACGATAGTAGGCTGATAAATGAGTGCTAATCCCAAAAAGATTGCGGTGATGGCAAGAAGCACCGTAAGAAGAACCAACACTCTCCAGGGCTTAAGCTTGTGGTAATAATCATTCTGCTGTGGAGACACATCGCCAATCGAGTGCGAAGCGGCCCTTTGAAAAGATGACACGTAGTATTTACCCCAAAAGCGAGCTCTTAGTACCGCCCATGCCGACAAGCCAGTTGTTGCAATTATTCCCCAGATCAAAAAAGCAACCATACGCCACCACACCCCAACCTGCAGCGCCACAAATGCTACACCATATACCATCGCTGCCATCAAGCCTCCAAACAGAACGACCATACACAGCCAAGCAAGCGCATATCCGAGCATTCTGGCAGGACTTTTCATGACGACCGACAGCGTGCTTAGCTCAGAGCGAACAAAGCTTTTGTCTGAAGAGGCTAAAACACTGCGCCGCATATGCATGATTGCGAGCAAAAACCCATTGAAGGCCAGCCACAATAGAGCAACTGCCGATAGCGCATAGGGTGCCAGGAATGAAGATGTTGGTGTAAGCGACGCTACAACAGTGGCAGCAATAGCCGCACCAGCACAAAAGTATAGTAATTGGGCTAATCCGCCCCCGATCACTCGAAATGATTGCGAAGCAGCGTGTCGCAAAACTTGCCTTGTACTAAAAGGCTGGCCCAAGCTCTGCCTTTGCGTAGCTTCCTGCAGAGACAGTTTCAGTAAGCTGCAGGCGATCATCGAGCAGACTATCAGGAACACCCCTCCATTAATACCCAATACAGCAAGTGCATATAGACCACGTACATCGCCCGCCAGTGGCAGAACGACACTTTGCCATACGGACTTTTGCTGAAGCGACCAAAAAGCGCTTAACATAAATGGGAGGCTTAATAGTAGCCAGAAACGCCAATCCAGCACTACCAACCCAACAAGTAGTTGGCGTATTGGCCCTGATGATCGCTTTTTCGTCTGCCTAGGCTTGGGCATGTGCTTAGGTGAAGTTTTTTTTGCAACTGAAGTCGGGTCCTGACCTGATTCAGGACTACGCGTTGGCAGATCAGCCGACGATCGTTTTTTTCTCGTTATACTATCAACGCTCGAATGACTCGACATAAGGAGCAGTACTCCAATTTAACTTGCACGCAGTGCCACAATGCATTTATGCAATAAACTTAATCTAGTTCTTTTATTATAGACTTGATAGTTGTTATGTTCTATCTTTTCAAGAATCGCCCTGTACAGATTCAAGGCAACGAGCACAGGGCGCTGGTGCTTACGCGGAAGCAGCTTAATGCCGATTTCTGCATAGTCATAATGAGCATGAGCCTTTTTAGCTAGTGTAGCGAGCAGCTGAGCCAAACTATCTGCTGCTTCACCTTGCAAGATATTGTCCCTCGTTAATGTATAACGTCGCATGAGATCTGCAGGTAAATATACGCGATGTATCTGCGCATCGGCGCTGACGTCGCGAAGGATATTCGTATACTGCATAGCTCTGCCGAGACGAATGGAGGCCTCAACCACTTCATTACTCGGCTGATTGGTTAAGATGTGTGCACAGATAGCTCCTACAGTACCGGCAACACGGTAGCAATACAGCTCAAAATCGGCTTCCGTCTGAATGGTTCGACCCTCGATATCAAATATCATGCCATCAAGCAGGTCGATAAAGTATTTGACTGGAATGTTATGTTTTTTCAGCGTATCGAAAAATGCCAGCCAGAGCAAATCATCGTCAGCATAGCGGCGAGTTTCAAGCGCACGCCGCATTAAACCAATTTCGGCCAACCGATCGTGAGTGCTCAACGTACCACTATCGGCGATATCATCGGCTATACGGCAAAATGCATAGACAGCATAGAGGTTAGGACGTACCTCGGGCGAGAAGAACCTTGACGCCAAATAAAACGTCGAGGTCGCCTGACGCATTACATCGCGACAGTAGTTATAGCTTTGCTGGAGCAGCTCACTCATACTAATGGTTGCGCTTGAGGCAAAAATTAACGAGGTCGATTAAGCGCGCATTAGCCTGACTGTCGATTGAATATTGCTGGAGTGCCTTGACCGCTTTGTCGCCATAGCTCTGTGCAATTACAAGATTCTTGGCGCGCGCGCCGCAGTCTGTCAGAATTATCCGTGCTAGCTTTACTTCCTGAATGGTTAGCCCTTTTTTGCCAAAGAGCTGCTTGAGTTTCTGCCTGTCACCCGCCGAAGCAAGCCGAAAGCCGTAGTATTTTAAGAGTGTTGCCTTATTTTCCTCTAGGTCTGACTGGACTGGCTTGCCAGTTTGACGACTTGAACCAAACATACCTAAGTCATCGTCAATCAGCTGAAACGCAACCCCAAGGTTTGCGCCATAATCGCGAAAAACAGCCTGCGGCTGCTCACCCGCCAGCACAGCCCCAAACTGCAGTGGATTAACGAATGAATAGAGCCCAGTTTTATAGTATGGCACCTTAAGGGCTTGCTTGCTGGTGGTTTCTTCAAGTAAAGATGACATTACGTCCATCTGCTGTCCGGCAGCTGTGTCAAAGGTTGCCTGCGTAATAAGCTTTATAACATTTGGTAGCCGGGTGGGCTCAACCAAATCGGCTAAGACCTCAAACACCCAATTTAACAACAAATCTCCACCCAAAAGAGCCAGAGAATCGGCCATATGTGCAGCTTCATGTTCGCCTAACTTTTTAGCAAAACGTCGCCGATATATACCTCCCAGATTCTTGCCGCCATGACGCACGAGATCTTGGTCCATAATGTCGTCGTGTACAAGCATAAATGCATGAAGCAACTCCAGAGCCACGGCTGCTCGCACTGCATATTGCCTTTCTTGGCCGCCAACCGCCTCGTAGCCGACCAGGGCCAGCGTTGGCCGCAAACGCTTACCGCCACGACGAACAACCTGCTCAACGTTCTGCACCAGCTGACGAACTCTGGGATCTAGTTTTTTTGCATATAGCTGCTTTTGGTCGAAAAAATCAGCTAGGTAGCTATCGATCTCTGATCTAACGTACTGATTAAGCTCAAAGAAATCCGATGTCTGCTGCGTGCGAGCGCTCATGACATTTCCTTTGCAATGCGTTCGGCCGCCAGTTTTCCACTTAATACCACCATCGGTACACCGCTGCCTGGGTATGTGCTGGCACCCACGAAATAGAGGTTTTTCACATCTTTTGACTTGTTTGACGGTCGAAAGTAGCCCGACTGGAAGAAGTAGTGGCTCAAACCAAAAGCAGTACCATCAGTCAGGTTAAATCTATCTTGAAAGTCCTGTGGGGTAAAGACTGCCTCGGTGGCAATGTTTTTTTCCAGATCGATCTTATACGACTTCTTGATCTGTGTCAGGACTGTTTTTTTGATTTTTTGTGTAGCAGTCGTCCAGTCAATACCCGCGCTTAAGTTCGGTACAGGCACAAGAATGTACACCACACTCTTCCCCTTTGGTGCTAGGGTTGGGTCGGTTTTAGTCGGTATATATATGTAAAAGGCTGGGTCTTTCGGCAGGGTATTGGTATAAAAAATCTCATCGAGGTTTGCTTTGAAATCTTTTGAAAAATGAACGTTATGATGGAGCATTCCTGGCATATCGCTGTCTACTCCCCAGTAAAACAACAGTGCTGAACTCGCCTGCTTGAGGCTTGAGATTTTTTTATCCTTCATGCTCGGGCGCAAACTTTCTGGCAAGAGCTTCTTGTAGGCGTACGGTAGATCGGCATTACAGACAACCACATTAGCTTCTACAACCGTTCCGTCTGCCAGCTCAACACCATATGTCCGACCGTCACTCACAAGGATCTGCTTAACTGCAGTCTTCAGCTTGATGGTGCCACCCAAATCTTCGACCAGACGAGCAAACGCCTCTGGCAACTTATGCATACCGCCCTTCGGGTACCAAATGCCTAAGCCAGTCTCCATGTAGCTGACCATCCCATAAACAGCTGGGGCATCATAAGGCGACACGCCGAGGTACATGCTTTGAAAACTAAACAGCATTCTCAGCCTAGGGTCGGTAAAATGCTTTGACACATAGTTGTGTAATTTATTGAGTCCACCACTCTTGAGCAACTCAAAACCCGCTCGCAGATTAATAAAGTCCGTGACGCGATCAAAATTCTTGTCGATAAATTTACTTCGGCCAATTCGATACATCTTGGCCATTTGGCCAAAAAATGTGTAAAACTGCTCAGGCGCCTTGGGGTCGATAGCCGCCAGTGACTTAGCAAACCTTGGCAGGTTACTTGAGACCTCAACACTACTGCCATCTTGCCACCTGACTTGGTAGTTTGGCTCCAGCTGTTTCAGCTCAATGTAGTCATCGAAATTCTTTCCACAATACACAAATGTGTCATACAACACATCGGTCATCATTAAAATCGTCGGACCGGTATCGAAGGTATAGCCCGACTGCTTAATGACATTGGCGCGGCCACCGACGTTTTTATCCTGTTCAAACACCGTCACTTTGTAGCCGTCTTTCGCCAAACGAGCAGCCGTCGACAGTCCACCCATACCTGCACCGATGATTATTGCTGTCTTCTTTGTATTCATTAGAGCCTATATTAACACATCATATAAATAACAAGGTAGTATAATGTAGTAACCTATGAGCATCATCACGCAGCCATATTTTTATATCCTTGTTCTAATCGTCAGCCTCGCTGGGCTTAGTTTGCTTGATTGGCAACGTAAACTCGTCATCTGGCGAGACAAATCAGCAGCAATCAAAACCTGGGCAATTCTCATAGTATTTTTTCTCGCCTGGGATGTCGCTGGCATTATTTTAGAAATTTTCTCAACTAACTCCGCCTACACTATTGGCATAAATCTTGGCACGCCCAACCTGCCAATCGAGGAATTCTTGTTCTTAAGCCTCCTGATATACACTAGTCTGCTCACGTATGAACTCGCTGTACGATTCTTAAGGAGCTCACGACTTGGCTAAGTACCTGCTCTTAAACTTGGTATTCATGGCGCTGGCGGGGATGCTATTATTCCTTTTGCCGTCACGCAATATCGCAAGGAAGCCACTCATTGCGAGCAGCATCATAATGGTGCTGTGTATGCTGATTTTTAACAGCTACCTGACGGGCCTTCCCATCGTGCGCTATAATACATCCAATACCCTGGGGGTAAGAATTGGCACCATGCCGATAGAAGACTTTGCCTACTTAATCGTGGCGATTATCTTGGCGCCAGGCCTATACAGCTATTTTGGTAAAGGCGAAAAGGAGAGAAATGAAAAATAACTTAATGACTCAGATTAAAAATATACTTCTCGTCAGTCGCCCCTTTAGTTGGGTCAACACAGCGGTACCATTTGCGCTCGGCCTATGGATGGCCAACCAATCATTAAGTCCGGCTTTCTGGCTGGGTAGTTTTTATTTTCTCTTCCCATACAACCTGCTCATGTACGGAGTAAACGATATTTATGACTATGAATCAGATATCAAAAACCCACGTAAAGACTCGATTGAGGGCGGTATCGTGGCGCCCTCGCAACGCAGACAGCTTTGGGCCGCTATTGCAATCACCAATCTGCCTTTTCTCATCTACTTCTTGTTAACGGGCGATGCTGCAAGTAATGTCACTCTACTGTTTGTCGTGTTCTTTTGCTTCAGCTACAGTTTTCAAGGCCTCCGCTTCAAAGAAAAACCTGTGCTCGACTCAATAAACTCCGCCTTACATTTTGTGAGTCCATTAGTTTTTGGACTCATGTATGGCAAGTCGGCCACCCTGCCGTGGCTACTTATTGCCGCATTTATGTGCTGGGGGATGGCGTCACAAGCACTCGGGGCTATTCAGGATATTGGGCCCGACCGTGCAGCTGATATTAAATCCATTGCGACATATTTTGGCGCTAAAAAAACACTAACATTCACTCTTGTTCTCTACAGTCTTGCCGCCCTGATCACTGTTGTAGCGTTTTGGCCAATTGGCATATTTTTCGGCCTATTGCTAAGCACATACATTATCAATGCGCTCTTTTTTCGCAAATACAAGAGCGATGCTCAACACCAAAAGTTTCGCCGTAGTTGGAAGAACTTCCTTTGGCTCAACTGGCTCGTTGGATTCTGGCTCGCTCAAGTTGCCCTCTTCGCCTACGATCCATTTACGCTTGGCTCTGGCCGTTTCGCCCTTGTTGCCGTTAGTCTCATCGCCCTAGGCGGGCTTCAGCTCGTAGTGGCAGTCTATAACATCATTAAACTCAGACGCCCAAAAACTGATTTTTCCAATATTGAATATCCAAAAGTCAGCATCCTGATTCATGCCCTTGACCAAGCTGACAACATTAATTCCACATTACTCGCCGCTATAGGCCAAAGCTACCCTGAGTTTGAGATCCTCTTTACCGACCTCGGTTCGCAGGACCAAACCCTCAAGCTAGCCGAAGGGTTTCAAGATGCTAGACTTAAAATCCTTGATATTGCTGAGCCGGAAGAAGGCTGGGAAATAGACGCCTGGGCAGCCGACCAACTAGCCAAAGAAGCTACGGGCGACATAGTGGTATTCTTGTCCGCTGACACTATTTTAATGCCCAACACAATAGCTGCCATTACCAAACTCATGCACGACAAGCAGCTGGACATCGCATCGCTTTTACCGGCAGATCAGAACAAGAGCTTGGCCCAAAAGTTAGTTTTAAGCCAGAACTATTTCCTTTTACTTGGAAGTTATCCTGCGGCATGGATAGAGCACAAGCATCCAGAACAGAATTTAGCCTATAGCGGCATTATTGCGATGACAAGGCACGCTTTTGGTAAACTCGGCGGCTTTTACAAAATTCGCAAAAGCCCTCTTGCCGAAATGGAACTTGCTAGACAGGCAAGCAAATCTTCTCTGTCAACCGGCTTTTTCTTAGCCAGCGACATGGCTACGGCCCAGAATCATGCCACCATGAACACTATAGTTCAGCAAAATATTCAACGCTATTACCCTGCTTTGCAATTTAATATGCCTTTGGCTTCGGCGGGTATTCTGTTTGGTTCATTCCTATTTATTACCCCCGGAATCGGTTTGGCTGGATCATTAATCTTCTCAAATAGCCAGCAGCCCATTTGGCTAGCCGCTTATTTGGCGGGGCTCTTGCCTCGTATCGCCGTATCATCAAACAGCCGCCAGGGCTTTATTGCCTCCATTTTTTACCCGGTCACTTACCTCCTCTGCCTGGGTACAATTGGGCTCTCGATGTTCCACTACGAACTCTTTAAGCCACGTTGGCAAAGTCGTACTGAACTACACTAGATTCAACTCTACGCTAAGCTTTACGCACGTCTTTCGGCAGATCAAGATAGAACGTGCTCCCCTTACCAATAGCGCTTTCAAAGCTAATGGCCGCTTTAATTCGGTCGGCTTGTTTCTTAGAAATATACAGCCCCATGCCCGTACCTTTAACCGCCTGAGCTTGTGGGTTATCTGAACGGAAGAATTTCGTGAATAGCTGCGTCTGATCTTTCTTGCGCATCCCAATACCGCTGTCTTTAACCGAAAATCGAATGCCACCTGGGTACTGCTTGGACTTATCAACCCTGAACTCAACAACACTCCCTGGCTTACCGCCATATTTTATGGCATTGGTTAAGAAATTAACGATAATCTCCTCAACCCTATCAGGGCTCGTCGTGACCGGCTTCAGGCCTAACGTGTGACTATATTTCAGCTTAAGGCCCTGTTCTTCGAAGCGCGACCTCATACTATTCGCCAAAGATTGAGAAAAATCAATTGGCTTGAGTAGCGAGATTTCTGTTTCTAACAAACTCTTTTCAGAACTGGCTAAATTTGAGAGATCTTTTAATAAACTAGCTAAGAAGGTCAGGTTTTGATAAGCATTATTTAATAGCTTGCTGGCATGATCGGGCAATTGAGCAAACTTAGGTAACATGAGCGTAGATAAATCTGCTTCAACAATTGCAACCGGTGTTCTTAGCTCATGCGAGATAATTGAAATAAACTCATCTTTTTGATTATCGAGTGTCTTTTGGGTACTAATATCGCGCAATAATATAAGTGCGCCAACACGCTCACCATCCTCTACCATCGGGGTAATGCTCGTATAGACGTCGATTGCCTTATCTTTGCTTACTTGCAACTGAAGCTCGCTGTTCGTGTAAGGCTCACCTGAGGACAGAACATGCTGAAGCGGGAATACCTCCTTACCACCCTGGTCGTGCAAATGCAGAATTTCAACTGCCGCTAAGCGCTCCATTTCGTAATGCGTATCAAGCAGTTCCAAGGCTGCCCCGTTATAGACTACAACCTTGCCCTCACGGTCAACCACAAAAATTGCCTGGGAGAAGCCATTAACCAGGCTAAATAATCGTTTACGCTGGTGCATAAGCGCAGCTGTTTCGTGTTCTACCTGTTCTTGCTCGCGCCGAGTCAGATGGCCCAACTCAACTGCGTAGCTACCAATAATAAGGGTAAAGAGAAAGAATACCAGATGAGACAATTCGTAAACTGGCTGAAGAAAAAGCTGAGATATCCAAAAAACAAGCACCAGCCCACTACTGTACGCCATCCCAGGATAGCCATACCAATAACTCGCCACAATTACGATGAGTAGAAGTAAGGCGCCATAGGGGCTCGAAAGTCCACCAGTAAGACTAATTAAAACTGCCATGAGCACAAAGTTCACAGAAATATCGAACCACTTTGCCCCCAAGACATCATGTTTTTCTAGCGAGCGAACATATGTCGATGCGTTATAGATACTCGCCGCCAAAATTAGGATTGTCACAGCCAGAACACTTTTATCGACCAGGAGGTAGGTTACTGCAACGAGGGCGATTACAAGCCAGCGTAATCGACTCGCACTTCGCTCGTATAATCTACGCAGATATTGCGATGTATCTACCGACATAAGCTATTTCCTACCTTTGTTTTTCTTATGGGCATGAGCGAGCGGTAATGAGCTTGCCACGAGACCAGCCCCAACTGCCGCCATGCCATACCAATACCAGCGCGAACTCATAAAAAGCTGGGCTATAAACTCTTGAAGTGCCTGGTTTGTCTGTGGGTTCAATCCGGTGCGGGCTCCATCACTCAATACTGTTACACCCAGCACAAATGGTAGGCCGTAAATAAGAACTATTCCAATCGCACTGCTGCCTAGTAAAGCCCAACCTGGCCAGGCAAGTCTTTTATGCGGCAGACGTAGTGCAAGTAGAACCAGGAGTACAAGTCCTGTTATGACGGCTATAAACAATGGGGCTATTAATCCCTTGAGTTGTTGGTATGTCTTCTTAATACCAGAAAGATCAGTAGCCTTATCCTTTTCACTGCTTGAGCTTAGGATATAGCTGTCCTGGACTTCTCGAGTTACTACAAAGCTGACCTCCGGGCTGTTGTTGCGACGAGCTTCGCGCACAAGTTGGCTTTTGATGCCAGACATATCGAACACCAAGCGTGGCTGCAGCGCGTCTGCAGATCTCAGCCAGTCGGTTAGTGATAATAGTAGCGGCTGGGCAGCGCTACGAACCGACTCCGTAGTAATGCTTTTAGCAATAATAGCCTTAGAAGCCTCACCGTCAACGTTACTTACGGTGAGACTTTGTTGCACACTGGCACGTAGCGCGTCAGCTCCAACGCTATAAACTTTAGCCGAATCTAAAAAATTATCGAGTGATTTTCTGTCGCCTAATTGCTGGGTAAGTGTGAGGCAGAACACCAAAGCCGCCAAGCACACAGCCGTAATGGCAATAATAAATTTAGCAATAACTCGCATCCGCCCTACCTGATTAATGCCTCCTTATTGTACCATAAGCACAATATTCTCTCCTAAAATAAAAAAGAAACTCAACTGAGTTTATAATTGGCAGGGGTGGCAGGAATCGAACCCGCGGCCTTCGGTTTTGGAGACCGACGCTCTAGCCATCTGAGCTACACCCCTTCAGTAAAATTCTAACCAGACTATTTTAGCAGAGTCACTAGCCTAGATACAGACTAGCGCGACTCTTTGTGAAGCGTGAGTGCATTGCACTTGCGGCAATATTTACGCAATTCAAGCCGCTCAGCCTTCTGGCGGTTTTTACTCGTACGATAGTTCTTGCTGCCACAAACGCTGCACTCTAGCGACACCATTATCCTCGGCTTCTTCTCGGTCATTTTTTTGTCTTACCCTCTGGCATGATGGCTTTGCCAATAATGAAATAAGCAATCAAACCTGGCACAATGCCGGTTGCCAGAATTACAATTAAGGCAATAATACGAATAAGTGCTGGGTCAGTATCAAAATATTCGGCAATGCCACCAGCTACGCCGAGAGCTTTCTTGTCTTGTGATAATGTGAGCTCTTTTTTCTTCATAATTTCTGGAGCCACCCGCGGGATTTGAACCCGCGACCCCTTCCTTACCATGGAAGTGCTCTACCCCTGAGCTAGGGTGGCAAATAAAATGGTGCAGGGGGAGGGATTCGAACCCCCGAAGACGAATGTCAGCAGATTTACAG
>CAYPSN010000007.1:31615-49474 GCA_964413715.1 uncultured Candidatus Saccharibacteria bacterium | reverse complement strand
GACAAAGACCAAGAGTGCTGCGAGCGTGCTGGCTGGTATCTCTCTGACTGCGTGCCGGAGTCCATAGAAGACAAGTCCGGCGCACAAGGATTCGACTTCGCGCCTTACCGCTTCGATCCCAAATTCATCGTGTTCGTGCGTGACAGTTCGCTCGACGACGGGAACGCGGCTGTTTTCAGGATCGTCGCGCCGGGTAAGCCTGATAAATACATTGTGTTGTTCAACGCTCACAACGGCTATTACTCGCACGGCTTCCAGCTTGAGCAGAACGATAAGGTGTTGAAGTCCGGGAGACTCTGACGCGACAATAGCACAAGGCATGATTGCCATTGCTCGCCAGCCGCCACAGGACATGAACGACGTGAAACGCGCAATATATCTGTCAGCGGTGAATTGCACCGTGCAAATAGACGCCTCCGTGTCTACTATGCGGCATGGCGAGCAAGACGAATCAGCAACTTCCGTTTGATCTCCGGTGCGGCGACAACCTCAAGGTACTCCCGACACTTCCAGACGAGTCCGTGCATTCTGTGGTGACCGACCCGCCGTACGGTCTGCGATTCATGGGGAAGAGGTGGGATTGCGACGTGCCGGGCGTGGCAGTGTGGGCCGAATGCCTGCGAGTGCTTAGGCCCGGCGGTCACCTGCTGGCGTTTGCAGGGACACGCACTCAGCATCGGATGGCATGCAATATTGAAGATGCGGGCTTTGAGATCCGGGACATGATCGCGTGGGTATATGGGCAAGGATTCCCGAAGTCGCTCAACGTCAGCAAGGAAATTGATAGAGCGGCCGGAGTTGAAAGAGAAAAAGTGCGCGTTGACGCGTCCAAGGTTAGAAACCCCAAGACAACACGCGGCGGCAGAGACGGAACAGAAGGCGCGACGCGCCCGTGTATTGAGGCAGCATTAGAACGAGGTTATCACACAAAAGATAGTGACACCCCCGTCACCAACGCTGCCCGCCAGTGGAACGGGTGGGGCACTGGGTTGAAGCCAGCGTTGGAACCGATCACGCTAGCACGCAAACCGCTTTCCAAATCCGTGGCCGAGAACATCGTGAGGCACGGCACCGGCGCTCTTAATATCAACGGGTGCAGAGTGAGCGGAGACTTCGATACCAAGGCTGTACTACGCCAGTCGAAGGCGAACGGGTTCGTGAGGTTTGGAACCTCCAGTAACATCGGCAAAGAGATCCAGATGTATAAGCCCGGTGGGTTGTGGCCTGCGAACTTGATCCACGACGGTAGCGTTGAGGTTGACAGCACGCTCAACGGATGCTCACGGTTCTTCTATTGCCCCAAAACTACAATTAAAGACCGTCTTGACGGTTGCATGCTGAAAATTAACAACCATCCTACTGTCAAACCTACGGCGCTCATGCTGTACTTGTGCCGCCTGATCACACCTCCCGGCGGCGTCGTGCTCGATCCGTTCATGGGAAGTGGATCGACGGGACGCGGGGCGGTGTTCGGCGGGTTCCAATTCATAGGCATCGAAATGGATAGAGAGTACGTCGAGATCGCCGAAGCCCGCGTTAAGGCGGCGTACAAGGCGCACAAGACGTACCACGCTCCATCCATTGACTAATTGACTAACCGATCGCGCGTGATAAGTTCACGGCGCTATGCCTGACACCATTCGTAACACTCAAACCCACCTCGTCGGGGTTATCGACAGCCCCACGTTCGCGCAGTGGTTATGGAATACCTACGTCGCCGGTGCGGCCGTGATAGACCGTGACGGGAGATTTCTCAGCGTCAACAAAGCGCTCTGCCGCATGCTTGGTTATACCGAGGGCGAGTTGCTGTCTCTCACTTGGATGGATGTTACAGCGCCGGGCGACGTGATGGCGGACGCCGCAGAGATCGACAAGATTTTCAGCGACAAGTCGGATTCGTACACCATGCACAAGCGGTACATCACCAAGATGGGCGGCGCGGTCCCGGCGACGCTGACCGTCCACGGTTACCGGCATGACGGCGAGCGGGTGGTGTACCTCGTATCGCAGGTGCTCCCTATGCCTCGCACCGGAGCCGATGCGCCCCGGCCGCTCACCGAAGACGAGCAGACGCTGGCGGTGATTCATTGGGCGCAGCGCAATTGGAAGGTCATCGTCTGCGCCGTGGCGCTGTTGGTCGGGAGCGACATGCTGAACAACGTGCTGGCGATTGCGGCGAAACTCGGCATGATCGCCGCGCCGGTGTCGGCTCCCGCCAACCCGTAGACTGCGGGATGCCGCGTGGTAGTTTGGTGGAGTGTTACGCAAAGGAGCATGAAATGAATCCGAGCAACAAACCCGGCTTGTACACGACTGAGTTTTGGCTGGCCGTCGTCGCCAACGTCATCGCCTTGCTGGTGCTGTTCCGCTTGATCCCGGTGGAGAGTCAGCAGGCGGCGGTCGAGGCGGCAACGCACATCATCATCGGTGTGAACTCCGTCTACGCGCTGTCGCGCGGGGCGGCCAAGGCGCTCGCAACCAACTCCACCAACCAGTAGTCTTCGGTCTCACCGCACACTCCACGTCGGGAAACGTGCCGAAAGGCAGCGTCCGGTGCGCTGGGGAAGGCGTCCTCCTAACGACCGCTCACACCGGCTTGTTCGAGTGGGTGCTGAGACAGACCAGATAGTGAAGATACAAGAAAGGCAGGTGTATCGTGGCAGATTTCACTATGACCATCCGCGGCGCGTTGTCCCGGATCTTTGCGACCGACGACGCGGCGGTGTCGAACGCACCGGCCGAGTACCAGTTCTACGATCGCGGCTCCGGCGTGCTCGGTTGCTGGTGCCCGCAGCAGGTCGGTTCGCTGCTCCCCGCCGGTACCACGGTGTTGTTTAATCACGTCGTCAAGGAAGCGGATAACGTCTACGTTGCCGCCGCCAAGGTCGCGCAGTTGGTCAGACAGTACGGGTTCACGTCGATCTACGACGAAACACTCGGCACTACCTACGATCTCACTGATATCCCCACGTAACGCCGGCGCGGCCGAGATGACGAATTGCACCGTGCAATTCTGGCAGCAACTCAGCACAAGGAAACAGTGATGCAAACAGTCGGAGAACACACGCAGCGGGGAGAGCCGCACTACGTCGGGCTGAGAGTGTGGGCGGGGTTCATGCTGTTGGTCTCGTGCCTGTGTGCCTTGGTGCTGTTCGGCGGATGCGCAGCGCCGCCTTCGGCGTTGCGGCCGGTGGCGCAGCACAACCAATCAACCTCCGCCACTCTCGCGGCCTACGCGGTTGAGGATGCCGATGCCGTGCGGCGTCTGACCTTGGCGCTCTGCCGGGTTCAATACATACGGGCGGCGGGTGACATTGAGCGGTCGCTCTTGGTGGCCGGGTATATCGGCGAGGGCGAGCGGCTGGATATCGCCGTCGTCGAGCAATCGTTCACCAAGGGCGACACCGAACCGGCGAAGGCCGTGGCGTCCGGGTTGGTGCCGAAGGAAACTGCCATTGCGGCGCTGACCGATTGGTCCTTGCTACGGTTGACGACCCGGCGCACCGATGCCTACTCGGCCTTGGCCCAAGTCACCCCGTCGCTGCAACGGCTCGCCCAATCACACGCCGATCTAGACGCGGTGCTGCGTCAGCGGGCCGAGGCGGTGGTCGCTGCGGCGGCTGACTTGGGCGAGGGTGCGGCGGCGGTGGTCGCGTATTCGGAGCAGAGTGTCGGCACCACGGACGGGTTCGCCTTTGCCGATGCCGTACTCGCGGAGTTGCCTAGCGGGCCGCGTCGGGATGCGGTGGCTTCGCTACTGCAATCTCTCCGCAACTCGTACCTCACCCCCGCTACGCCTTAGCCTGCGCAAAACGCCGCCCGCACACGGGGTTCTGGCGGCTCGGACGTGTGGAAACATGCCCCGGATTCAGAACCCCGTATACGGGCGATAAACGCATTATACAAGGTGCCAAATGCCAGACGAAACGACGAACACGAACACCAGTATCACGCCTGACGACGCCAAGGCGTACGCCGAGGTCAATGCCGCACTCCGGCGCGAGATTGAGACAGCGACACGTCTGCTCGGCGGCGAAAAGGTCGAGCCGGACAGCAACGAATCGGCGCTGGTCGAACTGGCCCGGCAGTTCCGCACGGACTTCGACAACACCGCCAAGTCGCGCGACGCCGCACAATCGGCGCTGGCCGAGCGTGAGCAGGAGGTCAAGGCACTCTCCGGTGACTGCACGGCCTTCATTGCTCGCATCTCCGCGATGGAACGGATTGTCGTCAACGCCTCCACCGGCATCGGCGAGTCCGAGGCGGCGGCGGTGAAATTGCTCGCGGCTCACGCCGCGATGCTGGAGCGGATCGTGCAGTCCCACATGAGCGACAACAAGCTCATCGACGACTCGCTCCGCGCTGCGGTGAATCTCTCCGCTCCCCGGCAAACAATCGACATCGCCTTCGCGCGGCGGGTCCGCGATGGGTTGGTGTCTGAGATCAAGTCGGCGTCCACTACCGCCGCGCTGTTGGCCTCGCTCGCCAAACACGGCCGGGCCTTGCTCACGGCCTTCATGGGTTAGCGTGACCTCCGCTCGCGTGCTGGCGAAAGTCTGCACGCGGGTTTATGCCGCACGATGCGAAGAACCGCCATATAGCCGTCGGAGCATTCGTCAAATGCTCTGGCGACTCCGTGGTGTGTATCGGAGTAGTTGAGCGGGCTGATGATAACTACGTGCTCGTACGAGTGTGCGCCGACGCGGTGCGGGACGGCGACAAGCGCACTGTCAGGACCGCATGCCGGTACGTGTATTTCACGCCCGACAACGTAGAAGTGATTGACGGCTGAATTGCACCGTGCAAATCGGAGGACCAATGGCAAACTCTCGCTCGCAAGAACTCGCTAACGAAACCACGCAAAGCATCCGCACTTTGTTCAAGGCCGCTCGTGTCGGCGGCACGGACAACGACAAGGCGGTGTCGGTTTCGATCGTCAACACCGGCGACAAGACCGCGTATATCTGGTGCCAAGGCTTGCATAGCGAGACATCGCCGAACGACGCTTCCTACATGGCGCTGCTGCCGGGTCAGTCTCTCACGTTGTCCAAGCGCAATTCCAACGCGTACCTCACCAAGATCACCGCAAAGTGCAACGGCAACGATTCCACTACGCTCTCGTGGGGCGTGACCGAATCCGACTGAGTTGTACACAAATGCTGGGCGTCCAGCACGGGAGCACGAATGGCTATCGTCGATATCCCTGCAATGCCGGTTGTATCGTCCCGCAAATTCGCCTCGGGTGTCGGCACGTTTACTACGGTGGTTATGAACTCCACCGCCAATGGAAAGTGCGGCGCGGCGGTCTTATTGCGGCCCGGCGAGTCGGTGTCGTACGTGACGTTTCTGCCGACCGCACGGACCAACAGCGTCAATCTCCGTGTGTCATTGCAGCCCTTCAATTCGGGCACTTCGACCCCGAGCGGCACGCCGGTACAGAACGGCATCGGCATCGACGCCTCCGCCATCGTGGACTCGTCTACGTTCACGCTCAACGCGATCAACGAAGTCATCTTGGATGACGTGTACACCAACGAGACCTCAGAGATTCAGACGCTTGCGTGCGTCATTGAGTACGCCGGTACGGGTCAGAACTTCGACGGAACTCACACGCTTACTATCGCTACCGCCATGACCCCGATCGGCTCCACGGCCTACGGCGGGATGGGCTACAACCTAATCTATTCGTCGAGCGCATGGTCCAAGGGCGGCGCGGTGCCAATGATCTGCCCGAGTTTTAACGGCCCGATTCCGGGCTGCATGGCGATCGAGGCGCAGGCGAATCAGGTTTGGGGATCGGGAGATTCCAACCCGTCGCGCGGTAACTGCTACATCCCGACTACCAAGGTGCGTATCTGCGGCGTGTTGTCGCACTGGGTGCCCGCCGCCGGGCAGACGTGGGACTATCGCGTGTACGTCAACGGCACGCTCGCGGCCTCGGTATCGTGCGATAAGACACAGGAAGTTTCGTCCGCGTCTACCACGCTGATTCACTACGTGGACTTGCCTGTGAAGGTTACGGCGAACGCGGGAGACTTGGTGTACGTCGTCATCGCCGCAACCAACGCCACCCAATGCACGACTTGCAACCGCTACTCGTTCCGCCGCGCGGCCGACCTGCGGCAGTCATTGGAGTATTTCGGCGCAACCGACGTGCTCTCGGAGGTCGTCGGGAACAACGGCAGCCCTTTCGGCTGGACCCGCACGACCACGCGGTATCTGCCTATCGTGCCGGTCATCGACGGTATCGAGACCCCGGCCACGCCCACCGGCGGGCCGCTCGCGTACATTGCAAATCAGAACGGCAACCTCTCGCAGTAACCACCGGAGCAGCAAGTTATGAAGATCGTGAAGCCCGGCCGTACATCGCTGACTATCGCGGTGTTTGTGCCTTCAACCGCATCGACCACCGGCGCTGGACTCACCGGCGTCGCCTACAACGCTTCTAACTTTGTGGCGTCGTACTGGCGCACGTCCGCCGCGTCCCGGCAGTCGATCACGCTCGCCGATATGACGCTCGGCACATGGGCGAGCGGAGGATGGAAAGAAATTGACGCCACCAACATGCCCGGCTACTACGCCTTCGGGGTGCCGAACGCGGCGCTCGCCACCGGCGCTGATTCTGTCGTGCTTGGGTTCCGCGGAGCCGCAAATATGCCGCCCGTGTCCGTGGCGATCGACCTCAGCGCCGAAGTCAAACTCACGCCGGACGGGATGAGCGCTTTGCAGACGGGGTACTCGTCCGGCACGTTCGCCGGACTCAATTTCCAAGAGCGCTTGTGGATGGCGACGGCCGCGTGGCTCAACAAGCGGCGGGATACAGGATCGGCGGTCGAGGTGTTCGACGACGCGGGTAATACCGCGATCTATCAAACCACCTACACCATCGCGGGCAATGCGCAGACGTTCAATACGCCGACGATCGTGTGAGTTTGCAAGCCGCCGAATTGCACCATGCAATTCACTGCCGACCGGAGCGAACATGAGCATTGATCTTCGACCCAACCAGACTCGCGGCTATCTGCGGCCTGTATCGGGACGCCGCACCGGGGCTTCGGCTATCGGCTCCGGCGGCTTGTCCACCGGCGGATACACCTACGGCCCCGGGGCTGGATACGCGGGCGGTGGAGGCAGGCAGGGCGTGCCGAACTCCATTATGCGGCGCTCGGTTTCCAAGGTCGAACCGAATCGTGACCGGCCCTTGTTCCTGTACTGGACCGCTGCCAACGCCCTCACCGCGAATGATCCGGCGTGGACCATGCCGAACATCGTGGTCGGGCTTGGCCTGTCCTACGCGAACTGGTGGACCGTGCCCGGTGCGCCGTCGCTCAGCGTAGACGTTTCTCAATACAACACCGGCTCCTACAGCCAACTCAATAGCGCCGATTATCTAGCGGTGAGCGATGCACAGTTGGGCGCAAAGATCGAGGCTCATGCAAAGTCGATGGCCGAGAATCTTGTCAACTTGCTGCGTAAAAACGGTCTGACACGCGGCGCTGGTAATTTTCAATCGGGGCAGTACGGAGGGTGCTTCTACATTCACGATTTCGGGGCGTTCAAGACGACCAACGGTGAGGCTTGGCGTGGATTCTCCAACTACTGCTATCACCCGATGGATGCGGTGGACCGCACGCAGGTTTTCGCTACGTCGCTTGGCAATCGTTCGTACACCGCTCACCGTCGCTCATATGACGGGTACATGGGCAGTTACCCGAACACGCCGACCGGATGGACGCAGGCCGACGAGGCACAAGAAAACGATTCCGCCGATGGCCTGCGCCCCATCACTCGCTACACGCTGTACTCGCAGCACGGCATTAGGTCCGCATCGCGGATGATGGAGTGTTTCGCGGCGTATGTGCGTCAATACTGCGACGAAGCGAACGTCTGCTACCCGGCGCACTATCAAGACACCTTTGAATATTTCTCGGGTTACACCGGCGCGGGTCAGCAGTATCGCAGCCCGGCGCTAGGCTTCGACGGTGACTACGCGGTCATGGGAAGTCTGTGGCACTGTCGCGGCAACCGCGACACGCCGAACACGCGCTGGCTGAACGAACCGATCTACTATCTCAATGACGGCACGCCCGTAACCTACGCGTCTGCTATCGCCAACGATCCGGTGCTGTCCGGCTCGTACTTTGCGATCAACAATTTTCCTACGTCTACGCAGGCGTATTACTTCGACGTGGAACCGGACTCGAACAACAGTCTGAAATATCGCAGCGCTTGGTACGACCACGTATATACCGCGATGCAGTGGATGCAGTATTCGTCGGTAATGGTGCCGCTGCGCGATCTCATGCCGCATATGCGCGGGACCAATTTCGAGTTCGTCAAAGCCAAGTCCGGCGCACGTTGGCACCTGCCCGTGCCGCACTCGCCCAAAGCGTTTTATCTCAGCGCGTCCGCTCCCCGCATGTACCCGCGCTCCGGCACCGCCGAGCTTACGGCCTATCGCGCCGATCCGACCGAGGCTAAGTTGCGAGCGTACGAAAACGCCGAGGTTGCGCGGTTGCTCGCCGACTATGATTCGATGATTGATCCGGCGTTTCCGTGCGAGCCTTGGGTGTACGCGACTGTCACCGCCAATTACGTCGCTACCGGGGATGTGAATGAACCCGGCCTCACTGACTACGGGCAGATGAAGTTGTGGTCCGGCTTGCGCGAACGTGGGGTTACGACATTCAACGTTTACGGCGGAAATGGCTCCTATACTCTCACCACCGCGACGATCGCGGCATGGCTCGAAACTATGTAGGAGCATCTGCATGTCCGAATACGCCGATTCTGACACCAGCGCATGCGGGGCCTGCGGAACAACCTCTAATAAGAGTCCCGTGTGTATGCACGAAGGGCCTTCCGGCATCGCTGTAATGCTGTGCTCGAATTGTCAGAATATGTTTATGGACGTCTTGTACAAGACGACCGAGTACGCCGCCTACATCGAAGCCCACGAAAGGCGGCGGTGCCAGCGTGTAATGTTCAAGAAATCTCGCACCGAAGAAGGCGTGGAATCGGTTGTAAAATCGAGCAGAGACAGGTTGGCGACCTTGGCGGCCTTGCATCGCAAGTGCATAAGCATACTCAGAAATCCTATATGGGTGGACAATGACGGATAAATACAATGTCGGGGATGTGGTGGTAGCACCAACTAAAGACGGCATGTGGAAGTTGTACAAGATCGTCTCTCAGTTCAAGTGGGACGATGAGTGTCGCGCAACCCGGCCTTATGTGCGAGTACGTCTTTCGTGGTGGCTTAAGCGTGTTCGCGCCTATCAGAACTGGTACGATCGACGCGGGCATCGGCTTGCGGTGTCTCCGGAGATGTGGATGGAGCGATCTGTGTCAAGATGAAGCTAACTTGAAACTTAACTTATCGGTGTCTAACCTGATGCTGTGAGTCACGAGCACGCAAACTGGAAAGCCCCTTCGGGGGCGTGGCAAGTTTCCTACATCGGGATCGCTTTGCCTCCCGGTGCGTTGGTGCTCCCCGATAAAACTTACAAGGTGTCTACGCTCGCGCTATGCGGCTCCGACGAAATCCAGTACGTCGAGTGCTCGCCGATAACTGCGATGACAGCGATCGAGTTTGCGCGGCGGGTGCAAGTGTTGTCGTCGATCCAGCACGTTACCCGGCGAGCTTGTGCCGCATGCCGTGATGCCTATAAACACGCGCTGACTGCACAAGAAAAACGCTGGCTGTACACCACCAAACCGCAACTCGGTCCGGTTATTGGTATCGAGGCAGCGGAGCACGGTATATGACCGCTTTGTCGTGGCCGCTAGTGCTCCAATCCGTGCGGGCGGTAGCCGACGCCGAGCCTTATCGTTTGGGCGTGCTGGATGGCATACGCGGCTGGATGCAGATAGCGAGCGCGTGGCAAAGCGCCGCCGCTCACATCGCTTTGGTACCGCCGTCTGCAAAGCTAGACGACGCCATGCAACTCACGATCGACGAGCGGCTTTCATGGTGCTGGGCCGAATGCCGTGGGCTGACCGATGCCGCGTTTCAGGTTATGGACTCGCGCACCACACTGTCTACGTTTGATACTACTGTCTCGTTTGAGATTATGTTGGCTAATGCTTTGATCTATCCGGATGGCACAGTGAACAAACTGGTGACAAACGTACTGTCATCCGAAGGTCAGATCGCTACGACACGCCGTGCCGGGCTTATCGCTAAAGCTACTGTGGCTGTGGCAAGGTCGCAGATCATGGCGCGGAAGGCCGCGTCGGAAGTGCAGGCCGAGAACAAACGTCGAGAGGCCGAGTTGCGGGCGAGAAAGTAAGTCATGGACAGATACCGCGTGCAGGAGTGCAGGTACCCGTGGTACGGCGGCGTCGGGGCAGCGTCGGGCGTCCCTATGCTGTTGCTGAGGGTGCAGATCACCAAGGACGGCGACAAAGATATCTACGATGTGATAGAGCATGTGCGGAAGTTGGTGCCGATATCCGAGCGACAGCGCCCGCGCTGGGCGTACCTTGACACCGACTACAATGATGAACTAAACGTCCACCTCCGCGTGCATCTGCGTTGTAACGTTATGGTGGTAGCCGACGGCCTTCATTCGCTGTTGGATGAGCGGAAGGCCAAGGTGCCCATGTACGATCATGTGGTGCTGCGGCCCAAACTCCCGTTCTACAATCTGGTCACTGAACTGTTCCACTCGGTTGTGGTGCCGTTGTCGTCGCCAGCTAGGTATCTCGACGCTATTGACGCCATGCTTACCCGGCTCGGTTACAACGGTCCGAGGTACATGAGCACGGATAAGGAACCAACACAGAAACAGTTGGGCTTGCTCTGCAACTATGCCCGCACATGGCGGGTGACGTGGAGGATGCCGACCAAAGATCCAGCGTTGAAGTTCTACGCCTCAATGCCTGACCCGTACAAGGAAGATGTGGTGCGTTCTGATTTGCATGAGGCCGCGACGATATCGCAGTTGGAAGACGGCGACGAAGAACAATACGACTGACACCGCGAATTGCACGGTGCAATTCATTGGACTGACCGATGCTGCTCTCGCCTACCAGAACCCCGTACAGCGTAGTAATGCCGCGCGTCACCGATCGCAACACGGTGCGTAGGGTGCGGGTAGTCGAGCAGGAGTTTTCAGCACCGCAGTACGCATTTCTTGAATTGCAAGACAAAATAGCGGCGTTGATCGGAGGCGTCGGATCGGGCAAGTCTCACGCGCTCGGTGTCGCCTTAGTTGACGGGCACCTGTACCAAGGTCACACCAAGACGGTGTTTTTGGTGGTCTCCAACACCTACAAACAGTTAGAGCAATCAACTCTGCCGTTGGTCTGGAGCGCCTACGAGGCGATGGGATGGGAGTACGGCCGTGACTATGTGTACAACGAGCGGCCTCCGGCATTTTGGGGTTATCAATCGGCGTTCAAGAAACACGAAGGCATTATCACGCTGCGCAACTGGAATCAGGTCATCACTCGCAGCCTAGAGAAGTACGATTCTATTCGAGGGCTGACGGTCGGTGCCGTGTACCACGATGAAATGCGCGGTGCGCCGAAAGCCGCGTTTGACGTGCTCTTAGCCCGCATGCGTTGCACCAAAGCGCTGAGGCGTATGTATCGAGGCTGCACAACGCCAAACGGTTTTGATTGGATCTACGAAGTCTTTGTGGACAAAGCCTTGTATCCGTACGTGCTGACGGATACCCGAGACAATTCTTGGCTCACACCAGACTTTATTGCGACGTTGGAAAGCTCCTATGACCCGCTGCGTGCTGAACAAGAGATCCACGCAAAGTTTGTAGCGTTGACGAAAGGCCGGGTTTATTATTGCTTCGACCGATCGCTGCATGTGAGGTCCGTGACTCCGGATCATTCGGAACACTTCGTAGTGTCGTTCGACTTCAATCGTTCGCCGTATAGCGTAGTGATTTGTCAGAACCAAATCATCGGCGAGAAGCGATGCCCGGTTGTCATTGACGAGGTTTCGATGGATGGTGCCGGTACACCGGAGGCATGCGAAGAAATCATCAGACGGCTTACGCAGTTGTGGTCCACAAGAGACATACAGAAGCACCCTTCCGCGACTCCGCGAGTTTATGTGTACGGCGACGCCAGCGGCGGCGCTGGTTCTCGTCGCACCAACGCGAACAAGACAGACTACGAGATCATCGAACAGAAATTTCGCTCGGCGTTCGCCAGCGGGCTTACCCCAATGTGGCGATCAACAAACATGCCGGTTTCGACCCGCGTGCTTGCCATGAACTCAAGGATGCGCAATGCGCAGGGTAAGGTGTCTTTTGCTGTAGATCCAAGATGCAAACAACTCATCAGAGACCTTGAGCGGGTAAGTTACATCAAGGGTTCTAGCGAGATCGACAAAGACAGCGACAAGACGTTGACGCACATGTCTGACGCTGTAGGATACTTCATAGCGGCGGCGTATCCGCCTGTTCAACAGTCCAGCGGGCGCATCATCTTGTAGGCGGGAGCAAGCATGCCGGTCATCCATCACAAAGAATATCGGCTCAATTCGGCGGTGTCTGATTTCTGTGCCTTGTCTTACAACGGAGGCGATTCGTACAAATATGGCACAGACTCGCGAGGACAACGCATTTTAGTCCCGCACGAAATCGAGGACGCAAACGTCTTCGACACTGCCGACCTGATCGGCAAGGCCACCAACCCACGCGAGGCGCGGTTCGTTCGTCGCCAGCGTCTCGCCACGTACGAAAACAACTTCCGTCCGATCGTTATAGCGATCGTGGCTTACATCTTCTCTAATGAACCTTCCATAGCCGAGTCGTTCAAGCCGGACGCCGAGCGGATGGACTTCAAGATGTGGGCTCGTGATATAGCGAATGAATCGCTCAAACACACACACGTCTGGCTTGGGGTTGACGCGGCTGCGATCGTGACCGACGCGCAGGGACGCGCTACCGAGGCGTCGGTTCGCCAGCAAGACCCGGTGAACATGGGGCGTCCTTACTTCGTCATGCGACGGCCCGACGAAGTGGTAGATTGGACGTGTGACGGCGACAACGTGACTCGGGTAGTAATTTTGGAGTCGATGACGGAGCGTAAGGATTTCGCATCAGAGCCGCAAACCGTCAACTATTACCGCGAGTGGACGGATACCGAGATGATTCTTTGGAAGGAAGATGTACAGGAAGACGGTGACGGCACACGCAAGACTAAGTTGGTGCAGGTGGAGCGCAAGTCGCACAGTTTTCGTGGCTGCCCTTGGGTTCGCGTATGGCCCGAATTCCCGGGATCTGACATCTGCGAACTCAGCAAGCAACTGTTCAACCTGCAATCTCTGTTAGACGAAGAGATGTGGGGGAACGTGTTTACGCAGATGGTTTTTACTGGGGTGACCACCGAGCAGATGAGTGGGGCAACGCGCGGTATTGGCAACGTGATATGTCTGCCCGACCCACAATCTAACGCAAAGACACTTGGATCGGACTCGCAGCAATCTCGCACTATCATGGACCGCATCGCCGATGTGCGCGGTACTATTTATCGCATCGCCAACGTCGAGCACTTGCAACGCAAGACAGCGCCGGAGTCTGGTGAAAAGAAGCGGATGGATCTGGAGTCGTTGTACGCGATGTTGCAGCGTATCGCGGAAGAGTTCGAGACCAAGTTCAACGAGATTCTGTACCGCGCCCGGCTCGCTGAATCGGTCATCGGCACCGTGGCATACTCCGACGAGTTCGATGTTGATTCGCTCGACACCATGCTCGACAAGATCGAGCGTCTGGCGCGCGCACCTTATACCCCGGTGACCTTGCTCAAGCGTCAGGCAGCAAAGATCGCTGCCAAGGCTGACGATTCAGAAACCGATTTGCAGTACATGGCGCAGATCGAAAAGAGTTTCAACACGTCGAATGATCTTCTGGTTGCTCTCACAGACGCCGCTGGTGGGCCGATTATCACGAAGCGCATGGCGGCTGATATCATGGGCGTCCCGGAAGGCTACCGCGAAGAATTGTTCGCGGACCACGATCATTCGGCTTTGAACAACACCGCCGATCACCTGCTCGGAGACGAAGAAGATGGGGATGTTTCAAACGCTGACAGCATGGATGGGTCTGGATCAAAACAAGGCGAAACCGGAGCAGGCACCAACGGAGGTGCAGTCCGGCCTGCTGGAACTGGCGGTGGCGCTGGACGCGTACCGGGACAAGCACAAGACAATCCGCCCGCGAACCCCTCAAGCGGTAATTGAATCGCGGTTGAAACGTCGTATCGTTGATTACTGCAACGCTCACCATCTGCCGGTGCCTCCTTTATGAGCATGGCCGAAGACATGCGGGACTTGCGACTCGAACTGCTAGCGCGCGAGCAGCGAGTGCAGTCGGTGATTCGTTCCGCTATGCGGCGGGTCTTGCAGCGGTGGAAGCGTGAAATTCTCCTGTATAAGACCGACAAGATAACCGCCCGTGCGCTCGCCGGGTTGCTGCGTCAATTGGGCATGTTGACCCGCGCCGAACTCATAAAGATCGAAAACTGGATCGGCGTCGAGGTAGAGCGGACTACGGCCTACGAATTCTTCCGCGTGCAGAGAATCGTAGAGAAAAATCTGCTGGGCAAAGACGCGTCTCTTGTCGTCAAATTCGGCAAGGCAGACTTGCAAGGCGTGTACGAATCGCTCGGGGTTAGACCGTTCGGGTTCGGCACTGCCAAGACCTTTGCGAATATCACAGCACGGGCACTCGACTCGGCGCAGCGTGAGTTGGCGTCGGCGGTATCCAAGGGCCAAGATTATCAGTGGCTTACGCGGCAATGGCTAAAGCGTTCTATTGGGGCGCGGGTTACGGAAGTCGAGAGCGAAGCACTGACGGCGGTTTTACAAGCGTCCAATCGTGCGCACCTTGCTACATATCGGCTCATTAACGAATACGGCGACCGGCGGGTCATTACCCGTCTGCGCTGGGACGCCACATTTGACGCTCGTACCTGTATAGCGTGCGGCTCGCGGCACGGGCAGGAATACCCAGTTGATAATCCGCCGCTCTGCCCTCTGCACTACCGCTGCTTACTCAAAGGCACCAAGGTCACTCGCGGATCAGTCGTCGGCATGACGCGTGCCCGGTATCAAGGGCCTTACGTTGAGATAAGAACGCGTAGCGGGTGCAGGCTTCGCGTCACCCAGCAACATCCGATACTTACGCGTCGCGGGTTTGTTGCGGCAATAGAGATTGTGCAAGGCGACGAGGTAGCGCGCGACATCTCCGGCCGCAAGTTCGCCACTCTTGCACCACACGATGACAACCTCCCAGTCGTCGTCGAGGAGGCATTCGATGCGGCGAGGCAGTCGTGCGGCATGCAAACCACCAGAGTGCCAGTTGCCACCGAAGACTTCCACGGCGATGCGCGATACTTCAATGGCGGCGTCGATGTTGTATCTGCCTACGGCTTTCTGCGGCGTGACACGCAGCCCGGCGTCGGACAACTGTGCGATCAACAAGCGTTCATCGGCTCCGGTGCGAGCGGACTGGTTTCGCTCCTTCCCTCTCGCAACGTCGATCAAGAACTCCTCAGATTTGGGCTTGCCGCGGACGCTATCGTGGGCGGATTGAGTGAGAGCGAGGCGGTCTTCTACGGTCATGCGTTGCATGCGGATTTTGTTGGCCTCGCTGCCGGTTCTGAGCGTGATTCCGCGTCTATGCAGTGTGTGTGCAACGGACGTTCTGGACAACCCGATAGTCTTAGAAATCGCAAGCACGGAATGTCCTTCGCTGAACATTTGCACAATGAGGTTTTCGTCGCGCTGGATTCGGTTTGGCCGAGGACGCGAACGGGTAATATTGACGCCAAGGCAGTGCAGTTTCAATCGGACATACTCAGCGTCGCGCCCGACCTTGGCAGCGATCTGAGCACAACTCAGGCCGCCTTCGTAGAGTTCGACCCAGTGGTGTCGGTTGTTCACGGTCAATACTCCGGGTATGTATACGATTTTCAGACTAAGGAACGGTGCTACGCCGCTGATGGGATCATATCCCATAACTGTCGATGTATCTTGAATCCTGTGTTCGTCGGTGCTTTGGCCGATGCTGAGTTCGTGGCCCCGTACCGGGCTAAGAATGGCGACGTTCGGCTGCGCAAGTCCAAAGACGATTTCAGCCAGTACCTCCGGCGTGCGCCGCAGTGGGTAAAGCGCAGTGTGTTGGGCACGGAGGCTAAAACGAAATTGTTTGAATCCGGCGTGCCATTGTCTAAGTTGGTGACGCGTAGCGGCAGGATCAGGCGTGATAAAGAACTCGTGGGCCTGAAACCATGAATCTTGAATTGCATGGTGCAATTGGATGAACTATGACCACACGAAGGTTTGCGTACAGGTGTCCGACGTTCCCTTATCCGGGCGGCAAAGCCAAACTCGCCAAGCGGCTGTTGTCGTACCTCGAACCACGAGAGGTCTTCGTAGATGTCTTTGGCGGTCGCGGCAACGTACTGTTTCGCGCGATGTACGACGGTTATCCTGCACGCAAGTGGTGGATCAACGACCTTGCCACCGCTAAGTTCTTTCGAGCACTGCGGGATATCGACGTGCGTACATTGGAAGGTCTACAGATCACGCGTGCGTACGCGCAACGTGTACACCAACTGCGTGAAGACGATCCAATACGAATAGTTCTAGAACCGTGCCTGACGTTCAGCGGGATGGGGTGGCCTCACGTGATTGGCACAGCGGCGGCAAGGTCTGGTAAGGTATCGTACGCCACATCCACCATACATAACATTATGGCCGCCAAGTTGTTCCTCCATCGGGTCAAGATCACCGAGACGAACTCGTTCGAGTTGCTGGAGTCGCTCGACGCCAACCATTGCGTGTTTCTAGACCCGCCGTATGTCGGGTGCAATCCCCACTCGTATGACACGAACTTCGATTGGGAATGTCTCTGCAAGATACTCGTGAAGGTCAAATACCCGTGGGTACTCACCGAATACGCGAAGGATCTTTACTCGAAGTATCTTGGGCCTCCAACGCACGAGATCGGCGTAAAATGCTTTATGCAGGGCGGCACTAACAGACCTTCAAGAACCGAGTGCGTGTGGGTCCGCAAGTGAATTGCACCGTGCAATTCAGCACCCGGTAGACGGCCGATGAAGAAAGGCTAAGATACCAGCATGGCGCTTACAACTACGGTCGGGGGTTCAAACACTGATTCGTACGTCACGCTTGCCGAGGCCAACACCATCGCTTCGGAATTGTCTGCGCTCGTGGCCTATGGGCTTGATATCACCGGATGGTCTGGTGCTACCGACCAAGTAAAAGAGGCCGCGTTGCGGGTTGGGGCCACCCAAATCGACTCGGCCCAGCATGTCGGTTATAAGGCGTCTGCTACTCAGGCTTTGGCTTACCCTCGTGTCGGATGCACAAACAACAACTATGACAACACGGTGCCCAAGGCGATCAAGGAAGCGCAAGTTGCACAGGCCATGCACATGCTCACCCCGCAGTCTTCGGCAAAAGCCGCGGCCGACGCAGGCATCCAGGCCGAGTCGTTTGGCACCGGACGCAGCGTTACGTACCGGCAGAATTCATCTGGCAGCATGGCCGTCAATCCATGCGCCTATCGTTTGATGATGCTCGCAGGCTTGATCGGATCGTCCGTGTACATGCCGCGTCGCTAGCGGCAAGGAGATTCACGCTATGTCAGGAATGGTCAACCGTGACGCGCTATCGCTCGCGTCGGCTCTTGTAACCGCCAGCGGCTTGCCTCGCGGTCTGCACTTCGACCCCGCGCCGCCTCCGCCTCCACCCCCACCCCAGCCTACACCCGAGGAGGTTGCGCGGCTCAGGTCCGAGGCGGAAGCCGCCGCCGCCGCCGCGAAGAAGGCCGAGGAAGAGGCCAAGGCGTTGAAGGCGCAACT
>CAYPSN010000007.1:23442-31515 GCA_964413715.1 uncultured Candidatus Saccharibacteria bacterium | reverse complement strand
GCCACTACCGTACCGCGCTATACCACGGCGGACGTGCGAGACGTGACGATGATGCTCGGAAGCTCGGTCACGGTTGACAAGGAAACCGGGAACCTCATTGTGATCGACGAAACCGGGCATCCGCGCATGAACCCGTCCACGGGCAAGCGGTTCACGCCCGAGGAATATGTCGCGTCCGAGATCGACAAGCGGCCGTTCCTGAAAACCTTGAAGCCCGTAAACGGCTCCGGCTCGTCCGCTAAGTCGAGTCGTGCCGATGGGCTGTACGGTTCTGATGACGTGCCAACCAATCCGCAAGAATACTTTGAGTGGCGCAGGGCCGGGAATCACAAGAAACTCGCGCCACCAGCGCAGCGTTAACAGCGACATTCGAGTTTCACTCAGAACAACCCATTGCACTACCAGCGCCCGCATGTAAAGTGCGGGCGTTGTCGTTTGCCGAGGGGACGCGGAACCCACCCGCTCGGCTCGTGTTGGACCGCGACCACTTGGAGTACATGCAATGCCAAACGCACTTACCGCTTACACCCCAACCCTTTGGGCGAACGAATCTCTCGCGCTGCTGCGTGAAAAGGTCGTTATGGCCCGATTGGTCCGTCAGGACTTTTCGCAGGAACTCGCCAGCGCCGGCGACACCGTGAATACCCGCAAGCCCGCGAAGATGGTGGCGAACACCGTTTCCACGTCTACGGGCATCACGATTCAGGACGTGGCGGCAACGAACATTCCCGTGACGTTGAACAATCACCGGGATGCCTCGTTCCGGATCAGCGACGCTGAGGCGTCCCGCTCGTTCGCCAATCTGTCGCAGGAATTCTTGGACCCCGCCGCGCTGGCAATCGCCAATGCGATCGACCTGTCCCTCTGCGGTCTCTACACCGACGTAACCGATATCATCGACGTTGGTTCCGCTGGCGGCTGGAAGGACGCGTACTCCGCAGCCCGCAAGCGGCTCAACAAGAACAAGGTCGAGGAGACGATGCGAGTCGCGGTGCTGTCCGACGACGACGAAGGCGACGTGGCGAACCTCGATATTCTCTCCAAGGTCAACGAGGCCGGTGACAATCAAGCGCTCCGCGAAGGTCGCATCGGCCGCTTCCGTGGCTTTGACACCTTCCGCTCCAGCAACATCGTCAACGCCGGTTCTCCTACCGTCCGGCACAATTTGTTCTTCCATCGTGACGCCTTCGCGCTTGTCACCCGCAACCTCTCCCCGGCGGCTGGTGAAGCGTTCGGCGTGCGCCAGATGAATTCGGCCGATCCGGACAGTGGCTTGTCCCTTCGCGTCACCATGTCTTATAACCCGACACTGCTCACCACCCAGTTCACGATCGACACGCTGTACGGTGTGAAGACCTTGGACTCGCTGCGGGCCTGTCGCCTCCGCGCTTCTTACTGATTCATCGCAGTCGTCGGCAACATCTCAAATGTTTTCAGTGGCCCCGTGGACTATGATGCCACGGGGCCATTGTTATATGGAGACTCAAATGTCGGATTACAAGCGGCTTGTGCTGCCGGACGGGATACACCGAGTAGATGTGCCGAACTGGCTGATACCCGACAAGCTCGCCCAAGGGTACACGATCGACACCGAGCCGGACACACGCGAAGAAATCTCGTCCGTTATCGGCGGCCGTCATCCCGGAGCCACGGCGTTTGTGCTTGCTTCTGGTCCTTCCGCTGCGCTGCATTCGACGGCAACGCTGCAAGAATTTGTGCGCAAACACAACGCGGTTGTGTGGACGGTAAACGACGCTTGGCGTGTCGTCGGTGGGTTGCCGATGCCGGTGAGTAATTACCATGTGGTGCTCGATTCGGAACATTTCGATTTGCACCGTGCAAATCATATTGAGTACCTGTACAGAACCAAGTCCTTGCTATGTTGCGCATTCGATCCTCCCACGGCTATTCAGCACTACCGCATAAACATCAACCTCGGTGCTCTTCCGGAGCAAGATCCGCCATATCAGTACATGCACTACTGGCACCCGCACTCTTCCGGCGTCGCGTCCGCTGTCATGGCTATGCACTGCGGCGTTTCGCGTATATATCTGCTCGGCCACGACTGCACTACCGCCGGGACAAACACGCACGGATTCGGCAAGAGACACGACGGCGAGTTGCGTCAGAACTACCCGCAAGGTCAGCAAATGCTTGTGGCGTACGCTTTGCTTGCTAAGCACGCCAAACAACTCGGCATAGATATCTACAATATCTCACCGATCTCGGCCATCAAATCATTCCCGGTACTCACGCTGGATCAGGCGATGAAAGACACCTAATATCTTTCAAGGAGTCACACATGCGCGCCGCCCGTTCAAGGATCGTAAAAGAAACCGCCGAGAACAACATCGTTCGGAAGACAAAATCAAACGAACAAAGTGGTTCGGAGCGACCGGGCAGGCAGGTCATCAAGTTGCGCAAACAGATGACCAAGCCTGATGAGTTCACGGCGGCCAGTGGGGTGATTACCACCTTGAGCGTCAATCATGAGAATGCGGCGGCCCCGGCGTCCAGCATCGCGGCGAAGCATCCGGGGAATCCGTTTCTCACGAAGAGCATTTCGGCAGAGGCTGATGTAGACTCTGCATTCGTACGCATGATCTCGCCTTCCAACGTAGTCGCCGGAGTCCTCGCCAGTTTGGTTCCTTCCAAACTGATCGAAGGCTGGCGGTTTATCATGGGCGAGCCTGCTACGCCCCGTGTAATCTGCGATCCGCGTCTGCATGACCAACCGGACACGGAGTCTGCGTCGGACTGCCGGGCACGGCATTGTGAGACGCCGAAGACCGAAGAGGCGGCGCTGTTGGTTTGGATGAAAGAACTTGCGGCCGACGCGCACCAGTTCAGCGGCCACCCGAATCTCATTTGGGACTACAACACGTTCACGTCCGAGCGGTACAACGAAATCCAAAAGAAGAAGATGTAACCCGGAGGCAATTTGTCGCCGGTGTGGTAGGTTGTGTGCATGCGCACCACCTACAAGCAAGATCAGGTTACGCACACGCGGTACACCAACGCCACCGACGATTACGGCCATACCAGCCGAGTTGCGGCGTCCGGGTATCCGCGTAGCGTGTCCGGTGTGTTCTCACTGGTGCGTGTCACTTCTAAGAATATCGAGGCCGGACGCATCCCCGCGTACCAAGCGGAGTTTTCTACCGAAGACACCGGCCTGTTGCTTGGAGATCGCATCACCAAAGATGGGGTGACATACGAAGTCTCGCAGCGGACTCCGGCGTACAGCGTGACCGGAAAACTCGACCACGTATGGCATGCGCTGAAGGCGGTGACGGCGTAGTGGCCAGACAATTTACATTTGAGATTACATACCCCGGCGCACCTCGCAAGGTGGATACGTCGCGTATCGACCGTGCGATCGTGAACGGGGTAGTGCGCGGCATGGGGCGGCTCACGGCCTTGGTAAACGTCACCGCTCGCCGCATCCTGACCCGCCCTATCAACGGACGCACCAAGAGCCTGACCGGCGTATTGGCAGCGTCTTTGCGGCAAGAGATCAAATCGACATACTCGACCGTTGAGGCTACGGCGCACGCTACCGCCGCCTACGCCCAATGGGTAGAATTTGGACGGCGCGGCACGCGGTACGATCCGACCGGAGGAAACCCCAGCGCTGCTACTGCCTCGTGGCCTCCGCGTGGAGCCATAGAGCGGTGGGTCCGACTTCGGTACCGTGAGCTTGCCCCGCTCGGCCGTACAGCGGCCGGTGTCGCCCGGCGAGGCGTACGCGAACAGGACGCGGTGCGATCGCTTGCTTATAACGTGGCCCGCAAAATCTTCTTGCGTGGTGTCCCGCCTTTCCCGTTTATGCGACCTGGGTTGGCATACGTTATGCCGCGCGGACGGGCTGTGATTGAAGAGGAAGTGTTGCGAGCGCTGGCCGCTACCGGCTCGTCCGCCCGCACGCGATAGGAGCAGGCGATGGTAAGTGATTCGGTTAAACGCTGGATGCTGGCATCGCTCAAAGCCAACATCGTGCTTGCGCAGGCTGTGGGCGGCGCTAGCAGCATCAAATCAGCCTCCGGCGAATTGCCTGTCTCCACCGGCGTCTATCTTGCCGTCACAGACGATCAGCGCCGGGGAGAATCGCATCGATTTGTGTCGGCGTCAATTTATATCGTGGCCGAGTCCGAAGGTTTGGCGCACCGCATAGCCGAGTTGATTTCTCAAGCCTTAGCGTTTGTGCCCGGAAAGTCATCGGCTCCCGGACTGCCGATCAGCACCTACGGGATGCGGTCACTGCGTCTGGCCCGCAATCAAACCTACTCGCCTCCTGACCGCATCGAAGACTCCGCCTTGTATGCCGCACGGATGGATTATGAGATCATTGCGGCGGCGACTTCTTGAGTAACTTACGGCGTCAAGTATGATTTCTTTGGGTTCCTAACGCACCAAGGGCCGCGTTTGCGGCAACAGTGGAGTAACGCAATGGCGGCTGCCAAAACCATCGTTGAAACGCATGATGAAGATTCGATCTTGCTGGGCCTCGGCCAACTCGGGCTCGCCGCCCTGCCGCGCACCAGCCCCGATACCTACGATGGTGTCGGGTACATCAAGGGAGCGTCGTTCACGTACGCGCGCGAGCTCAAGGACTTTGAATCCGGCGGCGTGCTCATCAAGCGCACTGTGTTCCGCGATCGGTTCAGCCTGTCGGCGGACTGGGCCGAGGTCAATATCACGAACCTCAACCGGGTCTTCCAAGGCACCGTGTCCGGTGCCGGGAACAACACCATCAACTTCGGCGGCGGCCGCACGATGACCCGATTTGCGGCACGCTTCGAGCACGAGCGGGACGACGGCAAGATTCTGCAAGTGGACATGTTCAAGTGCGCCCCCAGCGGCGAATTCGCGCTGGCGTTCCAAGAAGAAGACTTCGTGACCTACACCGTGCAGATGGACGCTGAGGCCGACTCGGATATGGCCGCCGGTCAGCGGTACGGCCGCATCCGGCTGCTCTCGTGACCTTCTCTCTCTCTCTCATCGGTAAGGGCGGGAAACCGCCCTCCGATGTTTCTATACTGCGGTTTGAATTGCACGGTGCAATTCGACAAGTACCAAGCAGCAAGGAATGTCATGCAAGTTCAAGCCGCCAAGTCCAAAGATGCCCGCCGCGTTTCTATCGACGAGATTGTTCGTGGGTCCGCCCCGATCGCAACATCGTCCGGCGACAGGATGCACGTCGAACCGCTGAATCTCAAAGGTCTACGCAACTTGCAGAAGGCGTACCCGCAGTTGGTTCAAGGTGATGACTTGGATCTCGGTAACGCCGAAGATATCGTGCGGATTGTCACAATCTTGGTGAACCAATCTCGCCCGGCGCACGACGAGGCTACCGAGGACGAAATCGGGCGGTTGATCGACGCGTCCAACATCAAGCAGGTCGTGGAAGCCATCACGGAGTGTCTGCGGCCTTTTCAGGAAGCGGTGTCCGCCACGGGCACCGCGATCAACAGCGGGGAGACGAGCCAGAGCGATACGACCGGCTCGCCCACTATCTAATCACAAAGTGTGGCGTACGCGGTGTACGCGAGCTAGAGGAGTTTCCGGTGTACCTCGCCTCGGCGCTGATGGGGGTTGAAGCCGAGCAGATGGAGCAGGCGACGAAAGGCGAGGCGAAGCACAAGCGTCAGCACAAACAGCGCGACGAAACCAAAATGCAGCCGGATGCGATCGAGCGTTTCGAGGAATTGGCAAAATCCGGGATCGTCGGAATTGAAAAGGGAAGCCGCAGCGAGTCGAGTTTCTTCGGAAACAAAGGCGGAAACAAAGGATAGACAACATGGCAGCGGGCGAGATCGGACCAATCCGGGTTACATTTGCGGCCGATCTTCGCGGTATCATCGGCGGCTTCGGTAGTTTCTCGCGGATCGTGACGGACGGGGCACGTTCGCTCCGGTCTTCTTTGCAGTCGGTGGGCGACTCTATCTCGGCACTTGGTGCTCTTAGTGGGACCATCGGCGCGGCGGCACTGGCCCGAGAGTTCGGACGATTCGACGACGCTATTACCGCAGTTCGTGCGGTGACTAAGCAAACCAATGCCGAGTTTGCTGAGACGCGTCGGCAAGTGCTCGCGCTGGCGTCGGCCTTATCGGTGGACGCTACTACCGCTGCGCTCGGCTTGAACGACATTGTACAGGCCGGGTTCAACGCATCAGACTCGCTAAAAATCTTGCAGGCATCCTTGCTGCAATCGAAGGCCGGTTTGGTGGACGTGGCTACGTCCAGCCGAGTGCTGATTCAGGTGTTGCAGGGCTTCCGTGCAAGCGCCGATGACTCGGCCGCGATCGCCGGTAAGTTGGTCAAGGCCGTTGACCTAGGCATCTTTACGTTCGGTGAGTTGGCGCGCGAAATTGGTTCGGTCGCCCCTATTGCCAAAACCACCGGGTTGTCGCTCGAAGAGTTGCTCGCTACTGCTACCACGCTGACACGGCAGGAAGCCAATATCAGTGAGGTCGCTACGCAGATTCGGCAGTTGCTCATTCAATTGTTGTCACCGCAGAGACAGGTGCGGGCCGAACTTGAGGCTATGGTCGGCTCTACGCTGGAAGCGTCTATCAAGGGCGAAGGCTTCGTCACCACGATGCGGAAAATCATCAACGGGGTAAACGGCTCCACTACGGCGCTCGCCCGTTTGTTCCCCGAAGTGCGTGCCTTCAACGCTGCTACTAAATTGCTCGGCCAAGGCATCAACGATCTCGACCGCGATACGCAGACCTTAGTGAACAACGGCGCGGCATCGCTTATCCGATCCTTCGAGATTCAAACCAAGAGCATCGGCGCTGTCGGTCGCGCGATTCGCGCTAACGTCTACAACGCCTTCATCGACTTCTACGAAAGAAACCGTGCTACGTTCGTGTCCGCCGCCGAGGCCGTGCAGGAGTTTACGGCACAGAATCGTGGTCTACTGGTGACGCTCGCGGCCGGTACAGCCTCCGTGGCCGGGTTAACGGTTGCGGTGGGTGCTCTTAAATTGGCGCTGATTGCTATTAATGCCGGGGTCGGTTTGGTTTCCGCTGGAATCGCGGGCTTCGTATCGCTTGGTAACGCCGTGGCTGGCGCGGTGTCCAGCATTGGAAAGGGTGCTCAGGCTGTCGCCGGTTTCTCGGCTGCACTGTCCGCGCTGTTGCCTATCCGCCAACGTAACATCATCGCGGCACAGGTTGACGCGACTATCGCGGCCCAAGGTGTGGCAGCATCGCAAGCTCGCGCGGCGGCGCTGAACGACGAGGCTCTGGCCGCTGTTCGGCTTACTGCGCAGCAACAGTTACTCACCGCATCTCGCGCTGCTGAAGCCGCCGCGAGCGTCAAGTTACAAAAGGCGTTTGATCGTGTCGGTGATCTGAAGATCGCCCAAGCCAACGGATCGAAAAACACTCTGGCATTGCTCCGTGCGCAATTTGATCTCCAGCGCGCTAGCGAGCGATATACCGCTGCGCAGGACGCTACCGCCGCCGCCGTGGCCCGCGTCAATGCCGCACAAACCACGCTGGCTAATTCAACCGCTGCTGTGACCAAGACCACCGCTGAGGCGGCACTGGCGTCGAGAGCGTACGCCACGGCGGTAGTTGCTGCCAACCTCAACGCTGAGGTTGCCACGGCCCGCCTCAGTAACCGCCTGCGTGAACTATTCCCGACGTTCGCCGCTTTGGGTACGTCGGTCGGCGCTTTCGGTGCTCGCCTTCGCTCTCTCAACATCGCCGGTATCACGGCTTCGTTTGCTACGCTTGCTACATCGCTTCGTGCCGGGCTTGCGGCCGTGCTCGTAAACGTGCGCGCACTGTTCGTTGGGTTGGTCGGACCCATCGGATTGCTTGTCGCCAAACTTGCTCTGCTGTCCGCTGCCGCTTATGTGTTCTATCGCGCCGGGCGGGCCATCCGCGACCTGCTATCAGGCGATGACATTTACGGCACCGAGCGCAAGCGGCTTGAGAAACTTACCGACGAACTTACCCGTGCCGATGACGCCTCGCAGCGTCTCTATCAATCGCGTCTGCGGAATAACAAAGACGTTGAGCAAGGCGGGCGGGCCGAGAAATCCATCGACCTGCTGAG
>CAYPSN010000007.1:8972-23342 GCA_964413715.1 uncultured Candidatus Saccharibacteria bacterium | reverse complement strand
TGCAGGCCGAGTTTGCCAAGATCAACGGGCAGACCGCGTTGTCTTCCTTGGAATCAGCATTCAGTCGGATACAAAACCAGATTGCCAGCACAGTAGAGAAATCGCAGGAACTCGGTCAGTTTGCCACCGTACGTCGGAACCAAGACGGTGGCGTGGCCGGATTCACCGGAGATGTTGAACAGCAATTGGTGCGAGCGGCGGCGGCGAAAGGCGAGGATGCGCAGGCCGCGAGCGACCTGTATGCAGAGTACCTTCGTCTGCGTCAAGCCGTGGACGAGTACCGCAACGCGAACAGCGCCGCAACCGAAAGCGTGCGCGAAATGCGCTCGGCTAACTCAGAACTCGCCGGAACTATTACATCCGTACGCGGGTTTGTCGGCGAACTCACGTCTAAATTGGACGAGTTGGAGAAGACCACATTTACGGCCGGGCTTGACGAGGATCAGCGCAAATTTGCAGCAATGGACGAGACTGTCAAAGAACTCACAGACTCGTACCGCTCGCTCCAACTGCGTCGGGAAGAAATCGCTAAGCAACTGCGATCCGGCGGCGACAATATCACTCCGGAAAACCGCGCCGCAGCCCAAGCGGTCTTGCGGGATATCGAATCTCAGCAGCAGCAAATTACCCGCATCATCCAAGAATCGAACCGTCAGCGTGACCAGATTGTCGCTGAGGCGGAAGCCCGTCGCGCCCGCATTATCCAAGACGAGATCGACAAGGCAGCCGCCGCGTACGCCGACTACGTGGAGTCGCAAGGCAACGCCGCGCAGGCGATTGAACTGCGCGCCGAACAAAACTACCGCCGTGAGGTTGAACGGATCAACGCTCTAGCCGATTTGGACGAGGCGACGCGCAGGCGGGCGCTCGAAGGGGCCGAGTTGCGCAGGCAGATCGAAATACGACGGGCGGCGGAAGAACGCGATCGGGCATTCCGTGCATCCGACGAAGGCAGGCGCGCGGTCGAGGTTATCGAGGCTGCCCAGCGTCGTTCCGATTCGGCACGCGAGGCAGCGCAGTTGCGGCAGCGTATCGAGGACGCGCGCAAGATTGGTGATACTCGGCTGCAAAATGAACTTACCGCCGAGTACATTCGTTTGTTGGAACAGGCCGGGGATGCGCAGGCCGCGAACGCCGCGAAAGAAAAGGAAGCCGTAGCCAATGTGCGCGAGCGCGTTGGACTGTTGGAGCAAGAGATCCAAACTCGTTTGCGCACCGGGCAAGGCGCTGCGGGCGTTGCGGACGCGGCACGGCAGGAACGCGGGCAGTTGGCCGGGGCTTCGGACGCGGCCGGGTTCAGGTCGGCGATCCGCAACACATTCAAGGATGACCCGACCGAGAAAGCCATCGAGGAACGCCGCAAGGCCATCCGTCAGACCTTGGAAATCGAGTACCGAGCGCTGGAAGAGTCGAAGAAGAGAGCGAAGACCAACGAAGAACGCGCCGATATCGAAAAGCGGCAGCGCGATCTTGTCGAGCAAGACAGAATTTTGCAACAGGAAGCGAATCGTTCACAGGAAGAAATCACCAAAGAACGCAAAGCACGGGCTGAGGACGAGAAGCGTCAGCGACAAGAGGCCGATGATGCCAAGAAGAAATTAGATGCGTCGTCACCCAAACAACCGGCGCAGACTCCCGCTGCCTCCGCTGGCACTCAGGTACAGCCTAATCAAAAGTCTCAGCAAGCCAAAGTAGACGGAGAAACCTTCAAGCAATCCATCGGCGGTCTTACGAGCGCCGCGAGTGATCTCGGGGACGGCATTATGGATCTAGCGGCGGCAGTGTCGCAGAACGTCGTCACTACCGCAAACAAACTGCGTTACGTGATCGGCGCGGTTGCGCAGCACGAGCGGTACATCAAGGAAGTCACACGCAAGGTCGAAGACTTGCGGTTTGAAGGGCGGACGACATGAGTTATCCGAACATCAAGTTCCGCATACGCCAGAACGGAACGGGGACGGTGCTCGCAACCGTGCAACTCGGGCGCGACGACTCCGGCAATCCGATACCGGCGGAATGGTCTGCCAAGGAAGACCAGTACCTAGCGAAGATTGAGGTACGGGTGCTGGTAACGCACGAAGCCGGAACACCAAGCAATCCGGAGCACGCGGCGGCAGAATCAAGGCGGCGTGTGGTGGAGTCAATGGCGCAACTCAAGTCGGATCTGAAACTCTATCCGATATCCGTCCGCACAATGGCTCGCGGCTACGCCTACATTCCAAACATCCATAACAACTTCGGCGATCTCGTGTTGGAAACGCTATCGGGTGTCGCCGTGCTTCTGGACAACTGCGTAGCCGAGTCGGTGCAGATTGTGGACGACGAATCGAGGACTAGCGGCATTGTGTACAGTGTAGTGTTTGTTCGTCCGGCGGCTCACCAGACGGCCGGATGAATTGCATGGTGCAATTCAGGAGTGAAGTATGGCAAACAACGTGCTCATCCCTTCGTCCGCTAGCGGCAACACGATCGCTACCGACGAGGTATCCGGGTCGGCGCACATCCAACTTGTCAAACTGGTCAACGGAACTGAGAACTCCGAGGCCCGCATCCCAGGCGATTCTACCAATGGTCTGTATGTCAACGTGAAGGATATCAAGGCGGACGCGCAGGTTGTCGGCACGCTCGATAAGATCCAGTGCTCGGGCGGTTTGCAAACTGTCAAATGCGGCACGTTTTCTATCGCATCAGGTACTACAGGTACCTTGGTGAGCGGAGTTACTAGCAAGAAAATCAGGCTATTGTCGCTGGGTTTGAGCACCGACACGAGCGCCACCATGAAGCTCAAATCAGGCGGCACTGACAAACTCGTCAATGTGTACCTAAACTCCGGCGTAGTACACCAACTCGCACCGCAGCACGGTTGGATCATGGAGACAGACGCCAGCGGCGCTCTCAACATCGAGTTCAGCACGGCGGTAACGGCTGGCGGGTGGTTCACGTACGTTGAGGTCTAATCAATGCTGCTCACGCTGCTCCGTCCGCCTTCGCCGTCTACCCCAACGTCCGCCCCGTCAGGCGGCTTGCAAGAATTATTGTCGGCGAGCCGCTATGAACTGCTCGAAGTCACGCGGCGCATCGGGCGCGCTTCGACCTGTAGGTTCAAGCGTATCGACCAACTCGGCGACGCCGCACTGCTACCCAACCGCACGGGCGTACGTGTCACTCTCGAAGACGGGACGTGTCTATTTGCAGGACGCACACTCCCGGCTACCCGCACCATCAACGATACTACAGACGAAATCGTCTATGCCTGTGCCGATCCTCTCGAATGGATTGCTACGAATAATCTCATGCCCGCGAATGAGTGGTACAACCGTGAGAACTCGGACGATGCGGCGTACCCGTACCCGTTCGACTACACCATGCGGCAAATCATCGAGGCCGAGTTTGCGAACCTTATTGGCTCCGGGGTCATCGGCGGATTGGACTGGTCAGACCTTGACTCCAACATCCAGAATCTGCGTATCAATGAATTCTCGACCAAGGGCAAAACGTACCTCGGGCTTTTGCAAAACATCGCCAACGAAATTCCTGTGCTCGGGTGGGCTTACGATCCCAGCACCACGGAAGACGGAGAAATCGAAGGCGGCACGCTCCGGTTTTATGATTTATCCAAAGTGCCTACGCCCCGCAAGGTAGTTACGTTGGCGAAGGCCGGGGCGGCGAATCCAAACGTGGTATCGCTCGACGTGCAGACGGACATATCCCAGTGTTACGATCGGCTCGTCTTCAACGGCTGGGGCGAGATGCAGGAGTTATACGAGAAAGCCGATATCGGCTGGGATTGGGACAAGCAAGGCGCATTGTCGGATCGCACCGATAAGTACATTTTGCGGCGAACCGAGGCGGGAGTGTTGCAGCAATTTACGCCGAGTTCGAGCGGAGGCACATGGTCCAACATCGGCGATATCTGCTGGTCGCCCGAGTCCAAGTCGAAAGATGGACGTGTAGCCTTCCGTCGCTATCGCGTGTCGCGTGAGATCGTTGATTTGAGGCTGGTAAAAGACGACTCCGACCCGCCGAAATACTCGCGCGCCGATCGCTCTATGTGGGTGGAGGGCATCCGTTATAATTGGGTGGTAGGCCCGGTGTCTTTCACGATCGACGGCGTGACATACGCCGGTGCGTTCGGGTTCGGGATCAAGACCGTGCCATTCACCGCCGGGCGCGTGAACGATTGGGGCTACGTCGAACTGCCCGAGTCCGTGTACCCAAACTACCCGGATGAGCCTGTTCCTAAAACACAACTCGGAACGCCGAGCGCCTATGAACGCAACTATTTCTTGACCGGCGCTAATATGGCGATGCAAACGAGCTACCTGTTCTCGGCGGTGGTCGATTCGGTCGAAGGTGCCGAAGAGTACGTCAATCTCACCAATCAATACGTGTTCTTGTGGTGGGCGTACGGAACAGAGGTAGATTCAGCGATCTGGTTGCGGTACACCGGCAAAGGGCCGATGAACGTCGTAGTCGAAGACGCCACGCTCGGCTACAACAAAGAACTCATGCTGTGGGATCAGCGGTTCCTCAAATACACCAACGAAGACGGCGAGGTGCTGCGGGACGACACCGAGATGATGACCGCGTACGCGCAGGCGATGTTCGCGCTGGTGTCACGCCCGCGTTGCTACGGCAAGATCACGGTGATCTGTGCGCCGGGAATCGTGGGTGACTATCCGCTCGGGTGCGGGTTGCGGGTATCGAACTTCAACGGCGGCAATTACGACGTACCGGCACGGGTACAGGAGATTGTGTATACGGCTGTGCAGAGCGGGCATGAGATCGAACTTGGCTTCGACTCGCCAAACACCTACGGGCCGCTGGCGAAGTCGCTGGAGTTTCGTCAATGGTTCCTCGCCAATGAAATCAACGGCACCTCTGGATTGGCAGGGTCAACAGGGAGCACGGTGCTCATCGGCGGGACCGGCGCGGGCGGCGGGTCAACGGGCAACGGAGGCACCACGCCTAACGGAGGGGGCGGCGGTGGGGGCGGTGCCGGGTCGGGAGGCGGCGGAGGATTCGGCGCGTTCGGGTCGGGTGCCGATTGTTGCGACGGAGACACAACAGATGATGCTGATACTGGTTCTTCATCAGCCGAGTAGTTTAGTGCGCAACGTAAGACGCCACCGGGCGCATATATACCCGCTTAAGCGAATTGCACCATGCAATTCAATCGTGCATGAACCCAAAACCAAACGTCTATAATTCTGCCGGGCGGGCTGGAGTTCAACAGTGGAAGCAATGCCGTTCAAAGAACAAACACACGATCTCGATGCGCCCAAGCGCGCCGATGGTAAGGCGTCCGAGATTCTGTCTCTGCCTGTGCATATCAGCGAGCAGGTGATTGACGGTGTTCCCCACCGTGTCACGACTACCAAATGGATGATGACAAAGGCCGAGTTGCGTGACGTGGTAGAGAGCGGGTATGTTTATGTGTCGCTGCTCTTGCCCGGTGGGTCTAACGTGCCTCCTATGCGCGTGACCACCAAGCCGCCGTTTCCGGTCGTGCCGCAGACGCCGCCGGAGCAACGGAAAGAGAACCAGAACCGCCACGACGAAAAGGGCTGAGCATGCCGGGCGAGATACCGCGTGTCATCCATCAGGTTTGGATAGGCAACGTAGAACCGCACCCGGGCCTATTGCGCATGCAAGAGCGCATGATGCGGGTGAATAAAGGCTGGGAATTGCGGGTATGGCGGGAGCCGGATATCCCGGTGCTGCACAACCAAGCGGTGTATGCCAAGGTCAAAGGCATCACGCACAAGTCCGACGTGGTGCGGTACGAATTACTCTGGCGTCATCCCGGGGTCTATGCCGATTGGGATATCCATTGGCTGCGCCCGCTCGACGACTACATCGGCGGCTGCACCGAGTTCTTTGTGCCGGAAGGCTGGGACGATGAAGGCCGACCCGTACTGAACAACGGCATCTTCGGCGTCGGTCCCGGAAATCCGATCGCATCCGCATTAGTCGCCCGACTCGAATCCTCAGCCGCGCGGTATCTGGAGCACAATAGATCGCGGGCGGTCGGCGTCGGATATTTCACCAGCGTCGTCAGGTCGTTCCCGGACGCGTGCATATGGCCCCGGCAGTGCTTCCATCAAGGGCACGCCCTACGGGCGGTGACAGCGCCTGAATGGACAAAGCACACTCCGGCGCTCGGCGTGCATTTCTTCCAATCCAACGGGGTCATCGACAAGTTCGAGCGGATGGCGCGTGACTGCGGACTCGACGATCCAACGCGAAAGATACCCACGCTCGCCGACGTGCGGCGGGCGGAAGCGAGCGGCGTGCCGCTGCGTTGAATTGCACGGTGCAATTCGGGAGTCTGCATGACTACGTGTGCGAAAGACTGCATTGTGACGTGCGGTGTAGGCAAGTGGTATCCGCGCGGCGTAGGGCGCATGGCGTCGTCGTACTATGCGACCAAATCGTTTGAGCAAACCGACACTGCCTTTGTGAGTGTCTCTAGCGTCAATGAACAGCATCTCCCCGACTATCTCCCGCCTCACTCTAAACAGCCGTACGCGTTCAAACCGTGCCTGCTCATGCACACTCTGCGCAACGACCCGCAGATAAACCGGCTGCTCTGGCTCGACGCATCCTGCTGGTTTGTGCGCAGCCCGGCGCACTTGTTCGGTGCCTTCAACTGTGGGTATTTCATCTCCGACGGCTGGACGGTCGGGCAGTGGTGCAGCGACGCGGCCCGCGATATCTTGGATCTGACCTACGAGGAAGCATGCAAGATCCCGCTATTATGGGCGGCGGCGGTCGGGTTTGATACGCGGAACGAGTCTTCTATGCGTGTGCTGGAAGAGTGGCACCAGTACGCGATTCAAACCAATGCCTTCAAAGGTTCGTGGTCCAACCAGAACGGTGAAGTGTCCAATAACCCGAACGTGCTCGGGCACCGCCACGATCAAACGGTGTTGTCCGTGCTGGTGCATCGCGCCGGGCTGCCGACCGTTCCCGCCGGTACCGCGCTTGTCAAGCCGGTGGCCGGACGCGCCGACGACACGGTGGTTTGCGCACAAGGCATGTAGCATCGCGCAATATAGGGCATGAGGTACGAGCAGCCCGAATCCATCATGCACGATTTCAACATCGGGGCCGCAGCCTGCGGTGTGATTGTTCCGCAGTTCTTCATGCTCGACGAGCATGTCCGACGTTCGATCGACAAAGAACAGGTGTATTGTGTGCTGTCGCTCTACGAACGCGCGGGATATACCCGTGACAACCTGCTGGCTATGCAGAGCAAAACTCTGCGCGTCGAAGACCTCGGTGAAGAAACGCAAGACCTGATCTCCGATATCGGCATTGGCCCGCTCCGCGAGTATGTAGCCAAAGTTGTCTTGTGTGCTCAGCCAGACTATGTGCGTGGGTCGAACTATCACATCCCGATCTTGGCCGGGCTTGTGCCGACCAAATATTCGTCGCGGAGCTTGGTGATCTTGGACGGAAACCACCGCGTCGCCGCCGCGATCGCCGAGCGGGCTTTTTCTGTGCGTGCAATTGTGCTCGACGAGGCAAAGTGTGCGGAGTGTCTGTTGGTTAAATACGAGCAGTTGCCAATGAACGGCATGGTTCGGTGGCGTATCGCGGCCGACCCGCCCGAGCACTGGCGGTGCCCGGACGGATACACCGGCCCGCGCTAGTGCCGAATTGCACGGTGCAATTCACCGATAGGAGCGAGCATGCAACCGGATAAAAAGTACGAGATAGGCGAGGTGGTGTATATTCGGGGTGTCGTGGTATCAGGGCCTAACGTGGAAGGACACTACTGCGTACACATCTACGCCAACGGCCGCACCGGGATGGTGCAGCAACTCACAACCGCCGTGATCCGCGATGAGGACCACACGATCTCTAACCCGTTCCGCGTCACCGGCGCTGCGTTGCTGCCTTCCAAGCCGCGCAAGATACTGTCGGGTATCGGGGTCCGCGTCATCGACCACACCAGCAAGTCAGCGTCGCCGAAGATCAAGATACGCAAAGGCCAAAGCCATGCCAAGTGATCCGTACGCTTGCCCGCCCGTCTTGAAATTGCCGCGCTGCGGATGGCTCCGCTCGCAGATGTACAAATTTGACAATTACTTTTCTAATCGCTGGGGATGGTGGCTTGGATGCTTGGCGGACGGTGAAATCGGTGACAAGCAAATCCCGCAGATTGATTTCGGCAACTCTCCGTACACCGCGAAGCTCACCGAACTCGACCGCTGCCTCAAAGCCAGCGGGTTTGTCGGAAAATCGCTCACCGAGCAACTAGGAACAAGACAGAGCGTGCGGGCAGAAGTTGATAAACTCATTGCTCGATTGTCACATACCCGTCACCCGCACTCGGCCGCACGACTTTTAGCCGATACGTTGCTCTACGGTTTCATGGACAAAGGTGCGAAGCTACCGACACTGACACAAGACGAAGAAACGGCACTGGCTTACGCGATGGTTGATCTCGTTCCGAAGTTCATGGCGCATCCTGACGACTGGGCTTCTTACATCTTGCAGCATGTGTACCCCAACGGCTCCGGCTTGGCGTGGTTTCCTACTCCGATCGAACTCGCAAAACTCATGGCTGTAATGCTGCACACCGGAGACAATCGGTTTCAAACCGTGCATGAGCCCTGCGTCGGCACTGGCGTAACGCTGCTTGCGGCGTCTAATTACTCGCTGCGTTTGTGCGGGCAAGACGTTGACGCTGATATGGTCGCGTGGTGCAAGATTCAAATGTACCTATATGTGCCTTGGGTGATAATCCCGGGCGACAACATTATCAAGGAGTTTGTGCGAGCGGACGCCGAAGAAAAAGCCCGGCCAAGGCCGAAGCCTAAAATCCGCCTCAAACTGCGGAAACCAGACTAATGCTCATTGACCTGCCCAAAGACCGATCGGCGTTGCGTAGCAACTTGGTGGCGCTACGCACCAAATCCGATCTCAGTGCGCATAGGTCAGCGTGGTGGCCGTATCGGCACGACGACAAACATAGCGAGTGGCTGGTGCATGTCTCGTCTGTGCTGTATATCAGCAAACTGCCCGAATATCGCGGCATCACCCATGCGGCCCGCGAGTACGTCAAGGGGTATTTCACCGAGGCCCGCAAGACACTCGGGCCGGAGCGGCTCAAGCCCACCGATGGCTACGACTGGTCCAAGCATCTCAGCGATGCGTGGGACAAAAGAGACTACCAGTGCGCCGGCATGGAGCGTATGTACGCCCGGTGCCACAACTACAGCAAGGGCACATTGATAGCCGATGACGTTGGGCTTGGAAAGACGATTCAGGCGATCGGCGTTATGTCGCGGCTGTTTGCCGAAGGTGGACTCAGCACATCGCGGCCCGCTATTGCTGTGACTATCTCACCGGCGAAGGCGCAGTGGGGAGACGAGGTGCGGAAGTTCGCCAACCCGGAACTCAGCGTGTCCGTGGTGTCAGGCGATCGCCGCGAGCGCATGGTGCGGATGCGGCCGGGTAAGCACGTCTATGTCCTCAACTGGGAAATGCTACGGCTCCCGCAGTTTGCCCTTGCCGTAGATGGGTTGTTTGCACGGGCCGGTATGGCGGTGCTCGACGAAACCTACGCGATCGCTAACCACGCCACGAAGACCACTCGGAGAACAATTGCACTGTGCAAATCGGTTCCGCGTGTGGTGCCCTTCAACGCCACGCCGATCGAGAATGCGTTGCTCGACGTGTACCCGCAGATCAGGTTAGTGGATTCCGGCTTGCTCGGCGACTACTGGCACTTTGCCGATCGGTACGTCGTGTTCAATATGTACGACCAGCCCATACGCTACCGGCACATTTCCGAGGTGCGCACCCGACTTTCTGGTGCATATCTGCGCCGCGTGAAGTCGGAAGTCAACATCCAAATGCCCAAGGTCATCGCGCAGACTCGGGTAGTGGAAATGTCGGCGCGGCAGTCCAAGGTCTACCGCTCGTTGGTAGAAGATTTTGGCCGCTCCAAGACTACCGGCGCTGTGGCAATGGCCGAACTCTACGAGGTGCAGCGTGCGGCGCTCACGGCTGATATCGAAGATATCAAGGCGGACGCGGCCAAGATCGAAGACCTCGACCATCTACTCCGTGGCGAGTTGTCCGGCGAGCGGGTGATTGTGTTTACGAAGTTCAAGACCGTGGCGACATACGCCGCCAAGCGGCTCAAAGACTACCGGCCCATGATTATCGCGGGAGGGATCGACAACATCGAACGCGATGCCATACGGAGGCGTTTCGAGTCTACGTCTGGCGCTGGTCGATTGCTGATCGGAACCGACGCGATGGCCCGGGCGCTCAATCTGCAAGCCGCCGGGGTGGTGGTCAACCTTGATCTACCTTGGAACCACTCACGCTTGCGGCAGCGGGTCGGTCGTGTCGCGCGGTACGGCCAAAGGCGGGAATCGGTGCTTTGTATCTCGTACGTCGCTAAGGTTCATGGATCGGACGCCAAGACCATCGACGACTACTTTATCGGCAAGATCGAATCCAAGCGCAAAATCGCCGACGATACATTCGGAAGCGACGACGTAAACGAACTCGGCAAACCCGAACATTTTGACGTGTCCCAACTTCGCGCGTACCTCACAGGGCGCAATATAAAGCGTAAAGGAGCGAAGGCATGATCGGCGAGTCATACGGCAAGCGGGTTGATTGGAACGAGCAGGTAGATTATTCCGACCCATTTGACGCGCTGCGCAACGCCTCGCAGGGCTGGGAACCGGGCACGACGCTGGTGCTCATTGACTCGCGGCATGCCGCCTATCGTGCATGGCATACCCGGCAACTTTCTACTGAGGACGGCACAGACACGTCCGCACTGCACGGCGTGCTTCACATCGCCGCCGCAACGTGCGAGTGCGCCCGCGAGGCATGTCCCGTTTTTGTGTGGGACGGGAATGTGAAATACAAGCGGTCGATCTATCCTGAGTACAAAATTCGGCACGATCGGCAGCGCACGCCCGAGGAAGAGGCGGACCACATCAAAGCGCAGCGGAGTTTGAAAACCGCACAAGTCGCGTTGTCGATGTTTGACGTGCCCACCTTGTGCATCCCCGATATCGAGGCGGACGATGCGATCGGCTTGGCGGTCGGCGAGATCGAGAAGCGGTTTACGAGCGGCAACTGCGCTTATAAGCGTGTGGTGATCGTCTCTGACGACAAAGACTACTACCAGCTTGCGCAGGACAAACCCATGCCGGTATATGTGTGGCGTGGAAACCTCCAGCAACTCCGTACCGCCAGCGATCTCAAGCGGCAGTACGGATTTTCAATGCTCTATTTTCCTTTGTACAAAGCACTGGTTGGCGAACCAGCGACGGGCGACAACATTCCCGGAGTACCCGGTGTCGGCGACAAAACCGCTGCGGCGCTCGTAACGGCCCACGCGAGTATCCAATCGCTGCTCGACCACTGCGCCCGCGCTTGTCGCACCGGCAAACCGAAGAAGGTCGAGCGAAACATCCACGGATGCGGAGAGTCGCATATTAACCGCGCCTTGGTGCTGTCACGCATCGTTCGTAGGTACGGCGATCTATCCGTGTATAAGCAGCACGTAGATTCTAAGCGGGCGCAGCGCTTAGTGTGCGAGGCACTGGACCGGGCATCGCTGTCTGAGCGGCATGTAAGCCGCAAGCAACTGCGCAAATTTGCACAGACGTATGAGTTCCGCGCTACTGATCCGATACAGCTTGCGTGCTCGCTCGGGCTTACTGTGACCGACTGACATGCCAAGGAGTTGATATGGAATTTTGTTTGCGCTGCGGTCGCGGTAACGTCAAACTTCACAACGGAGTCTGTGCGGACGAACTCGACTGCCAACATGCCTGCCCGCCAGCGGCACAATGCAAGGTCTTGGAAGAGGCTCGTGCGCTGGTAGCCTGTAACGATGAAATCAAGGCCAGTTTGCAGGTTGCAACCGACGCGCTGCGACGGGCTGCTTGGGTGCTGCGCGAAAACAATACCGGCGGTGCATCGCGGCTGAAATGCTACATCGCGCTTGCGATCAATGTAATCGGCCTGTGCTTGCGGCAAAAACCATGAAACTCGATACAACCAAGTTCGTACACTTACATCTGCACTCGGACTTCTCTCTGCTCGATGGCGTCGGCACTTCCATCGAGTACGCGGCGCTCGCGGCCGAGAACAAGCAAACCGCTATCGCGCTGACGGACCACGGCAATATGTACGGTCTGCCGCAACACTGGCGGGCGTGCGCCGCGGCCGGTATCAAGCCGATAGCCGGGTGCGAAGTGTACGTGTCGGACGCGCGCGGCGACGACCGGGGCAAGGTGCTCAAAGGCAAAGCCAAAGCGCAGGCTTTGGAAAAGGGCACGATTGACCCGACGCATACTGACTCGCACCTGTTGCTCATCGCGCAGACGCAGCAGGGCTGGCGCAACCTGCTCAAGATTAACCACGATGCCGTGCGCGAAGGTTATTACTACCAGCCCCGCACATGCAACGACTACGTGCTGACTCATGCCGAAGGTCTGGTATGCACTACCGCCTGCGTCGGCTCACAGTTCGGCATGCTGGCTCGATTGGGACGCATCCGCGAGTTGCGCGCCCTGATGACGAAGTACAAGGATGCGTTTCAAGATCGGTTCTTTGTTGAATTGCAAGTCCACGAGTTCGAGGCGCAAAAGCTCGTGAACACTGTGCTCATGCGCGAGGCCAAATCGCTCGGCATCAAGATGGTAATTACGGCGGATGTACATTATGCGTGTATGTCTGATTCACCGAGGCAGAACGAAGTCATAGCCATCTCGCGTCGCACACAGTTGGACGACCCCAAGGCGTTCAAGATTGAGTCCCGCACATTGTGGTACTCAACACCCGATCAAATGTGGCTCTTGGCCAAGCGGCTCGGGTATGAGATGAGCAGCAAGGATTTCGCTCAGGCGGTGTACAACACCTACGAAATTGCGCAGTCGTGCAACGTCAAGATTTATGAGGACGGCACCGCCAAGCCGCCGAAGTACATCGACTCGGCTGGCAAATCACCACCTGACTCTCACGCCGCACTAGAGCGGGTTGCGCGGGCCGGACTGGCCAAGCGATTTGCACGGTGCAATTCGGACTACCGCGCTCGGCTGGACCACGAACTGCAAATCATCAAACGCTGCGGCATGGCCGACTTCTACTTGGTGGCCGCTGATATCGTGCGCGAATGCCGCTCACGCGGGATCTATTCTTGGACGCGTGGGTCCGGCTGCGCCTCTCTGGTGGCGTGCGCGATCGGCATTACTTCCGTTGATCCAATTCGGTTTGGCCTTTTGTTCGAGCGGTTTGTAGACCCGGATCGTGCCGCCGCGCCGGATTTTGATATCGACATGGATAGCGAGCGCCGGGGTGAGATTATCCAATGGCTTATCACCAAGTACGGAGGCGACGACGGCGAGCGTATCGCCCGTATCTCTGCGGTGTCTACGTTCGGCGTGAAATCGGCGTTCCGGGATCTCTGCATGGCCCGGGGCGTCCCGAAGGAACTGGTGTTCCGTGCCGCGTCGTCACTTGACACAATGGACCTTGGCGATCTCGAAGAACGATTGGCGGCTTCCGTCCCCGCGTCGCGCTGCGCTCTGTTGTCCGAGGCGCAGGCAAAACTCTCTGAGTCGCCAGCGGTGGTTCAGGTTCACAATCAGTATCCGGGGTTGCTCCAAGCCGCGATGACACTAGTAGGCCGTGCGCACCATCGCACGCAGCATGCCGCTGGATACTTGCTGGCCCCCGGCCCCATCGTTGACTACGTGCCGATCGACAAGGCTGGTGGCGAGATCGTCACGGCATGGGGTGAAGGATTGCGCACTCAAGACCTAGCGCCGACCGGATTGCTCAAGGTCGATTTGCTCGGGCTGAATACGCTCACGGTGGTATCGCAAGTTGTAAAGGACGCGAGCGACCGCACCGGACGCGATGTGTCTTCTGAGATCAACGGCTTGACGATGAACTACGAAGACGAGTCAACGGCCCGCGACTACTGGCGCGGCAACGGCTTCGGCATCCATCAACTGAACGAGCAATCGCAGATGCTGGCTTCACTGGTGAAGCGGATGAAGCCTACGTGTGTAGAGCAAATCATCGCGGCTATCGCTTTGTACCGCCCCGGATCAATTGACCAAGTAGAGCGGTTTGTCAAGCGGGCCAAGGGTGCTATGTACGAGTCGGTGGAGCCGACTTACGACGCGATCTTGAAAGAGACATACGGCATCATCGTCTACCAAGAACAGATCATGCGGATTATGCACGAACTCGGTGGCGTGCCGCTCCGCAAGGCGTACGAAACCATCAAAGCGATTAGCAAGCAGAAGAGGGATAAGGTAGAGGCCGCGCGCGGCGAGTTTATCGAAGGGGCGTCAAAGCGGCTTCCCCGCG
>CAYPSN010000007.1:6949-8872 GCA_964413715.1 uncultured Candidatus Saccharibacteria bacterium | reverse complement strand
GGCGTGCTGTCGTGGATCACCGCGTATCTTCGGTCGCGGTACCCATACGAATTCTTCTGCGCTTGGTTGAACGGCACGCCCAACGAATCGGGCAAAGGTCACGAGCGCCGCATCGAGTCGCTTATGCGCACGGCGCAGCAGTTCGGTATTCGGCTACTGCCACCGGACGTAACTACCTCCGGCGATCGTTGGTCTTATCACGACTACGTAGATGCCGAAGGCGAGCGACAAACGGCGCTGGTGGCCCCGCTGTCTCTGACGATCGGCGTGGGTGACGCCGCTGCTCGGCATATCAAGAGCGATTGGGCAACTCGGTACGTGCCCGGCAAAACAACTCTTCCGGATTTCATCGCGTGGGCGGATGCAAACCGTAGGATCGTCAACAGTAAAACGGTGCGTGCGCTGGCGTGCGTTGGGGCGTTTCGTAGGCTCGCCAAGACCGAGCACGCTTATGACTTTGCCGAGGCTTACTATGCGAGCAAGTCCAAGGCGAAGGGCAGATTGCAGGCGCTGGTCGGTCAGTGCGACGAGAACCCGGATTCGGTGTATGTCACTCCCCGCAGCGCGATCAATCGGGGCAAGTTGGAGCGGCAGGCACTCGGGTTCGCCTACTGGAACGACGCCTGGCGCGTCAATCAGCGCGGCGAGAAGGCCGACGAATTGCTCGCACAGAATCGAATTGCACCGTGCAATGACACTCGCTCACGCGGTAAGCGGCGGGCGTTCCTGCTGTCCGGTGTTTCGGTGCGCAAAGATCGGCGTGGCTGTGAAATGGCGTTCCTGAACCTGACCGGACGCAACGGTGCGCAGGTGCGCGGTCTGGTGTTCTCATCCGAGTGGTCCAAGCTCAAGCCACATTTGCGGGTTGAGTCCGTGTACCTGATGGCCGGGGAGTTCGATAACGGGACTTATATGGTCCGTGCGAATGGAACGCGCAATATAGACGAGCAATGAGCATCAACAAATCCAACCACAAGTGCAAGGCGTGCAACGGCACAAAGCATGTGTACGCAGATGGCAGGTATCGCCGCTGTGACTGCGTGCTCGAATCCGTGCGGCGCGATCGCTGCACCCGAGCAAACGTCCCGCCCACTGCTATTTTGTCCGGGCTGTCAAACCTGTGCGTTACCGCCGGTGTGCTGCCCGACGTGCTGCGCGGCATGATTAACCAGTGCGAAGAACCATGTTTGTACCGCGTGGCGTGCGGCCGATTGAGCGAGCGACGGGTTGCGCTGGTCGCGGCCGTGCTCCGCACTGCCATAGAGCGTCTGAACTATACAGCGATTCGGTACACGCTGGATCAACTCATCGAAGATCGCTTCGCCGATGAATCCAACTCCGAATACATGCTGCGAAACTCGGTTGTATGCGTCATCGAAGCCGATGTAGAGTCGGCAAACAAGATGGTTCCGGTGGTGCTGGCGAGCGCGTTGCAGACCCGCATCGGCATGCCGGGGTTCACGATGATCGTAACATCGGGGCAGTTTGATAAGCTCACCGGGTTGTACGGGAAAGACCTCGTTGATTCCGTGTGCAGCCGATTCACGAAGTTCTATGATGCGCACCGCGAGTTGCGTATCTCAGCACAAAACAAAAAGGGCAAGCGTTGAGTTCCATCGTCGCCAACCCGGACGCGGAAGCCGTCACGATCGCCTATCTGTTGCAAGACCCGCGCAGGCTGGCCGAGTTCGCGGGGTTGGAGCCGATTGACCTAGAAGAACGCACGTCCCGGCTGGTGCTCAATGCCGCTCGCAACTATCATCTTCGCGCTCTCGAACAAGGCAAAGTCAGGTACGCACCGCGCGACGCCGTAGAGCGCTTCGTCATTGCGAGTCTACACAAACCCACTGGAAGCGGGAAGAAAGACAAGGAACGTCGGAAGTTCGCCGCCTCTTTCCGTTCCGCTCTCGATACGCTGTCTCA
>CAYPSN010000007.1:3417-6849 GCA_964413715.1 uncultured Candidatus Saccharibacteria bacterium | reverse complement strand
GGCCGCATTGATACACCAATCCCGCGTCTGAATGCTGTTACTGGCGGCGGACGGCGTGGTCGCATGTGGATGATCTCGGCGTACAGCGGCGGCGGCAAAACGAATATCGCACTCAACCTTATCTATCACGCCGCGACGGTCGGCAAGCTCGGGTGTGTAGTTGTGACCAGCGAACAGACAAAGCAAGATGTACGGATGATGCTGGCCGTGCGGCATACTCATAAGTTCGTGCGCGGCGGAATTCCTTATCGCCTGCTCGAAGACGGTACGCTCAGCAAAACGCAGGAAGCGGTTTTGCGTAGTTCTGTGCAGGATATCCGCACCGCCGACTACGGCCCAATCTCGTACTGGCAGGCACCGCGAGGAACAAGGACAACCGATATCCGCGCTTACGTGGACCGCTGCGCAACTAAGCACCCCGTGGAGGTGCTGATGGTTGACCACACGCTACTGTTTGACCCTTCCGAAACGCAGCGGGACACTCGATCAAACGTCGCTCGGGTCATTATGGAACTCAAGCAAATATCGCTGGGCGCAAACCGAGGCAAAGGTTTGTGGCTGCTCGCGTGCCATCAGATCAGCCGGGACGGCTACAAGGAAGCGTTGAAACGCGGGTACCACACACTGACAGACCTTGGCGAATCGTCAGAGGCCGAGCGGAGCGCTGACGTGGTGCTGTGGGCTTTCCGAGATGACACGCTGAAAGACAATAACGAGGTCCGCATCGGAATCGCCAAAGACCGTCGAGGGGCCGGGGAGCCGCGCGGGTTCGAGGCATACGAGCAATTCAGTTCATGCGCTGTGCTGCCGATCGAAGACGACGCGGCACAAGGCGGCACGGCATGAGTAACTTGTCCCGCATGGCGGTCGAGATTAAACGTCGCTGCGCGGTGTCTACTGCGGCCTCGTGGTTCGGCCTGTCGTGGCAGGATACGATTCGGTGCGAGTGTCCGGCGTGCGGCGCGACCAGCACGACCAAGAAAACTGTCTCGTGTGATGATCGCAAAGGGCTATGGCACTGTTTCTCTTGCGGTGAATCGGGCGACGTTATCTCTCTCGTAGCGTGCGCGCTGGACGTGCGGCCGGGCGAAGCGATCGGCGTGCTGGCTTCTCGGCTTGGGATTACCGACCAGCCCGGCGATTTGGTGGCGCGATTGACCGCTATAGCCAAGCGGGATCGCGCTGTGCTGACGACCGAGGCCGATGCGGTGCGGTGCGCTAAGCGGGTGCGCGACGCGTACGCTAGGTGGGTAGAGGCGGATTTCCGCCGGTCGATCCCGTCGAAGGAAGAATACACGGCATGGTACCTGTTGGAATCAGCGGCCACGCCCGAGGCAGTGGCGTACGCCGATCGTGCTGCCAAAGGTGCAGCGCCGATTAAACTTCCTCAGAACGAGTTGCTGGTAGCACTGCAAGAATTATGGGAGTCGCTGGACCGACCAACAGGAGCGGCCCGCGATCTAGTGACGCGTCGGCAGTTGCACAACCGGGCAGGGTACAAGCCAAAGTATTTGCACGGTGCAATTCAGCGGAGCGATCTCATCAAGGTTTACGGATCGCGCCGCGTTGATCTCTTTGATCGTGCGGGGCTGCTCACCAAGCGCGGTGGCATGATCGCTAACAACCGAATCGTGTTTGCTATCCGCGACGCCGCCGGTCGCGTGGTATCTCTCGCAGGCCGTCGTGTAGGCGATGAAGGGCCAAAGTGGATTAACGGGCGGGATACGGTTTGGTATCGCAAGCGTCTGCACCACTACGGTCTGGACGCCGCGTACCAATCCATCGCCGAGCAAGGCACGGTGTACGTGGCCGAGGGATATGCGGATGTATCAGCGATGGCATGTTCCGGATACGCGAACACCGTTTGTTCTATGGGCACCGCGATCAATCCGCGCGGACTGACAATGCTGTCGCGTATCGTACATTGCATGTCTTTGATCTTGGACGGCGACGAGGCAGGAATACGCGCCGCCGAGGCGGTCCACAAAGGATGGTCAACACCGGCGTTTCGCATTCGTGTGCTGACGTTGCCGAAGCATGACCCCGACGACTACTATCGTGCGGGCGGTGCCTCTGTTCTCAGGCGCGTTGTCGGGGTGGCAGAATCAAATGCCGGTCAGAAATATAATCCGTACGGAGAGTTGCGTAGTCGTTTGTGCGCAATATAAGACGTGAGCAAGAAGCAGAACAAGCCTGAGCAAGACCATTCGGCTGATCCTTCCCGGATCGACGCCGATCGTATCTACGATGTTCTAGCTCGCATCCGATTTGAGGTTCCAGACCATACCGCTTCATCGTCCGAGATTTCCGAGTGCATGGTGAAGTGCGTGCGGCTGCGCGAAAGTTTGGACCAGTTGCATATGCGCATTTTGCGGGTTGAAGGATACATCAAGGCGAAGTTGCGCGCGGCCGAGTCGCTTCGTCGCATACAAGAAATCAAGGCGTGGCAGGAGCCGTACACCCAGCAAGCCACGTCGGCGCGAGCGCGGCAGCGTCGCGTGAATGAGTTGCTGATCCACGACGACCAACTCATCAGTTCGCTGGAACAACAGTCTGCCAAGATCGAGGCCATAAAGCGGGCCGTGGCGTCACGGCTCCTTACCGCCCAAACCACCAAGGAAACACTGAGCGCGATGCACAGGGCGGCGCTCGCTGAGATGGGTGCGGCCTAGTGCCGCAGGAGCAAAGCTATGAGCAAGAATGTTGGACACCGGATGGGATTCGACGATACCACGATCAACTCGCGCGAGCGGATCGAGTTTCTCAAGTTCAAGACCGGATTGGAGTATCGGGTTGTGCTGCTGGACACGCCTACCGCCGTGTACGTCGGCAACGTGCGCAGCGACACGAAGAACACCGGGTTCTCGGCACTGTCGCTCGCACCGTACGACGTATGCCACGCGGCCAACGAGGGCGACGAGGCTTGTTTGAAGCAAGCCAAGAAATTGTGCCCGCTGTGGGCACGCGGCTACAAGGTGTCGCGGCGGTTCATCGCGCCGGTTCTGATTGTCGGGGTCGGCAAACAAGGTAAGGTGCGGCCGAAGTCCGAGTACGGCGTCATGCGGTTTGGTGAGAAGATTTACGCCCGAGTGCGCGACGCGATGGCGCAGGTGCCACCGGCCAAGGATGGCAAGCCGCGCCGGATTCAGGCGATTGAGTGGGCGGTGACGTGCAGCGACGCGCAATTCCAGGATCTCAACTTTGTCTATGCCGGGGCGACCCGCGTTTCTACGCCAGACCAAATCAAAGAGGCGATCGTGGACGGGCTGCAAAATCCCGACGATCCGAAAGAAGGGTTCGCGTTGGTCAACGAGGCGTGCGTGCCGGATTCGCACGCTGATCTCGTTCGTTCCCTCGATAGGTTTGAGAACGTGGAATCGGACGAGGACGGCGACGATGACTCTGTGCCAGCCCGTCGCCGTGGCAAGCGCG
>CAYPSN010000007.1:1280-3317 GCA_964413715.1 uncultured Candidatus Saccharibacteria bacterium | reverse complement strand
CGCGCTCTTTCCACCTCAGCGCGCCGTACGTCGAAAGATGTGCGGCGCGTTTATGTCTGATATCGTCGCATGCTCGGTAGGGTTTGACCCGTCACTCGCCAACACCGGCTGCGCCCGGTTGTTATTTGCATGGTGCAATTCAAAGCGGCAGGCGCGGGTGCTCGGTTGGGGTACGGATACGTGCGTCACGTCCCCGCGCAGTGCAATGGGTGAGCGGCTGCACAATATCGCCGAGTTCGCAGTGGAGCAGGTAGAGACAGCCCGCCGTGAATTGGTTGCGAATAAGCGTCATGCGGAAATGTGCCTTGGCATGGAGAACTTCTCGTTCAACTCGAAGTTTGGTTTACCAGTTGTCGGGCAGGTCGTGGGCGCTATCCGTGCAGCAGTGTGGACGAGATGCGGGCAAGAAGATATCACTATGCACGCTATCGGCAACATCAAGCGTCTGGCCGTTCCTAACTGGCCCGGGTACTCGCGTGAGGCGTGGGCGAAGGCAAGGTATCCCAAGTCGAAGTTCAAACGGTCTAACCCTACCAAGATCGCCGTGGCGTCGGGCCTGTCTATCCGCTTCGGCATACACCTGATGAACGAGCACGAGGTAGACGCGATGGTCGTAGCTATTGCGGCGGCAAACAAGGCATACGGGATCAAGCCTGAGATGTGGAGGAAAGATGGCTAAGCGCTCGCCAAAGATTACAACCGGCACCGGCATCGAGGCCGCGTTGGAGATCATCAAACAGGACGTAAACCGACCATTCGGCGTGCCTACGGAGCGGCGGACGATTCCAACGAGGCATCGCGGGCTTGGAGAACTACTCGCCGGGCCAAACTATGCGCCGGGCCTCCCTACCGGATCGTTCATCGAGATACTCGGTGCGGAAGGTTCCGGCAAATCAACTCTAACCGCGACGCTGATGGAAGCCGTGTTGTCGCAGCCGGACGATGTGATAATGGTAGACGACGACAAAGGCAGGCGGGCAATCCCTGTGCCTCGTAAAGTCGTCTACCTTGACTTTGAGCAGACTGTAGACTTGCGGTACGTCAAGGCTATTGCGCCGTCCGCGCGTCTGTACGATCCGAGCAGCAAGGCCAGCGCCAGCGACGCCAACGCTTTCATCCTCCAGCCGGAGATCATGGAAGACGGGTTGCAGGCTGGCATCACGCTGATGAAAAGCGGCGAGGTCGGAATGCTCGCCATTGATTCTGTTCCTGCCATGTTGCCGAGAGAAGAGTCAGAGAAGCACATGCGGGAAAGCACCGTCGGCATTCTGCCGCGTCAGATCAACAAATTCTTCCGCATGACCGCCGGGACCGTTCGCAAGTATCAGATTGTCGTGGTGTTCGTGAACCAATGGCGGGATAAGATCGGCGTGAGTTTCGGAGACCCGCGCACGTCCCCCGGCGGCAAAGGGCTGCGATATAACGACACCATCCGCATCGACGTGCAAGGGCCTAAGCACACGCCTTGGTTCGAGCACGGAAAAGTGTGCCGTATTAAGACCATGAAGAACAAAGTCAGCGGGCAACTCGGCATGGTGGAATATCACTTGGAAACCGGCAAAGGCATCAGTGCCGAGGTCGAGTTGCTACAAGTGTGCGCCGACAATGGGTTGGTGCAGATGACCAGTGCTAACCGCCCGGTTGTCAAGATGCCCGGTACGAAGAACGAGCGCAAGTACAGAAATGTCCGGGAGTTCTTGGAGGCTTTGCGCTCAAACCGCAAGCTGTACGATGCTATGATGACCCGTGCGATAGCGAAGTGCAAAGACAACAGGTTCTTGATCGACGGCGGCAAAATCAACTACACCGGCGGCGGATTGTCAGAATGAAAGAGGTATCAGTACAAACATTGCCAAAGTTCACGGATCGCAACTGCTATCGCATGGGCGTTGCGGCCCAATCTAAGCGCGATGGCAAGCCAGAATATAACTGGCCTGAGATACGCAAACTCTGGCTCACATCCAGCCATGCCACAGTCATGGAGTTTGCCGATTGGATACAGATTCCGTACCGCACTTTGGTCGTGTCGAGACATCT
>CAYPSN010000007.1:0-1180 GCA_964413715.1 uncultured Candidatus Saccharibacteria bacterium | reverse complement strand
ACGCTATAATGGCACTGTCGAATTGCACCATGCAATTTAGGAGTTCCGATGGCAAAGTCACTTGTGGTGCTATCTGGCGGGCTAGATTCGACGGCGCTATTCGTGGCACCATGCATCGACCGTGTGCGTGCAGTCACATTGTGGTACATGCGGTACATTTGTCGAGCGTCGAAGCGTCAATGATGCGGGTGTTTGACCTACGGAGTGCATGAGCAATGGCTAAGTCGTCGAAACCTAAACCCGCGAAGTCTGTCAAAATCGATGTTAAGTTTACGCTGCGGTCCACACCAAAACTTCTTGACATCGGCCTCGTAGATACAGCGCCTTGGAATCCAAAAGAAGCTGGCACCGAAGACCAACTCGCAAAACTCCGCGAGTCGATCAAGGCGGATCAGAGTGCTGGTGTCCTCGTTGTGCGACGCAAGCCGGACGGACGGTACGAGTCGCTTGACGGCAATCATCGCCTCGTGGTGCTACGCGGACTAGGCGTCGAGCAGGTTCCTGTTCTGGACTACGGCGAGATCAGCGATGCGGAAGCTGCGCTCGTGAACTACCGATTGAACGCCGAATGGTTTAAGACAAGTCAGACCGATCAGTTCAAACTCATCAAGTCCGCAGTGGAGGAACTCAATCTTGATCTGGATTCTTTGTCTACGGTGATCCCGCTTACGTCGGCAGAACTCAACGAGCAGATCATTCTGCTCGACAAGTTTGAATCCCACGAAGACCCTGACGAAGTTCCGCTTGCGCCCGATGTTCCTAAGACGAAGCGCGGCGACGTGTACGCGCTTGGCAGCCACCGACTGATGTGCGGCGACTCGTCCAGCACCAAAGACCTCGATACGCTGCTGGACGGGCAACCGATCCATCTCGTGAACACGGACCCGCCGTACAACGTGAAGGTCGAGCCGCGTTCTAACAACGCGATTGCGGCGGGCAACTCGTCTTTCAAGCCCACACAGAACAAGAACGGCCCGCGTGCGGCAAAGAAGATGCGCGCCAAGGACCGACCCCTCGCGAACGACTTCGTGAGCGATGCCGAGTTCGACCGCCTGCTGGCGGCGTGGTTCGGGAACATCACCCGGGTGCTGATCCCCGGCGGGGGCTTCTACATATGGGGCGGGTACGCCAACTGCGGCAATTACCCGCCCGTGCTCAAGCGTTTTGAACTCTACTTCGC
>CAYPSN010000006.1:18041-49909 GCA_964413715.1 uncultured Candidatus Saccharibacteria bacterium | reverse complement strand
CTGAAGTGAGCTTTTCGAACTCGCGCAAGCCACGCTCAAGCGTCTGGCGGAATTGTTTTTCTTCCTGCATGAGTGTTTGTGTAATTGCCACTTCGTGTTCAGCAATCTCAGGATAGTCTTCTTTGTACAGCCCAGCGATTACCTCTGTGACATCACCCAAAAAGTCATCACTTAGACCAAGCCGCAATCCCTGACGAATAGCTCGCCGTACAAAGCGTCGCATTACGTAGCCCTGTTTTGTATTACTTGGCACTACACCGTCCACAGCCAAGAATACTGCAGCCCGTAAATGGTCGGCAATTATTCGCATCGACAAAGCCTCGTCTTCGTACCTCTTACCCGACAGGCTTTCTAGCTTTTCAATAATTGGCCACAGCAAGCTAATTTTAAACATGTCTCCACTGCCCTCTGCAGCAGCAGCAATCCGCTCTAGTCCGCCCCCAAAGTCCACGTTGCGCTGTTTGAGCTCATCAAATCCGCCATCGGCACGCTTAACATACTGCATAAATACCGAATTACCAATCTCCATATATCGGCCACAGTCACAATTTGGATGACAATGTTCACCGAAAGATGTGTCGTGCTCAATACCGAAGTCATAGAATACTTCGCTATCTGGACCGCCTGGTTCACCAGCTGGCATGTTGGCTGGCACACCAGCTCTGCTCCACCAGTTCTTCTTAGCATCATAATAAAAGATTCGCTCGCCATCGCGCACGCCCCGCTTGTAGCCCGCCTCCTCTGAGCCGATTTCAGCTACTTTTGCGTCAATGCCCTTGCGTGCAAACAAGCCCTTCCACAGCTCAACGGCCTCTGTGTCTTTAGGGATACTGTTTTCTTCATCCCCTATAAACGCGGTGACATACAGTCGACTTGGATCGAGCCCAACCACATCTGTCAGAAACTCAAAAAAGAATGGAATTTGTTCCGACTTAAAATAGTCACCAAAACTCCAGTTGCCCAACATTTCAAAAAAAGTGGTGTGGCGTCTGTTTCCAACTTCATCTATGTCCTCAGCTCGAAAGCAAGTTTGTGAGTCAACTACGCGCGTTCCGGCCGGATGTGGTTGACCAAGCAGATACGGCAAAAGCGGCTGCATGCCCGATCCAGTAAACAGTGTGGTTGGGTCTTCCTGCGGCACAATGTTGGCACGGGGAATAACCTTGTGTCCTTTGGACTCAAAGAATTCAAAATATTTTCTACGTATTTCGGCAGCATTCATAGCCGATATTATACCATCTGATCAGGTGCAAATCGAGGGCTAGTTGGCAGGAACGAGAGTCTTGACTGCTTCTTTAAGCGCCGCGTTTTGTTGTGTCTGAAGATCTTGCGTGGTTTTGTCTTGTGAGCAAGGCCCATTAGGCGAAACTAAGACAAAGTAATAGCCACCTGCTTTTACAGCTAGTGAGCTTGTTTCAATCGGGGCTCCATTGAAGCTTTCGCCCGCCTTGTATCTGTTTAAAATTCCCAGGGGTGCATCTGCCGGGCTACAAGTTCCGTACTTTGCCTGTTCTCCAGGATTATTGAAATAAGGGCCAACAGCTGCCGTCATCAACTTAGTAGAGGAAAACATAATATCCCCACCCTTAACAATATATATCAGGCCATCACTACTAGAGGATTTAAACTTCACTCCCCATTCTGTAATCGTTATATAACCAGCGTCTGCAGAAGCTTGAATCAAACTATCAGCCGCCTTGTCACGATCAGCCTTTACCTGATCGAGCTCTTTTTGCTTATTGTTCAATGCCTCTTCTTTGGCACTGAGCTGACTTTGATATTTGTTAAAGCGCGTGTACGCCCAGCCACCAAAAATACCCACTGAAACCAGCACGAGAATAAACAGAACCGGCCAAGACACATGATATGTGTGGGGTGGTTTTGGATTCTTAATTTTTTCTTCGGGATGATTTGGCTGCGGAGATGATTGAGGCGTTTCCATGAAAGTGATTATAGCACTTATGCTATGATGCCACCACCAACTACCCTTTCGCCATCATAAACTACGGCAGATTGGCCAGGTGTTATTGCTCGCTCTGGCGAAGCAAACCTCACTCTGTAGCCCGACTTAGTCTTGTGTAGTCGTGCCATTTTCGGCTTCGAGCGGTAGCGGATTTGTACTAAGTACTCACTATCTTCTTGGGGGACTTCATGCCAAACACAGTCTTGCACCGTCAGCTCTTCTTTGTTCAGTTCTGGCGATTCTGGCTCGGTCGTAACGTGCAGAACATTGTTTTGGGCATCAATACTGTAAACAAAGTACGGCTTGCCGCCACCTATGCCCAAGCCGTGTCTTTGACCTATGGTGTAAAAGAACATGCCATCGTGCTGGCCAACAACTTGACCGTCTTGATCAACAATATCCCCAGCTTTTGGCTGAATGTATTCACCTAAAAAGTCTCGAATTGGGATGTTGCCTACGAAGCATAGCCCTTGAGAATCGGGCCGATCTGCCGTTGGCAAACCAAATTCACGTGCCAGCTCACGCACTTTCGTTTTTGGCAGGTCACCCAGCGGAAAGAGTGTGCGTTCTAAATTACGTAGGGGAGCGCGATATAGAAAATACGTTTGATCCTTCGTGGCATCTATGGCCCGAAAAAGCCTTGCGGGGTTGTGCTCGACCCGTGCATAGTGCCCGGTAGCAATATAGTCTGCCCCTTTGGCAAAACAACGCTCAGCAAAAGTTTTAAATTTTATTTCGGCGTTGCACATAATGTCTGGGTTGGGGGTTAGGCCTTTTTGGTAGGTTTCTATCATGTACTTGGCAACGTTATCAAAGTACTCGGCCTCAAAATCATATACTTTCAGTTCGATATCAAGATGGGCGGCTACACTACGAGCGCTGGCTAAGTCTTCCTTCCACGGGCAATGCATGTCACCGATGTCGCGGCTCCAGTTCTTCATAAATACGCCAACGACGTCGTAACCTTGCTCCTTAAGCAACGCCGCCGCAACCGAGCTATCTACTCCGCCAGACAGGCCTACATAAACTACTTGCTTCACCGGTAGTTTCCCGTCAGCTCTATGTAGAGCAGCTTATTCAACTCACTCATAGAAATGTTAAAGCTGAAGCCCCCCTGCCACCAGCCAGATTTACTCCAACGGCTATCAACAGACGAAGAGCTTATGAAGGTATAACCAGGCCCGAAAACGTGTTCGAACGTACGCTTAAGTCGACGCTGGTGATAGGGCGAAGTAACCAAAATGATCTTTTTAGCCCCAACTTCATCAAGGAGTTTTTTGGAATTAACGGCATTTTCATAGGTGTTCTGAGCATACTCATCAAGAAGAATATTGTCGTCACTCAACCCAGCCTCGAGCGCCTGTTGTCGCATCGCTTTGGCGTTCGATGGTCCATCATCAAGCGCACCACCGCTGAAAACAATAGTCGGAGCATAGCCTTGTTTGAAAAGCTTTATGCCATATATCGCCCGCGTAGTAGTTTGGCCACCCGAAACCACTACAATGGCATCGGCTGGCACCAACTTATCTTGCGGCGAAAGATAGAAACCCAAACCAAAGAATACCGCAGCAGCCAAGCTGGCGCACAATCCCAAAACTATCGTCAAAAATATCAGAAGCTTCTTCATACGTATAATTCTACCAAGTTAGCCCAAGATTCGCTCGGCAACCTGCAAAAACTTCTGGACCTTTTGCTGGGTGGTGAGTTTGCCGAGTGTTATCCTCACCGAACCCTGTGCCAGTTCGCGACTGAGACCAAGGGCTAGCAATGCATGGCTTGGTTCTTCGTCGGCCGCAGCGCATGCCGCACCGGTTGAAACCGCGATGCCATGCGCGTCGAATTTGGCGACGAGGTCTTCGCCATTCACACCTTGCAAGCTTATGTGAATGTTGTTCGCTAAGCGCTTAGTACTGTGACCGTTAAGCTGCATATTTGGCTGAATAGCCTCCAGGCCACGAATTATTTCATCACGCAGTGCGCTTAGCCGACGCGATTCAAGCTCTCGTTCGGACTCGACCAGCTCCAGCGCACAGGCAGCACCAACGACCGACGCGACATCTTCACTGCCGGGTCGCAGGCCATACTGCTGCCCTCCACCATACATGATTGGTGAAAGAACAGTGCCCGCTTTCACAAATAAAATGCCGACGCCATGAGGGCCGTAAAACTTAGCAGGGTTGAGCGTCATGAAATCGAGACCTAGGCGAGCAGGGGAGAGGGGGAGTAAACCCGCCACGGCCGAGCAGTCGGAGTGGAGAAGTAGGGGAGTGAGACTTCCCTGCTCTACCCTCTTTTTTTTCACTCGATCGATGATTGATTTTATTTTTGCCATTGGCTGAATCGTGCCAAATTCGCTCGAAGCATAGCTAATCGAGACCAGCACCGTAGACTCCCCTATCGACTTTTCAAGTCTTGCCAGATCCACTACCCCAGCTGCATCAACTGCCGCAAAGTCTACCTTGGCACCTTCGCGACGCAACTGTTCCAGTGGCATCAGTACGGATTTATGCTCAGTCGCTAAACTCACCACGTGCGCTCCTTGAGCAAGGTTCGGCCGCACACTCCCAAGAATCGCCAAATTATCTGACTCAGTTGCACCCGAGGTAATGACTATTTCACTGGCTCGTACGTTTAGTGTCGTAGCCAATCGCTTCTTAGCTGCCTCGTAGGCATTTCTCGCCTGTCGACCCTCGCTATATTGCGAATTCGGGTTCGCAAAAACCCCTCGTACTTCGCGCATTGCTGAGAAAACACGAGGATCAAGCGGTGTAGCCGCTGCATGGTCAAGATAAATACGCTGTTCTTGTTTCATAGCAGCATACTATACCATATTTTCTAGCATTTTAACAGGTGTAATACGCCTAAGCAGCAAACAGGCGCTCGTAGTTATCGCGGGTTTGCTTCACCAAGTCAGAGTATTGCTCGCCTCGCAAGTCAGCCAAGAACCTCGCCACCACAGCCACGTTGGCGGGCTCATTACGCTTGCCGCGCAACGGTGCCGGGCTTAAGAATGGACAATCGGTCTCTAAAAGCAGATGATCGCTTGACACCAGGCGTGCGGCATCTAACTGTAGCTCCTCTTTTGTAAAGGTCATAATGCCATTGAGTCCGAAATATAAACCCATTGCACTGGCCTGCTCAACCTCCTTTACGCCGCCGGTAAAACTATGCACCACACCACGAATGCCTTCGTACTGAGCAAGCGTCGTAAAGAAATCGTCCCAGGCATCTCGCACATGAAAGACAAGCGGCAAGTTCAACTCTTGGGCTAATTCTATTTGATATTTAAGCGCGATAATTTGCTCATCACGACTAGATAGATTGCGATAGTAATCAAGTCCGCACTCGCCTATTGCAATTGGCTCTCCCATTTTTGCCAAAAAGGTAATGGCTTCCAATGCAGCTTGGCCACGTTTGGCTTCGTGTGGGTGGAGGCCCACAGTAGCGGCAAGCTTAACGCCATGCGACTTCTTAAGCACCAGCTCGTCAGTAACGAAATCCAAGGCACGGTGCGAATCTTCTTCGTCGGTGCCGACACAAACAATTGTGCCCACGTCATTAGCGACCGCGTTGGCAAAAATCACATCCAAGTCATCTTTATAATCTTCGAAGTGAATGTGGGCGTGTGTATCAACCAGCATTAATCAATCCGCGGGAATAACATACCAACCGAAGTGTCGACCTTGCCGTCTTTAAAAATTGCATCAATCTTTTCGGCAGTCTCGGGCAAGAATGGCGTGAGTGCTTCACCGATAGTTTTGATATGAGCAATCAGGCTTGCCAGCAGCTCCGCTACCGCGGCAGAGTCATTCTTTGCGAGCTCCCAAGGTTTGTTTTCTTCAATGCGCTGATTCTGTATAGTTATGTGAGTAAATATCTGCTCGAGTGCGCGATCAAACCGACAATCATTAAGCTGCTTACTAATATCAATCTTCTCAGCCTGTGCAACTGCAAAAGCACCATCGCAATACTTCACTGTCATACTCGCCACACGCTGAACGAGATTACCTAGACCATTGGCCAAATCGGCGTTATAGACCAAGCCAAGTCTTTCCAGGCCAAACTCGCCATCATTATCGCTTGGAATGGCGCGGAGCAAATAATAACGCAAGGCGTCGACGCCATAGGTGGCAATTATCTCGTCTGGATCTACAACATTGCCTAAGCTCTTGCTCATTTTTGTGCCGCCTACTGCATTAATAAAACCATGTACATACACACTGCGAGGTGTATCCAAGCCAGCCGACAGCAGCATCGCCGGCCACAATAAGCAGTGGAAACGTGCGATGTCTTTACCTACCACATGCACCTGAGCTGGCCACCACTGAGCAAACTGCTCACTATTGTCTTCATAGCCAATTGCCGAGATATAATTCGTTAATGCATCAAACCACACGTACATGACATGCGAACTATCGGATGGTACTTCGACGCCCCACGGCAGCTGAGACTTCGGACGCGAAATCGAAACATCCTCTAGACCTCCATCTACGAAAGCTAGCATTTCGTTTTTGCGCTTCGCCGGTAAGACTCTAAGTTTATCATCTGCAATCAAACTGCGTATTTGGTCGGTGTACTTACTGAGTCGAAAAAAGTAGCTTTCCATCTCGCTGTATTCTAGTTCGGTCTCGTGAATCGGGCACTTGCCATCGACAATTTCTTTTTCTGGATAGAATCGTTCGCAGCCGACACAGTACGAACCACTATACGTGTCTTTATAAATGTCGTGCGAGCACTCGTTCCATATCTTCTGCGCGGCGGCTTTATGACGGTCATCAGTGGTGCGGACAAAGTAGTTATTTGATATATGCAAGAGCTGTGTCAAAGTGCGGAATGACTCGGTATTTCGAGCAGTAAATTCAGCGACTTCCATGCCGTTTTTCTCGGCTGTTTGCCAGTTTTTCTGGCCGTGCTCGTCTGTGCCGGTCAAGAAGAACGTGTCGTCCCCACAAGCACGGCGCCATCGCGCCAATACATCGGCCTGCACAAACTCCATAGCATGCCCTAAGTGCGGTGTGGAATTAACGTATGGGATTGAGGTTGTTACATAAAATGTATTTGGCTTGTTTGCGCTATTCATCTTTTATCTTCTTGGTTCGTTCGGCGATGTCTTTTAAAATTTCTTCTTGCGATCTTGGCTGCGTTGCACCCGTTTGCACTTCGGCCTTGGTGCTTGCGACGTTTTTTGTGCCAGTTTCATCGGCCTTGGCCTTACGTCGTTTGAGCATCCATTTTACCAATAGCAAGAGCACGATCACAATCACAAGCGTAATGATGATGATCAGTGGTATGTAATTTGGTTGCGTCGAAGCAGTGCTTAGTGGTGCGGGTGCAACGCCGGCCTGCTTAAAGTTAAAGTTTATTGTGCGAGCAAAATTACTACCAATAGCCGGCAAAAAGCCGGACACCACTTGGCTTGGCGCCAAAGAGCCGAGATCGATTTTCTTGTTTATTGCCCCATCTACCACTAGTTCATAGTTATCACCAGCCACTCCCTCGGGGCCACTTACTTTGTACTGCACTACACTTACAAAAGGCAAAATCACCCATTGCGTGGCGCGTACTTCGGCCGTTAGCTTTGGCTTTACTAACTCACCGCCATAGCTGATTTTTGTTTGCTCATACTGATAGCCCTGGTCTGCATCACCAGCCATTACTGCTGCCGGCAAGCTGTCATCCTTACCCCAGATTGCAAAAGCAAAGTGGTCTAAGTCGCTTTTGCCAAAATTATCATACTTTTCTCCCCAAGTTGGGTCGACATTCACCCAGCCCACATTTGGTACATAAGCTTCCACCCACGAGTGCAAAGAGTCTGCCACTTCTTTGGATGCTTTTAAGTCCCCTGTGTAAGCATACCCAACTGGCATGCGCGCAGGAATGCCTTGAGCACGCAAAAGCGCCACCATTAAATCAGAATATTCTAGGCACACGGCGTTGGTTGGATTCTGCAAAGCCTTTAAGGCACCCTGGCGCACATTGTATTTAATCTTGGCGTCATTGTACGTCAACGTTTCAACGACAGTTTTGTGGATTGCACGCACCTGGTCGGCAACCTTATCCGATCCTGCGGCTGCCTGTTTGGCCTTAACAATAATGTCAGGGTTGAGACTTTGCCAGTACTTAGTTGGCATAGTGTATGTTTTGGCTAAACTGGCTGGTATATCTGATTTTGTACCACTCGCCGACAAATCGTATTCCAAGTATCTTACCTCGGCCGATATATCAGTCTTAACCGTCAGGCTGCTCTTTGGGGGAACGATGTAGTCGGCCAACACATTGCCATCAGCATCCAGCCGAGTGGCGCGGGGCCTTGGGTCCAGTGACTTCACATACACCTTTTGGCTCGAAGTGTCCGGGGGTAGAGTTACGGTCAGCGTGCGTGGTATGGCGCCATCGTTTCTGAGCGGAAAATTAAAGTTCACGTTGTAAATCGTTTTGTCGCCAAACGTAAGAGCCACTGCCTGCTTGGCTAAGTCTTCTTGAGTGAAGCTATACACCGCTCGACCATCCACAATGCCTTCCGAAGTAGGTACCGCGCCCGAGCTGCGAGGCTGATCAAAATCACGCGGTACCGTTACATACACGCTGTAGGTACCAGAGCTTGTACTGTCACTACTCAGCGCTGGTACGTAAAGTGTCCTGGCCAATCCCTTGTTGTCGACTAGTTTAGCCGTGGCATACGATACCTGGAACTTCCACGCAGCGCCGCCAGTGTTTTTGCGGGGGAACTTCAAAGCAATTTCTACGTAAGAATATGTGTAGCCCTGCTTGGTCGAGGTTTTAACGGCGGTGGCAAATGGTATGGCCCCACCATCGGCATAGTTAGCCTGAATCTCGCGGGCATCATCAACCGGCGTAGAGAGCGTTATTCTGTCCAAGTAGGTATTGCTACTTCCGCCGCTTACGGTGTAGTCCTCGACTACTTTGGTGCTACCGCTGCTCTCAACTTGATAAGTAAGCTTTGTATCGATATTGAAGTTGCTTTGCGCATACAGTTTATGGCCGCCCAACACCAATAGGGATATGCCGGTCAGGAGCAGAGCTACACCACGCAGATTACGACGATACCGTTGCAATAAAAACATATGCCTATTGTAGCATAAGCACTTCTGTTAGCGAGCAGTGTGGGCTTCGAATGCGCGGTAGAGTTTTTCCCACTGCTCGAGCGATAATTCCTGCGCGCGAGCCGTCGCACCAATGTTGGCTGATTCAAGAAGCCGAGCGGCCTCTTCGCCGCTGATTGCCAGGCCACCAGCCAATGCATTCTTCAGCATCTTGCGCTTTTCACCAAAACCAGCCTTAACCAAACGAAAGAGCTTCTTAGTGTCGGCGGCAAAAGCGGGCTGACTACGAAGCTCCAAGTGGAGTATTGCAGAATCTACCTTTGGAGCAGGGTAAAAACTCTCTGCCGCGACTACTCTTGCTAGTTGAGCAGCAGCATAATACTGCACGCTAAATGCCAAGACGGACATATCACCAGGCCTGGCTGTTATGCGCTCAGCAACTTCTTTTTGCACAAGCACCGTCATGCTGGCCGGTTTGTTTTCGGCCTCGAGCAAAAAGCGAATCAGCGGCGAGGTAATGTAATATGGCAGATTTGCCACCACCTTATAGCCACGAGGCAAGGTGTTTAAATCATATTGCAAGGCATCACCTTCAATAACCTGCAGATTGTCGGGCGCTCTACGCTCCAGTATTTGCGCAAAGTCCGTATCGGCCTCCAAGGCAATTACGCGCTCGGCATGCTGGACCAATTCGTCGGTCAGCACACCTAAGCCTGGCCCGATTTCCAATACGACATCATGCGGAGCAAGGCTGGCCGTTGCTACAATTTCCTGTAAAGCTTCCTTGTCTACCAAAAAGTTCTGGCCAAGTGATTTCTTGGCAGACAGGCCGGCGAGTTTGAGTGCCAACCGAACGTTGGCTAGGTTTGTAAGATCCATTGATTAATACGGATATTTAGGCAAGCCAAGAATCTTCGAGCAACCAGGGTGTTGCGACCAAAAACCACCAGCACTCGCACGAACGTTGCGCAACACTACTGCGTCCTGAATTGCAGCAGGCGCATCCGAAGCAAGTGCATAGCCAGTACCATACTTATCCCAGGTGCTGTCTAAGAATTGGTAGGCGCCGTAGTACCCATTCCCGCTGTTTTTGCGATAGTCTCCACCAGTTTCGCACATGCGAAGCTTATACAGCAATAGTGCGTTATCGCCCACGGGGTCTACCTTGCTGCCCTTTACAATAACCCGCGCCACGGCTGGCTCGAGTACCTTTTCTTCTAGCAATGCGCGGCCAGTTTCATCACCATCTTTTAGATTCACCAAGTAGCTCACGAGCTTTACCCCAGCCTTACCCTGTTCTGTAACAGAGGTGTAGCCAACCGGCTGATTCGCGTCGTACACGTAGCGCACCCCTGCTTCAATTGGCTGCTTGGTTTGCTCGATTGTCTGACTCAAGCGATTAACCACAATGCGCTGACCGGCGCTAATAGGGGCATCGAGCTGAGCATTCACCACGTCTTCACCTCCGACAACCAGGCCTTTTTCGGCAAAGAGCTCGCCTACGGTGCTTTTTTGCGTACGGAAATTATATACCTGCCCTGCGATTACTACCTGCACGGGCTTAGCTCGGTCAATTGTGATCTGTCGACCAACAGTGCCGCCCTGCTGAAAATCATTTACGCGGTCCATAGTAACAACGTCTTCAGGATAACTCGTTAGCCCTGCAGCCACTACAATTTGCCGTGGGCTCTGATAGCCCGTGAGGACCTGCACTTTCTTGCCATCATCGTAAATCGTAGCCGGCAATGCTCGATACACATTAATGTTATATATTGGCTGATCAATCTTGGTGTCCACAGCCGGCTCTACCACGTCGCCCTGGGTAAGTTCTACGCCAGCCTGATTCAGAGCTGCGCCAACGCTACCGGCGGCAGTTGCAATAACTTTTTTATTGCCATCGACGTACACACTCACCAAGTGCTGGCCATCGGCATAAGCCTTGCTACTAAGATTTAGGTTATTCTGCGCATAGCTATTCAATGTAAGTGCAGCGGTCAAAACCACCCCACCAGCAATGAGTCGACTAAGCGTAAATTGTTGTCGAAGCTGTGTAAAAAAGCGCTTAAGAGGGCTTGTTTGTGTACCCCTCCTCAGTCCCCTTGGTCTACTGCTTGGTAAAATAATAAGCCTCTTTCGTTAATGAATGGGCTTTTGTTTTTGCGCTCTAGTTTGTGAGCGAAGACAGTTTTGCTTTTTATATTATCTGGTCTATCGTATTAAAATTGTGTTCACGTGTCAATCAAAACACAACCGCCTAAAGCTGATTTAGCCTCAAACGAAGGTCTCGTTTTTAGCCCTGAGCGCGAGTGATTGATTCCTGAATCACCTTCTTGGCGGCGTCTGCGTCACCCCAGCCGTTAAAGCTGATGTCGCTCCCCTTCCAATCCTTCCTCCAGTCCTTGTAGTGCCTGTAGTAGTGTTCGACGATCTGCCTAAAATTCACACCCAAATCATCAACCGTCTGGACATGATCCTTGGTAACATCATCGGCCGCTACGCAGATGAGCTTTTCGTCACCTTCGCCTTCGTCAATCATGTACAGCACACCAACTGGGCGACACGGCACGACTACACCATGCGGCACAGATTCATCAATTACGACCAACGCATCAATTGGGTCGCCATCTTCGCACAGCGTATCAGGCACGTAGCCATAGTCCGTGGGGTAGCCAAGCATAGTTGCGTTTACCCTATCCAACACCAGCTGACCACTCTCTTTATCAAACTCGTACTTGTTGCGTCCACCACGCTGAATTTCGATAACAACGTTTATTACATCAGGGGCTTTTTCGCCATAGCTAAGTTTTGCCATTACTTCTCCTTATAATCTTCTGTCGTATTATACGGCGTGAGCCACAGGGTGTCGAGGCTCATCGTGGCCAGCACTGCGCACGATAGCGCCAAATTCTGCCCAGTTTAGGCTGGCACCGCCAACTAACAGCCCTTGGCAGTCATCAAGCCCCAGGTAGGAAGGGGCATTGTGGCTGTCGACGCTCCCGCCGTAGAGAATGCTAATTTGGGCACCAATTTCCTCGCCATAATGCTCTTCGAGCTCGTGACGAATTGCCCGAAGCATTGCCTCTACATCTTTGGGTTCGGCGTTTTTAGCGTGCTTGGTGGTCGAAATTGCCCAGATTGGTTCGTAGGCCACTATTACATGCTTGGCTTCGCTCTTCGGCACCATGCTCAAGCCAACTCTTAGCTCATCAAGCACCCGACGCTTACCGTGCCCAGCTTCACGCTCGTGTAAATTTTCGCCCACGCATAGAATCGGTCGCAACTTGGCACGCACGCTGGCGGCTACTTTGGCTGCCACTTGCTTGCTGGTTTCGCCATAGTTTTGTCGACGCTCGCTATGGCCACAGATTGCATAGCTTGCCAAATCACGTACCATTGCGGCCGAAACTTCGCCCGTCAGTGCGCCTTCGTCGTGCTCATTGACGTTTTGCACCCCCAGCTTAAATGGTAGCTCCAACGCCTCTATGTACAGCTTGGCGGTGGCCGTAGCGTGCACGCCAGGACACACAACCACCTCTACCCCATACGGCACATCCGTATGAGCACCCAAGCGCTCAAGCAGCGCCAAGCTTTCGGTCACCTTCAGGTGCATCTTCCAATTAGCCACAATCAGTGTTGGCTTTCGCATATCTGTCGCCCAGGTTAATACTTATGCTTAATTATAGGCTTTTTTGTAACTTTTGCCAAAGATATTGCCTTTTCCGCCCGTGAGGTCTATAGTTGAGCCACGTTTCGCACATCGAAATCACAAACAAGGGGGAGGTGCCAGTTGGCACACGAACATATGGAGCCAGCACACATGCCGAGCAAGCCGTGGTGGCAAGCCCAGGATCCCAAGCAACCCAACACCAAGAAGAACTACTCGATCATCCGCGCCACCTGGCCCTACCTGGTGCTCTGCATCTTCGTCGGTGCGGGACTCATGTGGGTGGGGCTGCGATGACCGGCTGGCTGAGGGCTAACCGAGCAATGCTCGGGATGCTCGTGATCTTCATCGTCATGGTCGGCGTCTTCGTCACGTGGTCCTGAACCAGATGAGCCAAATCGACAGCTACCGCACGACCCCGCCACGTGTCCGTCACGTGCCTGGTCACAAGCCAACGGTTACCTGGCAGCGTCGCCAGGGACCGTACCCGCGCCGGCTCCAAGCCTGCGCACTCGTGTTCAGCCTGGCCATCATCTGCCTGATGGTGGCCCCGATCCTCTGAGGGGAGAGGAAATGGATAGCAACGAAGTGGAATATGCCGACATCAAGCCGCGGCACATGCTGCTGCTTATCCTGACCTTGCTGCTGATCACGGCGGCGGTCATGGCCTACCGTGCAGCGCACGGCTGGGTCGTCATCCAGGCTTAGCCACACACAGCCCACGAGGGCTTCTCTGTTCGTCAACGACGACGGACAAAAAGAGAAGCTCACGTGGGCTTTTCTTTTTGCTTTAATTAATTTTCTCTATCTGTTAAAGCAATTTTCTCTGCAGATTCTTGTTAAAAGGTATTGACATATTTATTGTTGTGTGATAGTATATCCTAACTGTCGATCGAAGCCATCCGGGCCTAGACGACAACTATCCTCGCAAGAGGAAAGGAGGTTGGCAATGAACGCCAACACCAAGAAGGCCCTGATCATCGGCGCGGTGATCCTGACCGTCGTGGCCTCCCTGGTCGGCGTCATCGCCTACCGGAACCACTACACGGACGGGTACAACCACGGCGTCCAGAAGGGCTACAACGACGGTGTCTGCGACCAGAAGCGGGCTGGTGTGGAGGAGGGCTACAACGCCTACCTCACAACCCACCAGCTCGGGTTCAGCGCCAAGTTCACCCGGAGCGCCACCTCGTGCACCAGCATCAAGGTCGACCTGACCAAGACGCGCACGATCGTGGACGAGAAGGGCAACAAGCACGTGGTCACCACCACCTGCAAGACGGCCCAGATCAAGCTTCCGGACGGAACGCACCCGCTCCCGTACACGGAGAACGTCGACTGCACCGTGCAGGACGTGTCGAACTCCAAGGTGGACATCGGTGCGGCCGTGAAGCCCGGCGGCTGAACAAGCCGCCAAGGCCGGCTCGGTCGGGTTCCCGCCGCCCGACCGAGCCACGGGACTCCCCTCACCCCCCCCACCGAGGGGAGTCACAAGCCCGCCCACACCACGGCGACACAGCCGGGCGGGGCTCCGAGGTTCCCCTCTGGAACCAATGACGAGCCCCGCCCTGGCCCAGGCCCCATGGAAGTCCCATGGGGTTCTTTCGTTACTTGAAGATTTTGCGCTAAAATGCTAGTATTACTAAGTTATTTGGCCATACCAATTGATATGGCCCCATCGTCTAGCGGTTAGGACACCAGGTTTTCATCCTGGCAACCGGGGTTCGACTCCCCGTGGGGTCACCAAGAAAGGAGCTCAGTCGTGCACTGAGCTTTTTTCTTGGGCGAACTCACAAGTTTGGAAGCATGTAGAACAGAATATTCAATGAGCAAGATAAATTCGCGAGTATAATGCTGGTTTATGCGTAGCGGGTATTTTTGCTAAACTATAATAATTGCCTGCGTGCCTTTGGCTACATAAGAGACTAATAAAGAATAAGAAACAAACCAGCTCATGCCATATAGAAAAACTATAATGATCACCGCCTTCGCCCTGCTAACTATTGCTGTGGCCTCATTCCTCTCAGGCTGGTCGCAACCAGCACCAAAACCTCAACCAAATCGATCTGACGCTATTACTTCTCTGGAACAATTTATCGATGTGCAGACCGATGCTCGTGCGCTCAAAGACATGGAACAAAAAGACAAAATCACCCCGCCTGGTTTCGCGACAGTCGAAGACAAAATAGAGCAAATAGATTGGCTGTTTGCGCATGCTCAGCCTGTCGAAGCGATTAATGAACTCATAGCACTTCAGGCAAAGATTACTGCCGATAAAGACTTTGTGCGCCGCAAGTTGGCCGAGCTCGGCCAGGCTAAAGCGGTTAGGGCCAAAACTGTAGCACCCTCTGTACAGCCGGCCGGTAAAACTATCCCGATTCTGCTCTACCACAAAACTCCTGCCAACTTTGAGTCACAACTCCTGTACTTAAAAAGCCATAACTACACTACGATTTCAATGGCACAAGTGAGCTGTGGATTGCGAAACTCGTGCATTCTACCGCCAAAACCAGTAGTTATAACCTATGATGATGGCTTCAGTGACCAAATGAGCGCCTTTAACCTCCTTGAGAAGTACAGTATGCGTGGAACATTCTATATGATCATCGGCGGCGAACGCAGCAAGTACTGCATTGGCATCGAGCGCCAGCCAGGCGCTCCATGTGGCGACAGTTATATGAATTGGGACGAGGTCAAACGCATTGCTGCTTCACCGCTCATGGAGATTGGCGCACACACCATAGACCATTTGGCGCTGGCTAGTCTGAATGCGGCCGATCAGACGTTTCAGATTGCCGAATCCAAACGCCGACTTGAGCAGGCGCTTGGCATACCTATCACTACTCTCGCCTATCCATATGGTTCGTTCAACGCCCTGAGCGCACAAATTGCCCAGCAATCAGGCTTCAGCACTGCTGTTACCACCATTGCTGGCACTGAGCAGTCACCAAGCACTCTCTATACATTGCGTAGAGTCCGCGACGTCTATCACCTGCCCTAACAGCCTTACTCAGCAAAGCCGGCTGCCAAATCATTGTCTTTGGTTGATTATTTATGCAAAGGATACTATAATTTGCCAGTCCTACAGTCCATCAGAAAGTAAACGTGTGAAAAAGCAACGAGGGCCGCTCTTTGCGGTAGAGGTCAAAGGCGGCCTAGGAAGCAAGGAGCTGAGTCGGCTGGTCAGCCTGGTGTTCGAAAACCAGATTGATGGCTTCACCTACAGACGGTGGTCAACCAGCCATGTTGGCATCATGCACCTGAGCGACAAGGCAGAGCTCAAGGCAGACGAAGGCTGGCGGCTCGATGATGATGAACTTTTCGACGCCGATTTCATGTGTGAGCGCGTACTACAGCAGCTTGCAGGCCAAGACTCCAATGTCTATGAGGTGCGCTGGCGCGCCACCACCCGCTGGGTTGGCAACGACATCCTGCTCGAAGTCCAGCTCGAGCCGGACTGACACAAGCAGCTAATGCCCCGACTAAGAGCCCTGACACTTGGTCGGGGCTCTTTTGTTATAGCCTCATCCCTACAGTCTATTTCAAATACTTTTGCCCCTTGAGGGTTTCAGGCCATTGGATAGTGCCGTCTGGCGATTCGACAGTAATTCGCACGCAGCTCTTTGCACCTGCGCCATATCGAAGCATATAGTTCGATTGGTCGGGGTCTTGTTTTGCATTCTCCACAATGCAACCCTTGTCATCTAGCTTGCTGCCTATCAAAAAATTTAACATATCAAAAGTAGATCTTTCGGATTTTAGATACGACACAGCCGCTAACGACCCGATTATAAACGCTACGTTCAAAACGACCGAAAGCGCAATCAGTCCACGCACCAGTAGCCTTTTTGTATCAATTGGTTTCTTTTTCTTTGCTGGCATGTGGCCTCCGGTATTTAAAATGCTAATGCTGCAATGATACTATGCCAGGCAATTCCTTACCAGCTAAAAGCTCGAGGGCTGCCCCGCCGCCAGTCGATACAAAGCTAAACTTAGCTGGGTTACTGTACTGGTCTAAGAATCCCGAAGTATCACCACCGCCAATGATTGAACGCGCACCACTCGCTATAATTGCATCCGCAACCGCCGTAGACGCAGCAGCAAAAGCTTCGTTTTCGGTGTAGCCCAACGTACCATTCCAAAACACCGACTTCACTCCAACCAATGCCTGCTCGATCTTCTCGACCGTTTTTGGCCCTAAATCAAGCGCCATGTCTTTGGTGTCGATCTCATCAACTTGTACGGTTTGCACGGGTTCTCCTTCTTGAATAGAGGCTGCCACTACCACATCCACGGGCAAAACTAAATCTACCTTCTGCTCTGCCGCTTTGGCAATAAAGTCCGCCACGCGCGACTTTAAGTCTGGCTCACAGATGCTTGCGCCCACGCTATGCCCCTGTGCGAGCAAAAACGTGTTGGCCATAGCACCACCAATCACAATTTTGTCACTAAGGTGCAGCAAGCTATCAAGCAGCTCAAACTTATCAGCAACCTTAGCTCCACCAATAATGGCCACAAACGGATGGTCAGGACTCTTGAGCAAGCCATGCAGTGTGTGGAATTCTTCTTCTACCAAGAACCCTGCGGCGTGTGGTAGCAATGCTGGCACACCCACGATCGAGGCATGGGCGCGATGCACACAGGCAAAAGCATCGTCGATGTAGAGATCAGCCAGGCTAGCTAATTCGCGGGCAAACTCCACGCCATTGGATTCTTCTTCGGGGTAAAATCGCAAATTCTCCAGCATAATAATTTCGCCGGGCTTTAGTCGACTGGCTCGGGCACTCACCTCTGGCCCTACGGCTTCGGCCAAAAACTCGACTTTTCTATCCATTACCTCAGCTAGTTTTTCGGCAATGGGCGCTAGGCTAAATTCCTGCACCACTTTGCCGTCTGGCCGACCTAAGTGACTCGCCACAATAATGCCAGCACCTTGATCTAGTAGGTATTCGAGGGTTGGAACTGCGGCCTCTATGCGCCGCTCGTCGGTAATCGTTGTGCCATTCATCGGCACGTTAAAGTCCACACGCACCAGCACCCTCTTGCCGTGTACGTCTAAGTCATGAATGCTTTTGAGTTCTGCCATTTGTATTAAGTCTACCAGCTATCGCCCAAGATTCAAAAGCGTCAGCGCCGCGGCGGCCAGCAAGGCAAAAACGAAAGCGCCAAGCCAGTGCGCATGCCCAGGCTCTTCACTCTTACGATGCATAATGCCCGCCACCACACCAGCTATCAACATACACACCACAAACGAGATGACAAAATATTGCAGCACACTACCCTCCTATGCTTTTGCTTCTAGTCTAACGCTTGAGTCCAGCCGACACAAGCCGGCTACTTCTTAGCACTTGGCTTTTTAGTCTCGGCCTTTGGGCTTGCTTTTGATGTAACTTTTTTAGTAGTCTCGGATGCTTTTTCGGGAGTAACAGAACCAGGTACTGGCGAATAGGCTTGTTTTTGCGATTCTTCAAACTTCTGCGCTGCCTTGCCGTTCGGCTTAATTTTATTGTGGATTGGCATTCTAAAGCCAAAGGTAGAACCTTTACCTTCTTTGCTTTCAAAAATCACTTCACCGCCTTGATCCTCGACCACACGTTTTACTAAGTACAAGCCCAAGCCCGTACCATCAGGACGAGTATTCTGGGCATTGCCAGCACGGAAGAACTTTTTAAACAGCTTCTTTTGCTGTGCTTCAGGTACGCCGATACCATTATCAACCACCTTAAAGACCACAGCCTCACCCTCACGCGCTAGGCTTACGTGAACCTCGCCACCACCATTAGGCGGCGCGCTATAATGCACCGCGTTGTCAGCTAAGTTCATAATTACCTGGCGTGTCTTGTCCAGATCAAGCCTGAGCACCGGCACCGGTTTGGCTGGCTTATCGTAGATCAATTTCACGTTCTTAGACTGAGCTAAAGTTTGTAGTTGTTGAATTTCCGCAGGTACTTCGGTGTTTAAGTCTACGTCGGTTGGGTCTATGAAAAACCGACCCGCCTCCATACGACTCACGTTTAGTAAATCACTCACCAGCCCAGCCATTCTATTGGCGCTATCAAGCGATTGCTCGAGTGGCTCCTTCATAGCTGGCTGTATTTTGCCAAAGTCACCCTCCAGCACCATACTTACGTAACCTTTTGCCGTGGTGAGTGGCGTGCGCAATTGATGCGACGCCATCGAAATGAACTCATCCTTGGCCTGATCCAGCTCCTTGAGGTCCTCGTTGGCTTTACGGAGTTTTCGCGTGGCAGCCACGACTTTGGCTTGCAGGGTTTTGTTGAACTGTTGGATCTCGGTATAGGCTTTGGCATTCTGCACTGCCACTGCTAGCTCGTTGGCAATAATGCGCAGTACTGCCAAATCTTGTTCATTGTATATATCCCCACTCAACTTTTCGCCCAACAGCAAATAGCCCACAAACTCTTCAGAAGTTCGCAGAGTTACGCTAACCCTTAGTCCATACTTGTCCATGATGTCTTTACGGTCGCCCGACGTCATGTCGTCGGCTACTAAGATCGGCTTGCCTAATTCCTGCAAGTCCTTTAGCTCTAGCTCGCTGCGATCAGCTCGCAATACTCGTGCTTGGTAGTAAATATTCTTGTCATTCACTACTACAATATCCACCTTGTTCACGCGCATTTGTTTTTCAATTACTTTGGTAACTTCCTTAGTAAGTACGCTCAGGCGAATTTCTGCAGTCAGAATCCGCCCCACGGCGTTAATAAGCTCTTGCGGATCGTATTTGTCACGATAAAAAATCTTATCCGTAATGCGCTCAAAGAACCGGCGAATCGGCTGGAAGGTAAACGCTAAGACCACTGCCAGCATGGCGTAGAACGCCTGTTGAGCAAAACTCAGCTGGCTGTCTTTAAATATAAACCCACCCACCAACACAAAGGCCGTCAAGCCATAGAGCACTGATATTGTTGCGATTACCAGAACGTACGTGAGTGCTCTTGCTGCTAGGGTCCGAATATCAAAAAGTTTGTGCTTAAGCATGGCGTAGCTAACAAAAGCAACGAAAATGAATGCAACTGCGGGCATTATAGACAAGAAGTCGTTCACCCCCAGTAAAGGAAGAATTGCGCTAAGAAATATGCCGGGTATTGCGCTAAGAAATATGCCTGTGATAACGAATCTTGTTTGTAAACGCTGAACACCTTGAGCTCGCCGAAGTGCTCTAAAGAAATTAACCAGTGACCACGCTAAACAAGCTAGAAAATAAATAGAAAAGAATGAATACAATTGACCAGGAACAAATTTAGTTCCATCAGCAGAGCTACTTACCACATTTAGAGATGTTGGGGCTGTAACAATAAAGATTAATGGTAGCACTCCGAGGACAATAAGCGATTTTCTTGGTAATCTTGCTTGTATCGGAAATGATAGGCTCAATAAAAGGGTTGAGTATCCAATCAACGCTGCTGCTGCAGTAGTTAGTCGTGACCAAAAAAGCGCGCTTGTATCATTGGATGAAAGATTTGCAAACAAGTTAAAGGCTATCCACAAGCCAACTGAAAAAGCGAAAAGAATAAAAACTTTACTAGACCTATCTTTTGGTCGATTCAAGTACACGATTAAGCCGAGTACAATTGTGGCAACAGCAACTACACCGAGAAATATATTGATTAGCATCTTATTGTCTAGTTTATAGCACAAGAGGTATTTACACAAAATACGAGAAAGCCCCGGTCGTTAAACCGGGGCCTGCTCGTTGAGTACCTACCTGCGTAGCTGAGGGGGCAGCGCGTCCAGGAGCCATGCCCACTCTTCGGGGTTGTTCTGCGCGATCTTGCGCTCACACGCTTCGATCGAAGCAACGAACGAACCCACATCCTCCCAGACACGATCCGAGTCCGGCTCACGCCAACCAAGGGGTGCTGCTGGGTAGAAGTCGAAGTTGAGCACGTCGTTGAAGAAGTCGACCCGCTCCTGTTCAAGGACGATGCCCCAATGGGTTACCCCGCGCTTGCGCGCGTTGACCCAAGCCTCACGATACAGCGCCATACCGACCCCCTGGTGTTCCAGGTGTGGCAAGACCGCAATCGTCCCGACCTCCTCGAACCTACGTTGCATGTCGAGCCACTGCTGCGGGTCGACCACATCGCTTCCCGAGAAAAACGGGATCTCGTAAGGTTGGGTGGCGATGAGACGGAGGGCACCGACGCATTGGCCATCCACCGTGAAAGCACCGAGAAGGTGGCTTTGGTGGCGGTACTTCGTGTAGTTGTAGGGATACTTGTTCGCGAGGAACACATCCCGCTCTACTTGCTCAGCCGCCTCGTACTCAGACGAGCCGAACGCGACTTCATAACAAAGCACTTCCATGATGCCTCCTCTCTAAGGCTTTCGACGGGTGAATTTTGTCAAAAATTGCGAATACCTTTCCCACCATGTGTCCATCCAAGCCTCATCCTTCGTCTTGTGAAGAAAAAGACTGGTTGTGACGGTAGGAACTCCTAGTACGAAAACATACCAGGTCCAGGGCATACCACGTCCACCCGCCAAGAGGACGTATGCGTAGGGCAAGACCGTAACGAAACGGTTAGCCCAGACACCTCGAACCATCTTGGCGCGATCCTTCTTGTGCCAGCCGCTCACCACCCACCACATGGTGTAGTACCAAAGCGGCCAGGTGATCAGGTAGAGGGCAACGAAGATTGCGGGAGTAACTCCGTAGGACTGCGCGTCGCGCACAAGCCCAGTGATAAAATCGCCAACATAACTCATACGCGCGTCCTTTCATTGTGCGAATTGTAGGGTACTAAACGAACTTTCGCTATAATACCATAAAATTTACATTTTGACAATAGTTTTATCCTATGCTAAAATTCTTCTTAAGACTATATCAACTTACAGGAATCGAATGGACAAAAAAAAGAAAATCGACACAATAGAATCGCGTAAGGAAATTGGCTTTGTTAGTAAAGTAGCGTGGAATGAAGCCCCAGCTAAGTTTGATAAGCACACACTAAAAATTGCCGGGCACCCCGTGATGGAAGACTGGGAAACTAGCTATATGCAACGTCTTGCAGAAATTGCAACGTTTCGCGGCGGCTCAATACTTGAGTTAGGATATGGCATGGGTATATCGGCTGGTTTTATTGAACAAAATCCTCACGTAAAATCACACACCGTCATTGAATGCCACCCTGATGTCGCTAAAAAAGCAATCGATGATTTTCGTGAATCGGTAGAACAAAGCACCTTTCATCTTTTTACTGGCTTCTGGGAAGATATTACTCCCCAAATGGCAGATGAAAGCTTTGATGGCATACTATTCGATACATACCCACTTACCGAAGAGGAGGTCCATGCCAACCACTTCTGGTTTTTCAAAGAAGCCCATAGACTTCTTAAAAAGGACGGGATACTTACCTACTATTCAGACGAGCCAAAAAACTTCTCCACTAAACACTTAATAAAGCTTAAAGAAGCAGGTTTTCACGATATTAACTTTGAGGTGTGCGAACTAGACACTCCTCCAGACTGCGAGTACTGGCAATACGACACAATGATCGCACCGATCATCACGAAGTAGAATCAGACTTGAGTTAAATGCTGGCTTTATTTAGTCAAAATACGCTTTTGGGATTTCAAAACCATTGAATTCGGTTGCAAAACACAGACTGTAAGCTCCAACATTCTTTATGACTAACCGATCGCCTTCTTGAATATCGTCAGGCAACTCGGCACTATAACTAATTGTATCTAAACTGTCGCAGGTGGGACCAGTCAAAACAAATAGTGTATTTTGCCCGTTTCGATTGGGGGGCGGCTCAATATCGAAACGCATATTCCCCTGAAATACCATGGCCTCAAAAACTCCACTATACGCACCTGCATCTAAAAAGAGCCAGTTTTCCTCCTTGCGCTCCAATCGTGCAATTACCGACACTGTTAACGTCGCAGCGTTTGCAACAAGGCGTCTTCCTGGCTCAACATAAAGGTCTAATTTGTAGGGCAGATCCCTGACGGCACTTAAAGCCTCGGATGCAATCTCCCCTAGACTAGGTACCTCTGTCATATTGTATAACTCCGGATACCCACCGCCGATATCAAGAAAATCCAGTCTAATCCCAAGCTCATGGAGCTCCTCAATAACACTGCGTACCTCATCTATTGCGGTGCGCCACTGGGCTAGATTTTCCGCCTGAGAACCTACGTGAAAAGCGACGCCAACCAACTTTAATCCATGCTCAACAGCTTGTTTCGCCAGACTTACTGCCTCTGTAGGTAGTACGCCGAATTTTTCTGACATTGAAAATCTACTTCCATATTCCGAGACTGCTATTCTCAGAAATACTTCGCAACCAGGAGCATGCTTTGCAAGCTTATGAACCTCTTGTAGTGAATCGAACGAGAATTTTTTTATACCTTTTTCGAATGCTAATTCGATCGAGCTACTAGACTTTACTGGATTAGAGTAGATGATTTTTGCGGGACTAACACCAATATCAAGTAACTTTGCCAGCTCACCAGTAGAGGCGATCTCAAAGCCACAACCCTCATCATGTAGAGACTTAAGCACTTCTAACTGAGAATTGCTCTTCATGGCATAAAACACCTTTACGCCAGGAAAAAGAGACAGGAACTCATGGTAGTTTGCATTGATTTGGGCCAAATCAAATGAGAAATATGGGGTTTGGAGTTTTTTAAGATGTCCTTCGAGGTCGTGCATTACCCTACTCTATCTGGCTGCTGCAATTTTATCAAGTTAGACATGAGCGATATTATTGACAATTACATCAAAGCATACTATTATATTAATCCTTAATCGTTCTTTCAAAACCAAGCGCGAAAGCGTGGAAAGAGGTAAGAGCCATGAAGGCTGCGTTCCAACTTGCTTGGGTGCGGGCCTTCCGCTCCAAGCGTGGTCTACCCGGCAGTGAGAAGTCCTCGCTGATCATCGTGGGTGGTGTTGCCTTCGTGGCAGCACTCGTCATGATGTTCTCGGCCACCAACATCGAGTCCACCGTCGGTACCGCCAGGTACTTCGAGACGAACAGCTATGACTACATGGCCATGCAGGGCGGAGCTCGCAGCGCCATGGAAAGCAGCACCGTCTCCCCCGAGCTCATGAAGGAGCTTCGCGCAAGCGACGCCTTCGAGGCCGTGGGTGTCACCTGGTACTTCGGCAAGCTCGAAGGTCGCGACGTGCTCTACGGCATGTACCGCGAGGACGGATCCACCGCTCCCCTGCTGAACTCCGGACGCCACCTGCGTACCGACAGCGAGACCGTCATCGACGTTGGCCTCGCCAAATCCCTCGGGATCAAGCTGGGCGACAAGGTCGACTTGGTCGGCAAGCCGTACCATGTCGTCGGGCTCAGTCGGGAGACGGGTTCTTTCGGCAAGGAGATGGTGTTCGTCAGCGAACAGGCCATGTTCAACCTGTACGGCGGACTGGAGCTTTACAACTCCATCGCCATCACACAGGTGGGCAAGCCAAGCACCGAGGACATGTTCTTGCTGAAGAAGTGGGAGAGCCAGGTGGATTTTCTGACAAAGCGTGAGTACATCGATGGCAACGTCGAGTACTGGGAGCGCAACGTCTCCGGGCTGATCTACAACATCATCCTGGTCGTGACGCTCCTTGGGGCCCTGGGGCTGGCGGTCATCGTGGCCAAGCAGCTCGACCTGCGCCTGCCGTCCCTCGGCATGCTGCGCGCCATCGGCGCGTCGCACGCCCAGCTAGCAGGAAGCGAGTCGGTGGCCCTTGCTTGCCTCACTCTAACCGGGCTACTGGTCGCCATCCCTGTGGGATGGCTGCTGATCCAGGTGATTAACCTGGGCACACCCGGCTTCCACGCATCTCTGACCATCGACTCGGTGATGCTCGCGGCTGCGGCCGTTACGCTGATCTGCATCGTGTGCATCCTGCGACTCGTTCGCAAGATTCGCAAGGTCACCCCCATGGAGCTCATGCGAGGGGCGTAGAACAACGGTTAAGGTTAAGCCGGCATGGTAACGTGCCGGCTTTTCCGTTGAAATTATTACTTGCATAGGGCAGATTATAGACTTGCCCGGGTCTTTCAAGAAGGGTCGAGTTCGGAATACTCGCCCGGCTCCATTGGCATCTTGTACAGAATATGAAAATTCCTAAGAGCCGTCTGTGCACGCTTCAGAATTGTGGGATCCCGGCGCAACAGCTCCTCGCGGTAAGCCTGAATATCCTCAACGTCTATTTCCCTACCAGCGAAGTAGAACTCACTTAAGACCTTTCGATCTTCGTCGGACAGGCCATCGAAACAGTCTGGATGATTATCGAACACCCCCTCGAGCGAGGTAACTGTACTTGCATAAAGCTGCTTAACATCAATTCTTTTTGGTCCTTCTTCCATGTGCAAAAACCTCCTTTATTGTCGTGTGGGGGATGGCGTGAAGCCATCCCCCGGCATCACGAGTGGTCCTTCGTCGCCTTGTAGCTGTCCCCACTGCGGGTGACGATGTAGGCGTCCGAATGGCCGTTGTGCGGCCTGTCATCGGCGAAGGTGATGGAGACGGTCTCTCCGTCCTTCATGCCGATCTGGCTTGCAGCCTGCTGGACCCTGTCGCCCATTGGCTTTCCCCTTACAGGGTACGCTCGAACGTTCTGCACGTTGAGCATTGGATGTTTGTTGCCCAGTTTAGACGATGCTTATGGTTGTCTCTCCATAAATGCAACGTCAGCGCCGGACAGCGCAAGCATAAATCTAAATCATAACTTTGTCAAGCTGTTGTTTAGCCCAAGTATTTACGCACTACATCACGGTATTTGGCTTCGTCGTCTTTAATGCCTTGGCCAACCAAGCTAAGCACCCATTTGCCCGAGGTCAGGAGTTCGCTAATGGTGGCCAAATCACTCGGCTGTACCGCACTTAGTTGAGCCTTGTAGTCCTCGGGGCTAATGAGCTCTAAATCAGCACTAAAGTCCGAACCATACCAGCCGGCAAAACTACTTGGTTTTTGAAAACTTGACTCAAAATCCCCCGTAACGTAGCCTTTGGCCCGCTCGAATTCTCGCTCGCTAAACTCCCCTGCCACGACTCGGCTTAATTCACGCACACCAAGTGTAAACAGCTCGAGAGCTTTGACTGGTTCAGTTTGGTCGGCTATGAAAAACTGAGTAGCATCCCGACTAACGCTATAGCCCGAATAGGGGTGATACGATAAGCCCTTTTTGCGCGCTAAGTGATGCCAGCGCGAGAATGACCCTACATTATAAATAGTATTCATTATGCGTAGCGCAGGTAGCAAAGAGCGATGAGGCTGATCGCTGTGGAACGTAAGCCTAAAGTGTGCTTGAGATGCCAGGCGCGTGCTCAAGCTACGACTGCGCGATGGCTTGGCGGTAAGCTCCCGACTACGCCAGTCCAGCGCATCGCCAGAGCGATAGTCGCTTAAGTTCTGCTCGAGCAAGCTAATAATTTCTTTAACCCGCCCACCAAAAGAGCCGGCCAGCAAGAACTTCGTATTACCAGAGGTATGAGTACGGTGGTAAAAATCAAACAAGTCTTTGCGACTAATCGCATCGAGCGATTCTATACTCTGTGCAATCGTTGGGTAACCATTGGCATAGAGCTGGCGCTGGCTATTGAGCCAACAGCGCTCCACGTCGTCTTCCTTGTAGCGTAAGAGCTCTTGCGTAACAACGGCCTTTTCTTGCTTAATTGTTTTAGGGGCAAAGGTCGGTTCTTTCAGCTGCGAACAAGCAAGCTGAATAACGCTTTCGAGTGAGCTAATGCTCGACTCAAAGTAGTAGCGTATAGCCGACTCGGTGGTCATAGCGTTTGTGTAGGCACCGAGCTTTTCTACTTCGAAAGCAAAATCTTGACCATCGGGATAGTCCTTATTGCCCTCAAATGCTAAATGCTCCAACAAGTGCGGCAACTCTGAGCGCTCGGGGTCACCGTAGCGTAAGCCTGCCCGCACAATGGTAGAATAATACAGTGCAGGCGAATTCGGTACGTCGATAATGAGTACCTCACTGCCGGCCTTGAGCTTAGTGCGGTGGAGTGTGTGTTTCATATCGCCCCATTATACCTGGCGCGGCCGACTGGTAACAGGTCTATTCATGAGAGCCAAATTATGCTAGAATAACCTGGTTCTTGCGTTCTGTTTTAGCTGCGCGAACTCAATATGGATCATGGATTCGAACCACCATCTGATGTTACAATCCTTTTATGCCCTATAAAGATATTGAGAAAAGTCGTGAGGCAATTCGTCGCCACTATCACAGGAATAAAGCATACTACCTTCAAAAGAATAATCGCCGAAGACAAGAGCTGCGCGACTATGTTAACCAGATAAAGTCAACCACGCCTTGTGCTGACTGCGGCATTTCTTATCCGTATTTTGTGATGGACTTCGATCATTTAGGGGATAAAACTGACTTAATCAGCAAACTAGTCAAATTGGGCGGCAGCAAAAAGCTCAAGGACGAAATTCAAAAATGCGAGGTGGTCTGTGCCAATTGCCATCGTTTTCGGAGTTATAATAGGATCCGGGCCGCTAAATAATTATGCACCCTTAGCTCAGCTGGATAGAGCGTCTGTCTTCGGAACAGAAGGTCGTAGGTTCGAATCCTACAGGGTGTACCAGTTAGGTAGCTGAGCTTGCTCGGGTGTCTACCTGGCCGTATCACGAGGTATAAAAACTAGTGGTTCGGTATCACAAATCAGCCTCAAACCAAATTTGTAAACCAAGCGGCGCTGTTTGCAAATTTGAGAGGAGATACGCGACGCAAATCGATAGTCTAGTGGAGCTAGACGAAAGGTTGTAGTGCGCGAATCGACGAGGGCCATTAGCTCAGTTGGTTAGAGCATCTGCCTCTTAAGCAGAGTGTCCTGGGTTCGAGCCCCAGATGGCCCTCCAGAAGTAGATTGAATAGCAGCCGCTATTCGGAACAGTCCGTTTACCACTGGTAGCGGGCTTTTTTCTTGTGTTTCAAAATTTATATCTGCGTAACTAGGCACCTCATTGAAGATAACTCCAAAGAAAGTAGCTCGTCTGAGTGGATTACAGAGGTCAAGTAGTATCTCTGAGAGGTGTTTCAGAAGGTATTTGGCGTATTGCAAAACGAGTTCAATATCTACGCTATCCTGAGCCTTATTGGCTAACTGTCGGTCTAATTCTTCCATTTGTTTTTCTGCTTTCACAATGTCCTCCTCCATGTATTTAATTGCAGTTTCACTTGTAATGAATTTCATGCGGTCTACAGTAGCTCTAATTTGTGCTTCTAGTGCCTGACGTTGCTCTACGAGCTTCTGGTCATCCTGACTAGACTGTTTCTGACGCTCAAGCCACGCTTGCCTCACCATTTCTAAGAGTGGGTCAATATGCTCTGGTGCAACTTCAACGCTTCTTACAAACCGTTCAATGGTTGCATCAAACTCCGCTTGCGGTATACGGAAGTAATGACCATCACGACTGCAATGGTAGCCAGGGTAATACTTGCCCAGCTTGCCGCGAGCAGAACTGCCATTTAATGCTTTACGGCAATGCGAGCAGGTAACAACCTTTTTGTAGGGGAACTTTGGATTGTCTAGTTTCTTCGTAAGCTGCCACTGCGGAGGCTGTTTGTGATATACATTTACGTCACCGTTAGGGGATATCTCAATAACATGCTTGCCGTGGTTTGCTTGATTAAATAGCTCTGGTGATACAAGTCCGTCAAACTGAGCTTTCACCGCTTTATCATCCGTCCACTTTTCTTTCATAACGCCTGCGTAGATAAGTCGATGGGCAAAACGATCAGCCATTTTAACGTCCATCTTCTTCCCGCCAACAGAACGCAGTATTTTCGAGCGATCGTATTTATCGCGGATGTAGTTCACGCGTGTTTTAAAACCAAGTCGGTTAAGTTCATCAACAATCTCTTGACCGCTATAAATACCTTTTGCACGCATCTCAAACAAACGTATAACAAAAGGAGCTTCCTCGGGGTGAGGTTTGAGGATCATTCGTTTACCGTTGTCAGTATCAACCGCTTCACTTATAAATCCATATGGTGGTTGGCGCATCCAGTAACCGAGTCGAGTGTAGTGAATTTCAGCACCAATCATGCGAGTCATGATGTCGCGTAGCTCATCCTTGGCGTGTTCAGCCTCTAATATCTCGCTCTTAAACGAAGGGCTATAGTCACTCCAGTAGTATTTAAAGCCGGTGTGCTCTAAGGTATTTACTCGGCGGCCATCAATAATACCGAAGGTGTCAACGAGCGTAACACCAAGTCTATCAAGCTGTTCTTTGAGCTTAATATACGCACCTGAGCCACCTCGGGTAAAACGATCAATTGCTTTAATAAGCACCACTTCTATAGCAGGATTAGCTTTACAGTGTTCAACTATTTTCTGCATTGGCTGCTCTTCATGAGAAGCTGACTCAGCCAGAATAACCGTATCAACAATCTTGATGTTCTGGTTTCGCGCTAGGTTTTCGCCCCGTTGTCGTTGTTCTTCTGGTGAGTCACCTTCGCGTTTCTGTTTACCGGTTGAAACACGGATAGCCAGTAGCCCTATACGTTGTTGCTTAGTGTTCGTTGGATACATCCTCAACTCCTCGGTCTAGAATATTAGCGAGCTCACGGCCAGAGATCTGGTCTTCGAGTAGCTTCTCAACAACAAGGTCAGCGACCATTTTCATGCGCTGTTCTAAGGTATATTCAAAAGCTCCGTCGCAAACGGGTTTTGGTTTATTTTTACTACCTTTTGGCCTTGGCATATACCCTCCTGCCGAGGCTCCGTAACAATTCAGCTAGAGGACTAAACTAACTCTCTTTAGATGGGCGACCACGTTGGGTGCGTTCTTTGAGGTCTTTTTTGATAAGCTCGGTAAGTTCTTTATCACCAATGCTTATAAGTGATTGCAGTACAAGTTCAGTCAGGCTTTGTCCCCGACCATACGCAACAGCTTTGGCACGATTGCGAATAGTGTCAGGTACATCAACTTGGATCTGAGAACGTCGTACTGCCATATAGGGGCTATTATACCATAATAACCCCTGTCTACAATCTGTTACCACGGATACTCACCAACACTCATGAGACAGTCTTCAGTGTCTTGCTCATCAGGTATGCAGGTTTCCTCATATAACCGAGCGCAGCCAAACTCTTTCGCCCACTGTTCAAACAGTGCTACTGCCTCGGTATAATCATCAAACCACTCATCCCGCATGTCGGTGAATACATGGTAGCTAATCGTCGGTTTCATGAAACGTCTCGATCATTAATATTTCGTTTTCAGCTACGCCTTGGGACTTCACTAAGCGTATAGCTTCGTCTTCATCCTCAGTAGGTAACTGGTACTTTTGACCTTCAGTTGTTCGTACGACAATCATATATAAACCCTCTCGTTTAGTTATCTAGCCGAATTGTTAAGGAGCCAGTTACCCTGTTGCTAACTCTAATTTAATTGTACTAGAACTAGTACAAATTATCAATACACTTTAGCACTTTCTACAACAAAAAATAGTCAATTCCGATATTGTCTATATATCATCTGTTTTACCTCTGTTATTACTTGCTCTTTTTCTCTCTTTCTTATATATACATATATAGAAGATAAGTAAGAAGACGAGTGAGTGTAGTAGAGATATGTCAGACGGACGTTCAACATTGAAACAAAGCCAGATAGATATATTAGAGTTGTTGTATAAATACAGGTTTGGTAGTCGTCAGTTAGTGGCAGACAGTCTTAACGTAAAACCAGACTCATTATTCAGAAAACTAGAAGTCTTAATTAAACACGGGTACGTAGCGAAGCGGTTAGACAAGAAACTAAAACTGCAGGGCACGCCAGCAGCGTATTACCTAACGCCTAAGGGTCTGCGCACGCTTGCAGCTCAAGAAGACCACGAATACATTACCGATTCTGTTATAAAGGGAAGCTACAAAGACGGCACCGTCACCCAGTCCTTTATTACCCAGACCCTGCGCATATATGCGCAGGGTAATCTCCTGAAGGACTTCTATCCAGCCCTGAAGGTGTTCACTAAACGCGACATGAGCCGCTACAACTACTTCCCAAAACCCTTGCCTGACGCCTTTCTATCTCTCCCAACTGGCAAAGACACTCCACCGAAACGCTTCTTTTTAGATATCGTTCCTGACAGCCTGCCGCCAAAACCATTCTTCCAGCGGCTAACAAACTACGCCGGGTTCTTTGACGAAGGTGGCTGGGGGGTGACAGGTAGTGAGCTACCAATACTATTACTAGTTGGTGAGACGGGCACTACTGAGCGTAGACTACAGCGCACCGCAAGGGCAGCTATATATAAAGCGGAGATAGATGAAGAATTAACAGTCTATACCAGCACCTTTGGGGCAATAGAGAACATGGAAGGTATGGGCGCTATTTGGACAAACCTTGACGAGCCAGATGAGTTACTTGCCTTAGAGAACTTGTAGAGCAGTTTATCGTCATGCCCGAGGACTAAAAAAACCGAGGCTAGTAATCCTCGGCTAACATGATGGTTATCACTCTCCGACAATCCGGATCGAGCGGATCGCACCACATCTCTAAATTCTGGTCGTAGTAATCTATCTTCCAGAAGATCTTATCTCCATTCATAGTAAACGTACCGAAATCATGCTCACCGTAGGGATCGTTATCTTCGTTGAACGTTTTAAAATTCTGTACCGTAACAAAAACCTCAGAGATCGTATGCTCATCAAGCGACATAATACCGCTCGTTACCATATAGTTTGATGCATTCAAACGAGCCGCATCATTCAACCTCGCAATCTTTGCTGACGTTTCATTTTGTAATGCTGTAGTGTCCATAAGACCCTCCTTATAGTTTCTTGAACGGGCTTTCTGCCGCTCTGGCGCAAGGACACGAGGCTGCAACCAAAAGTGTCAAGGTGGAGACTTGTACTACCTTGATGCTTTTGGTTCACCCGTACAATGAAGAAGACAGAGGAAGGAAGCCCTTATATAACTAGGGGCTGCTAGCCCAAAAGCGTTTAGCGAAGCGCGGCTAGGTTTGGTTAGCAGTCTTTATTTCCTTATGGTATAATCTACAACTAGAAAACATGAGGTATACAGAGCTTTGGCAAGCACTAAAACAATATCATTATCACAGTTGAATTCTGCTGATCTGGGCCTTGATGATACCAAGACTTTTTTGACACACTCGTTAGACAGACAGACAGACAGACAGACAGACAGACAGACAGACAGACAGACAGACAGA
>CAYPSN010000006.1:0-17941 GCA_964413715.1 uncultured Candidatus Saccharibacteria bacterium | reverse complement strand
AGACAGACAGACAGACAGACAGACAGACAGACAGACAGACAGACAGACAGACAGAGCATGTTTCACCTCAGGCAATCGCTGATTTCATAGCGCCTAACGGTGGTTCTCAATCTCCGATTGCTTCGTCAGGTAATTCAGGCTTCGTCCCTCCAACGACCCGCGGTAGTGGTAATAAACCGCGTCGTTTTGGTTGGATTATCGCTCTTGTTGTAATGTTGCTCCTGGCTGGCTTATACCTACTCTGGCAGCGTAGCTCAAATCTGTACAGTCAACTTTCGGCGGCTCAGTCACAGCTTCAGCAAACATTAGAAAACACGGACTCCCTTCAGGCAGATGAACTTAAGATACTCACGAGTCATATTGTTGCACTTCGTTTACAGGTTGAAGATGATATACCCAAAAATCTCCAAGCTCAGTATGATGCACTCGTTGAGAAGCTGACTGCGCTTTCTCAGTCTTCTAATGCCTCGACGGCCGCCATGGCTAGTCAGCTTCTTACCCAACTTACGAATCAAGCTGGCAATGGCATCAACCTTTCGCCTGATGGCAAGACTATTTCTAATAAAGGAGTTATCTCGCTCAACGGCAAGTCTGGCTATCTTTCTCTTCAGGGCACAGCCGACCAAACCACAGTCACACAAAATGGCAATACTACCGTCGTTGGCACGGCTCAAGATATTGCTCAAACCAGTAGCCCTACATTCAATAATCAAACTCTGGCCGGGAATCAAACGACCCAAGGCAATAGTTCAGTTCAAGGCAGTCAAACAGTGGGCGGTAACCTTACTGTAGGTGGCGATCTTGCTATCAATGGCAGCACTGTCACGGTGGGTGATACGGAGACTACGGGCAATCACAGTGTTGGCAATAATCTTTCGGTGGGAGGAAACACTACTGTCGCGGGAGATAGCACTACTCAAGGTAACAGCTCAACTACCGGTAATAGCACAATTGGTGGTAGTCAAACGGTTGCCGACAGTGTGACTGCTAATAGTTTCGTGGGTAACGGCGCAAACATAACAAATGTTGACGCAGTAACTCTCCAAGGCAACAATGCCGCATTCTTCCAGAATGCTAACAACATTAACACTGGTACCATAGGTGACTCCTATCTCAGTAGCAATGTTCCTCTAAAGAATACAATCAATACATTTACGGGTACTAATAACTTCCAGGGTATAACGGGGACTAGCGGTACCTTCGGTGGTACTCTAACTGCCACAAGTGTTACAGCCACTGGTTTCTTGCAGGGCGGACACGCTGTCTGCGATACGAGTAATAACTGTAGCTACGCTGCAAACTCCGGCGGGAATGGATACATCCAAAATCAAACAGCATCATCGCAGACTGCCGGGTTTAGTATCTCGGGCAACGGTACGATTGGCGGAGCGCTATTAGTACAGGGTGGGATATCAAGTGTAGGGACGGGTACTAATTCTGAACGCTACGGTGCTTCTACAGTTGCTTCTGCTACTAGCTCACTTGCCGTTGGGTACGATGCCCGGGCAACTGGCACCGACGGGAGTACTGCCATAGGGTCTAACTCTCGTGCTGGTCAGCGGTCTACCGCACTGGGTATAGGAGCTGTAGCTAGTGGCACTAATGCGGTTGGTTTAGGTAGAAATGCGGCATCCTCTGGAGATTCATCAATCGCGATTGGCAACGGCACATCTGCGACAGGAACTGGAAGTGTGGCGATTGGGTTAACAGCTCAGTCACTACATAATAATTCGGTAGTTATATCTCCTGACAGCGCGGTATCTACTGCTTCAGGCCAATTTATCGTTGCTAGTACTGGCGGTATCAACGACATATTCTTCGGCAAGGGTGTCTCCAGCTCTGCCCCGACAGGCTATACAATTAATGGCACCAGTGGGTCGGGTACAGATATTCAGGGGGGCAACGTTACCTTTGCGGGGGGTCGTGGTACGGGTACGGGCGCTGGTGGGGATCTGGTATTCTCAACGGCCGGAGCCGGGGGCACCTCTAGCTCGACACTTAATGGGCTGTCTGAGAGGGTGCGTATTACTAGTGCGGGAAATGTGGGCATTGGTACAAATGCTAGTCTTGGGCAGCTCGCGGTGGTGAATGATACGGCTGCCGACGTTGGATTGGTTATCCAAGGAGCGGCCAGTCAGACTGGGAATTTGCAAGAGTGGCGAGACTCTGCAGGAACAGTACTCTCTTCGGTGGGATCGAACGGAGTGATAAACGCCAATGCCGGCATAGCATCAAGTGGAAACCTTGTACTGAGCCCGACAGGAACATATATTATCGTTGGAACAAAACGGATCATGCAAAGCACCGGGGGCGGTTCATATATACAGCTTAATTTTCAGGGAGACCTAGCGAGCTATTCTGGGTGGAAGATGCGCACGCAAAATGGAGGGACGACGCTACTGGTAGACGGAGCAGGCAATACACCAACTAGCCCAGTATCAGTTATCAAGGGTAGTGCCACACAGACCGGAGATTTATTACAAGCTCAAAATTCCGCTGGTACGGTATTGGCTAAAATTGATGCCTCAGGTCATTTGACGGTCAAGAATGCGGTAGTCCAAGGGACTCTAACGGTTACGGACAGTGCAATATTCAATGGCAACTTCATCACATTCAGTAGTAACGTACGTGGCAAAAATGTCACAGCATCGGCGAGTGTAACATCACAGAATATTACTTTTGGCACCCCACATGCCGATGCTGATTACGCGGCTTTTTGTAACTCGATCTGGGCACCCTGTTGGGTGAGCAATAAAACAACAACTGGTTTTAGGGTGAACTTTGAAACTTCGTCACCTAGCGATGGTTCAGGCCGGTTTGATTGGTTCGTAGCCAGATAAAGTAACTAAACAATGCAAGGAGATATACATGATGGATCAATATAAACCACAACCCAAACAGCAGGCAAAACAAGCTACCTCAGTGCAATCCGCGTCAGTAGCTTCTCGCCCAGTACCACAGCGAGCAGCCAGCAATCGCAAAAAGCCCATCATTATAACTATGATCATAGTAATCTTTGTGGCCATCCTTGGTCTCGGTGGGTATGCAACTTACACCAAGAAATCGGATAATCTTGTCGGTGTAAACTCCGGTAAATACCAAGCCCTATTCCTTACAAACGGCCAAGTCTACTTTGGTAAACTCGCCAAAGTAGATAATGACACGATAAAGATATCAGATATCTTCTATCTCCAAGTACAACAAGCAGTCCAGCCTAAAAAAGGGGAAGATAAGCAGGGTGAAACTCAATTAGTGAAGCTCGGTGAAGAGTTACACGGTCCTGAAGACGAAATGTTTATTGATCGTGACCAAGTATTGTTCTGGGAGAACCTCAAGGGCAGCGGTAAGGTAACCGAAGCTATCAGTCAGTACAAGAAATAATACGCTATACTAAAGCTTGGAATAGGCCTCATGTTTAATAGCATTTTGCGAGGAAACATGAGCCTGGGGAGATTAGCAACTTACCAGCCTTTAACTTTTATGCCAAGTTATCTGCCCTGAATGCCCAGGAACCGCTATCGGGGCAAACGTTGCTACTTGAAGATGAAGGGAGCGAGGAAGTTAGAGATACAGCTGTGGAACACTCTCGTACCACATTTGCTAAGAGGCAAGAACAAGGAGCGGCAGAACCTACCGTAGATAAAAAAGGGCCAAAAAAGCCAGCCACTATAACAAAGACTGAAACCGCAATGATCGATAGCTAGTGACTATTTTTCGAGTGATTTGTTATAGCGTTCAACGAATTCTTCAAATGACAACGGTGTCTTGGCCGCTATAGACTTGCCAACTCGCTGCATAAACTTCAATAGACTAATGGCATGGTCACGGTTAGCATTTGCTGGATCGTGGTACTTAAGATAGTTAATTGTCTTCGCAATGACTTCCTCATTTTCGGCGAGGTTGCGGTCGTTGAAATCTTTATCTATGTCTAGCATGGCTAATTTTCCTGTAGGTATTTTTGCATACCTATGAAGTTAATCAATATCTCCGCTTCGGTAGGTGATACCGTCCTCCTCATTATCTCACAACTATCGTAATAGGAAAGAATGTTGAGACTGCCTTCCCAGAAAGTTGAGCGATCAATAATTGCTAGTTTACGGTGATGTTTGACGGTGTAGAGTACACGAACTCCTATGCCTTGCATCATCCCCACAGCATCTTCAGCCTGTGCCTGATATTCCGAGTCGTGCTCAACTGGGTTGCGTGTATTGATAATAATATGTACACCGCGTTTACGTAGTTTAGTGAGTGCCGGCACGAGAGAAAGCACACGATTCAGTCGAATGAACGGACTTTCTATGACTAGGCTATTCTGGCAGGAGCTTATGTCTTTTAAGAATGCGTCGTCAAACGAATCTTGATTGTAGAGGCGTGTTAATGTGGTGTCTGAGCGCTTAGAGTTAAACATCTTTTTCCTCCAAGTCTGCAAGGTATACTTTGCCATTGCGGTATTCCATACCAAGATCAACTAGTTTTGCGTATAATGATATAAGATCTTCCCGGAATTTATCATCCAAGTGGTGTTTCATGGAAATATACGTGAGCCCTCCAATATGCTTATACTTAAAAGACGCACAAGCGTCTTTTTGTTATACTCATGTCGTGAAAGCAAACAAAACACAGCCCACCGCAGTTTCGGTCGATGATTACTTAGCATCGATCGATAACGAACAGCGACGTGAGGATGCTACTAGGCTAGTACGAATAATGACTGAGGCTACAGGTTTAGATGCTGTAATGTGGGGTCCAAGCATTGTTGGCTTTGGCAACTATCATTATGTCTATAGCTCTGGCCGTGAAGGCGATACACCAGTAGTTAGTTTCTCGGCGAGAAAGAATGCCCTCACCTTATATGGCGTAATGTTTTATGAGCAGAACGAAAATAATATGAAACTTACCGGCAAGCTTGGCCCTCATACATATGGCAAAGGCTGCCTGTATATAAAAACACTTAATGATATTGATGCAGATGTCTTAAAGACAATGATTCATAACGCCTTTCAGGCCCGTCCTCATACAGACTAGTAGCAACAACCCCCACAATGGCTCTCCAATATGGTTATGGTTAAAAGACGCGCAAGCGTCTTTTTGTTATACTGACAAAATGAATGTACGAAGTAGTAATACCAATAAACAGACTATTGATGCCTACAACAAGTCAGTAGGTGCCTATGTAGAGAACACGCCACCAAAAGTTGATGGACACATAAAAACATGGCTAGATGCATGCATATCCCTACTTGATCCGCCATCAAAGATTTTAGAAGTGGGTGTCGGCCATGGAAAGGACGCCGACTACCTTGAGTCAAAAGGATTTAAAGTCGAACGAACAGATGCTAGTTCTTCTTTCATAGACTACCAAAAGAGCAAAGGCCATGAAGCAAAAATATTAAACGTCTTAACAGACGATATAAATGATGGATACGACATGATACTAGCCGACGCAGTATGGTTGCATTTTACTCCGCAAGAAGCGAGGTTAGCGGCGAAAAAGGTACTTAATGCACTTAATGCCGGCGGGCTCTTTGCCCTTAGTATCAAGGAGGGTGATGGTACAGAACTCACTGACCGTAAACTCGGCCAAACTCGATATTTCTGCTACTGGAGAGAGGCTGAAATTAATAGATTGCTTCAAGAGGTTGGTTTCCGGAATATTAAGGCCAAACTCGCGACCGACTATAGGCCCGACTACCCAGGCTGGCTACTGATTATCGCTGGAAAATAGTTGCTACTGGAACTACGATGGCCCTCCAGTATTGACTTTTATATTATTTTGTGTTATTATCTACAAGTTCTCGTGGCGAGGATGACGGCTGAGCCGTCTTGGAAAAGGAGGGCGCCATGCCCGCAGTAATCGTGCACTACCCCCGAGGCTGCATGGACCCGACCGACAAGGAACGGTTCAAGCGCACTGTCAAGCTTGAGGTGGCAGCCTACATGGATGCCGTCGACCCGGCTACGCAGCGCGAGACGCAGTTCGCGGCCGACCCCAACGCGTTCATCGACCTGGTGCTGGTGCCCTACGAGCCGGACGACGCTGAGGTGACCACGCCCTTCATGGCCACCATCATCACCTACCAGTGGCCGGACCGCATGAAGGACATCGACCACCGCATCGAGGCCATCACGAACCGTGTGCGCGCGTTCGGCTTCACCACCGACATGGAGGCGCGCTGGCCCAAGGGCAAGGAGCTGATCTCCTTCACCTTCCTCGGCAAGCAGCCGGGTGCCTGGGCCGCCGCGTAGCCCATCTCCACTCCTCACCTATCCGCTCGGGAAGGCGACAAGATCGCCCCACCCGGGCGGTCTTTCGTTTTAATTATGTTCCGCTAGCTTCAGCAGGAGTCAACTGTTTCTTGATACAACCAATTGGGTCCTGGCTGGCAACATTATATAGCTCAAGCCCCGAGACAGACTCCCATTGGGTTTGTATTGCGCTCAACTGGGCAAGAATTGTAGGCCTTACAGAGCTATCAAGCAGCGTGCTTGGGCAAATGCTTAAAGCATTATCGTCTTTGCCTTTATTGATCTGTAGCTCATAGCGCAACAAGCCGTTGTTCTGTCGAGCAGGCTTGCCGACCTTTTGGCCGGCCTTTACCTTGTCACCCTTTTTAACCACCAGATTCACCACATGATCATAGCCCACCACCCATTGTGATTGTTCGGATGGTGCAATAAATACTTCGTAGTCATTCGTCTCGGGCTGTTGGCGAATGAACGCCACAATACCATCAAGTGCCGAAATAAGCTCAGTGCCCTCCTTCATCGATGCAAATTCAAAATTTGGATTCTGGCGCACAGGAGTTCCGGGCAGAATATCACCAAATACATACAGACCCTTATGCCCACTTGCGGTAAAGTCCCGGGTTGCTGCAGGATCCACAGCTACACTATCCAGGCTGGCAACACCTAGGTTCTTCAATATCAACGTATCGTTTTGCAAAGCAGGAGTTTTACTCTTTTCGGCGTCGGAGTTCTTGTTGGACTTTTTCGATCCATTCAGTGCAAATACAGCCACCCCAACTATAAGGGCAATAATCGCCACAACAAGAACTAACTCAAGTAATGCAAAACCAGGTGTCGATTTTCGTTTCATCTCACTAGCAAACATAACCAATATCGGCTTGCTTGGCAAGTTTGCTTGAGGCCAAACTGCGGAACATGCAAGCTAAGAAGTTTTCTTGGCCTTCGTTTCTTTCACAAATCGATGATATCCAAGATATAAAACCACCGCCAAACCAAGACTCACAATAGCAAACACATAGCGACTGTTCGCCGAAGCAAAGCCGCGACCAATGCTATAGAGTAGGGCAAACAAACCGCCAAGCATCACACCATCGGCAATCAGTTTGATTTTTTTCTCCAGCAGAATACTTAGCGCAAGTAGCGAAATGGCCGCTATAAGAGTCATGATAGAGACGTTGCGGTTATACGGCTGCATCGTCTTCTCTTCGAAGGCCTTCATAGACTTTTCGTAACTGAGCTGCTTGGCTTGCTGTGCGGCGGTTGGCTCTTTACCCATAAGTGCGTTGAGCTCGGCTGGGTACTCTGGGGCTTTTGGCTGCGGGTAGAAAGTATTAATGCCCACACCAATAAAGAGCGCCAGCAGAATGCCTACGAAAAATGTATATACGAGCTTGAGTATTTTGTTGTCTTCCATACATTTATTATACTCCCACGTGTCAACGCTGCTAAACCTCCCGATCATAGTTAAAACCTTAGCTTTTTGTACTGAGTAGGAATTATAGCAAATGTTATAATGCGTTCATGACGAGTCCCCACGATTACATTTCTAAACTCAACAACGAAGAGCTGGTGCAGTTTAAACGCATGCAGTCGGAGGTACTCAAACAAGCCCCAAACGCAGAGCTAGTTATGAGCTACGGAATGCCCACCTTTAAGTATAAAGGTAAGGTGCTTATTCACTTTGGAGCGTTTCAAGATCACATGAGCCTATTCCCCGCCTCAGACGAAATGATTACCAATATTGGTCCAGAACTTGAAGCCTACCGAACATCAAAAGGAACCCTACAATTCACCTCAGCCAAGCCATTGTCCGAGGAACTAATCAGTAAAGTGGTTTCATTTAGACTCAAGGGGATCCAGTCATGACAGCCAAGGCTAAGGTCATCAAGAAGAAAGTAAAGGAATTTTGTAGCGACAAGAGTGGGCGACTTGTGCTCGCTCAAAAGCCCAATCTGCCCATACTCGGCTGGGCTGTGTTTAAACTTGCTTCAATGCCCGTCAGCAATCAACCCGTCAAAACAGGACTCGAAACAATTGCCACGTTCTTCATCTTCACCTGGGCCTACCTGGAGTTATTCGATGGTGACAGTAACTTTCGTCGACTTCTGGGCGGCCTTATCATAGCATTGTTAGTTTTAAATCTTTTTATCTAAAACCAGTTGGCAGTTCCACTGACTGCCCCTTATTTGTAGGCCCATTTGCCAAACAAACAAGCTCTTGACCACGTAATTTGCTGGGCGTATACTACATTGCTGCTCGCCTATTCCCTACCGCAAGAAAGGAGGTGAGCACAATGCAACGACTGCGTACACCGCTAGTTGTAGTACCTGACACACAGGGCGCTATTACCCAACTGCGCATCTTGGCCGACTGGCTCGATGCACACGGCCTACTCGATGGCCGCACCCTGGCCTTCCTGGGCGATTACCTTGATCGAGGTGAGAACCCATATGAGGTGGTAGAGTTCGTCCGCCAGCTCGTCCAGCAAGGAGCACGCGCTATTCGTGGCAACCACGAAGACATCTCCGTCAAAGCTGTTCTGACGCTTGACTGCGATGAAGCCTTCAGGGCAATGCACGCGAGCGAAGTGGACTACTGGCTTCACAGCTTTTTCCACATCGAGAACAACACACTGTGGAGCTACAGGGTAAGCCCTTACGGCAAAAGCCGCATCGACACCCTCAAGGCGCTGCGTGACGCCATGCAAACACGGGGGCACCTGGAATTTCTGCTGAGCCTGCCGGCCTATGCCGAAAGCAGGCACGACAACCGTCACATGGTCTTGACGCATGCGGGAGTTCTGCCCCACGTTCCTTGGGAGATGCAGCGCACGGAGCTTGAGCGGAATCACAACTGTCTGCTCTCTGCGCCACCACAGATTTACAGCACCGAACTGGCTAGACTGACCAATCACACTCTGACTGGTAAGCAAGTCATCAGTGGTCATTCTCCCAGAGAGACGCCGTTCGTCTCACGAAAGCGAGTAATGCTGGACTGTGGAGCTGGCCGTCCTGGTCGGCCGCTCGTCGCCTGGGTAAGCGACACCAACCAAGTCATTACGGTATATCCTGATGGCTCCGTTTCATCCACCGACCCCGACTGAGATTCGTCTTAGTCGGGGTCCTTCTCTTTCTGCGCCCATTCTCATGCTAACCCCTGCTATACTTAGGACATGTCGCAATTGATTTTCGTAACAAAACCTTCCAGCAAAGCACGGGCCGCCGAAAAAGCCCTAAAAGAAGAGATAATCAACCAGAACTATCGGCCTGACAAGAATATCGTCTTCGCCATTGGCGGTGATGGCACACTCTTAAAAGCCATTCATGACCACACCGAAGACGCAGATTTGTTTGTGGGCATTTCGGCTGGGAGTCTTGGTTTTTTACAGGCGGTAGAAACAGACAGTCTGCGCGAACTTGTGCAAGCACTGCAAACTAACGAGTATACGACAATCCAAGCGCCCCTGCTCGCTGCGCGCACGCCCCACGACATATTAGGCTACGCCTTTAATGACATTTCTATAGAGCGCCTGGGCTCACGAGCAGCTAAGTTCAACCTGCACATCGGCGATTCACCAGGAAATTTTGTTGGTGACGGGATTATCTTTGCTACACCGCTTGGGTCGACCGCCTATTCTCTAGCATCGGGCGGGCCAATCATTGATAGCGAAATCGAAAACGCCTACGTGGTGACACCAAACAATCCCCATGTTTCCAGCCAGTACTCTAGCTTGCAGCGACCGCACGTTATGCATGGCGGACGTGTTGTCGGTATTATGCCGACCAACGAAATACTTGCTGAGCGACCGTTGCAAATCATCTTCGATGGCTTTAGTAAGCCACTAGAATCCGCGGTGGAAATATATTTGTCTGAAAAAAGAGTAAGTCTACTCGAACTACCCAAATCGGGATTTCGTAATAGAATCGAAGATAAGCGTTTGGGGAGGAGCTAGTATGGGAGAACAGCCAACCACACCAGGAGATGGTAAAAAGAAGCCAGCTTTAGATCCATTTTGGCAAGAATTTGAAGCCGCTGAAATTGAGAAACAAGACAAGCTCGAAAAGCAGTATAGAGAAATTGAGCATTACAACGCTAAACTACTCAATATGGTGGCGGGGCTCGAAGCAAGTGGTCTGCAATATGTCGAGCCGATTAGCGAAGAACCAACTGGGCCAGCCCCCGATCTATCCGACATGCGCAATACTCTGCTCTATTTGCAGCCGGACCGTAGAGAAGAGCTCTACGAAGTTGAAGGGGGTGAATTGGCAGAACGAGCAGGCAATCCCCACGTTATAACGGGAGACATCCCGCCAAGAACTCAACAACTTATTGAGAACCTACTTGCATCAATCGATGCCAAAAAGGATGAAGCCCAATCCAATGACACTCAAGAAATTTGGCACGGGGTTGTTGGCATTCAGCCAGTGAAGATAATTATTAGCCACTCGCCCTATCGATCGGAGGGGCTGCGGCCAGACGGCACGCGATACGAAAAACGTTATCGCTTGCACAGTATGCGCGCTTACCGTGAACCCGCCCCAAGCATTGATTTATAGCCATAAAATTGGTAAGGTAATAGGCGTTATTTTATCTCTCGCAACGGGGTGTGGCGCAGCTGGCTAGCGCGCGCGGTTTGGGACCGCGAGGTCGAAGGTTCGAGTCCTTTCACCCCGACCAGAAGATATTTTACTTAAATCCACCAGCAAATCGTATGGTGGATTTAACTTTATAACAGATACAGAGTCGTCTCCTGCACGTAGGTTCGACACCAACTCATTACATATAAGGTCTTGTTCCATTAAATCGGTAGTCTTGAGTAGCCTTAACAGATACGTATTGATGAGTTCGTAGAATTCTTGCTCGGTAGGTAGCCCCGTCTTAAGCTCCTCTAGCTTAGATATGCTCTTTTCGATGTTGTGATTTGCCACGTTTATAAGCTGTTGGTGATACTCAAGCTTGCCTTTATGGTGCTTCTCATAATCATCGGGTCGAGCAACCTGGAACTGCTGATACTTTGCATATTGCTTCTCATTAGTCCGTAAGTCAGCCTCAGCTTCTGCTAGCTGACGCTTAGCTATAGCTGTATTCTGGGCTAGTTTAGCTTCTAACTTGTCGATGTGCATCTGATAAGCCTTCTTGCTCTGCTTGGTACAATGACGAAGCTCCCATTCAATCGCCGCCATGACAATCTTGGCTCTGACGCTCTTTGATACCTTTTTACCAACCTTTTCTATAGCCTCAGCCTCGTTGTGGCGTAGGCAGTCTTTATTGCGACAGTAAAAGCTCACGAGCCAACGACCTTCATTCTTACCTCGCTGTATCTTCTGGTTTTGAAACTGCATAACTGAATCACAGAAGTCACAAACAACCTTACCTCGCAACAAACCGTAATCAAGCCGTTTAGACTGGCTGCTTTTACCAGCATATTTCTGACCAAAGTCTGCTGCTGTAGACTGGTTGAGGACTATATACTCATCAGGCGTTATAAGGGGTAAGAAGTCATGTATCTCAGTCAAATCAGCTAGGTTTTGACCATACTGATATAAACCGAAGTTAAATGGGTCTGCAAATATATCGCCAACCATTTGCTTGTCTGCTTTGACCGCCGTGTATGGTTCGTCTTGGTTTCGCCTAACGCTCAAGTGTGAGTCATTTAAGAATTGAGCTATTTCGATGTTATTCTTGCCTTGGTAGAGCCTCATATTGACTGCTTCACGGAGTAAGTCCCAGTTATAGCCGTCAGGCATAAAGTAGCCAGTGCTTGCATCTACATAATAGCCTTTTTTCAGAACGCCGTTATATTTACCTTCACGTATATTGCCACCTGTACCACGCTTAACGTCAACTGAGAGCTTATCTGAATACTGCTTAGAAGTAGCGAATAGGATACCGAGTAACATTTTACCGTTAGGATTATTCTCGAATTGATACGTTTTAAACTGTAAATCTTGTATTTGCTCTTGGTCAATCATCTCGATGACCTCGCCAGCCTCTTTCATATTGCGTGAAATCCTATCGGGAGACCAAGAAATTAGACCATGATATTTGCCAGTCTTAAAGCCCATTAACATATCGTCAAATAAAGGTCGGTTGCCAGACAGCTTAGCCGAAGCACTTTCTTCGATGATATCTTCGTCACGGACTTTGATATTCAACCTATTGGCAAGCTCAAGACATTCTGTGAGTTGGTCTTCAAGCGACCGCACTTGCTTTGCCTCATCGTCGGTAGATTTACGTAGGTAGATAACATAGCGACGCTTTTCTTTAGGTAGTATGCGGTTTGTGCCTTCATCCACCTTAATGAAGTGCTCTGTAAGGTCTTGTATGCTGTGTTTGCTTGGCGGCAGGCTATAGATGTCAGGATTAGCTTGCTTTCGCTCTGAGACCTTCAGTTCGGCTAGCTTTTGCTTATCCTTAGGCAGCAAAACCTTGTCACGCTTTTTAGGGGATTTTTTAGAGGTAGCCATAACTTACTTTTGCTCTTTTGTGATTAATGGGATAGCTGCTTTAGGTATCTTTCGGACACTCACAGCGTCCTTGCCCTCTACATACTGCCTCATGAGTCGGTGTAAGCCATCAAGAATCAACCAGCGGTTCTTCCAGTACATCACATCTATCGGGTAGTCGGTATTGGCTTGCATTGTGCGTCTGTACTCCTCAGGATGCAACTCTGGGTGAACGATAACCTCGCTAGGCTTGGTGTCATAGTAGCCATCAGGTTTCGACCAAATAAATGGGATATCCAGGTGCCATAGTAGTTCGCTAATTGGCACTACCTCGGTAGGAACATCTAATGCCCAGACTTTCTTTTCGTCCCAGCTAAAATCAAAGCCCACCTCTTTTATTATCTCGGGCACTGCCTTGTTCATGCGTTAATTATCACCTATTCGTTTGCTCAGATGCTCTTCGCCACCTTCTGCTGTTGCCTTCAGGATATCATTCAGGTCAATTAGGAATATGCCTTTTTCTTCGGCAAAACTTGTTACTCCCTTTGTAAATCCGGTTGTCGTAACAATGCAGCCTTCATCAAAACCGAGATAGTGCATAGTCCCCCATAAATCACGGATAACATGAGGTCCAACAGAGCTTTTATACCTCTTGCACTGTACAGCAATTCTTCGGTGTGCTTTTTGCAGAATTATATCTATACCGCCATCTCCGCCCCTATTACTTACTTCCGCCGTAAAACCAATGTTACGGAATAAGTTAGCGACAGCCTGCTCAAATGCATGCCCAGACATTTTATTCCAATGGTCTTTGTTATTTTTCCTTTGCCAGTACTCGTAGTAACTAAGCTGCTCCTTATACTTTTTATATTGTACGTGCTCATGTGTCTCTTTTGGCTTAACATCGAATGCCCAGCCCCATAACGAAATAAGCCCAAAAAATCCGCCTATCGAAAGCACTGCTCCGCCCCAAGCTATAGTGTTGTTGATGAGGCGACCGTCTTCAAAGTTCTCTGGATGGGTCGTTTGATTCGCCTGGCTCATTAAAAGCATAAATAGCCCTATTAAGGCTATAGTGACAAAAAAAGCTATAGTTTTGCGTTTAGACTCCTCAGAGCGTATATATTCTTCATCAACCTGCCTGAGTCGCTCTTCCACGCCATCAGATAAGCCGTACTCGCTAAGATTAGGTTTACGTGATACTCGTGGCACTGTAACACCCAAAATGTCGTAGGTATCCTCAGGGGAGTTTATAAGCTGTCTAAACTGCGAATTGAGTTTGCGTTTAGCGGCTGCACGCTGTCTATCCTCATCTGTGTAGTAAGCCATTTTTTAAGCCTCTAATTACTAATTGCATGTAAGCTCCTGGTTACTTTCCACGTACTTGATACTATAATTATACATTATCAAGAAGGTCAATTACAGGTTAGAATAGAGCTATGAGAGTTTCAAAAACAGACCTTGGCATAGTTGGTGAGCTTGAAGACCAGCTCGTAATACTTGAGGAGCATATAGGTCGAATAAAAAGCGGCGATGCACGTTCCGTAAAGGTTGTCGCACCGATTTTACGGGACTTGGTCTGTAAATATGGCTCAAATCCTAAGCCGTTACTACTTAGGCTAGCAAATAAGTACTCAGTTGAGCTTATAGTCAAACTTGATGTGCCGACCGTCTTTAAGGATACGATGCCATTACAGGAATATCTCGATGGCTTAGCATTCGCTAGCGGTACGGAGGGCATTAAAATGAGTAACTTGGATATCATAAAGACCGTCGCCGACCAGACATCTGTTGCTCATACAGATAATGGTATTGACCATAAATTATACGCCGCCATGGGCTACCCAGACAGCAAAACAACTTCCTGCAGTCCTCATGCGGTACTTTTAACCTCTATCGGCGGCGTAGTTCTCACCGCAGGTAAACAGCTTTTAGCAGAAATCACGAAAGGTTAGTTACAGACCCTTGAATAGTTGTTCGAGGCTCATGCCTAGTGACTTGGCAATCTTGAATAGCGTTGAGAGGGTAGGTTTACGTCGCCCTTGCTCGATAAAGCCCATGTGAGAGCGGTCAATGCCGCTGTCGGCAGCTAGCTTCTCTTGGCTCATGCCCTTAACAGTACGTGCCTCTACAATACGTTTACCTAGCTCGGTATAGACATGGTCAACAGATGATACCTTCATGCCTTTTAGCGTATTGCTTACAAAAGTAAGTAACCACTGACATTTGTCAGCTATTTATGTACAATGATTACAAATGTAATCATGAAAGGACATTTTATTATGGCAGATAAAAGTAATAAGAATTGGTTTGCACGCCACAAGGTGCTAACAGTAATCCTCGGCTTTATAGTCTTAGGTATCGTCGTGTCAGCTGCAGGTGGTGGTAAAACTAGCACAACGAACAAAAGCTCGTCTAACAGCTCGTCAAGCAAGGCAGAACTAGCAAAAGTTGGTCAAGCAGCTAACGACGGTAAGTTTGAGTTCACAGTCAAGAGCGTTGAATGTGGTAAGGCATCGGTTGGCACTAATCAATACTTGACTAAGACTGCTCAAGGTCAGTACTGCCTACTTAATGTATCTGTAAAGAATGTAGGCGACCAAGCTCAAAGCCTACTTTCTAGCAATCAGTACCTGCTCAATGCAAGTGGTCAAAAGTACTCTGCTGACGATACGGCAACCATGTACAACACGCCTAACGGCTCAAGTTGGTATAACGACATAAATCCAGGTAACAGCGTTGAGGGTGCAATCGTCTTTGATGTTCCAAAAGACCAAACTCCTGTAACTGCAGAGCTGCATGACAGTGCGTTCTCAGGGGGTGTAAAAGTAACTTTACAATAAACCGCATCGAATCAAACGGAGCCGTCAATTAGGCGGCTCTTTTGTTTATCTTAAAACTTCAAACTGGTCAAAAAATGGTCAAATTGTGGTAGTCTGATTCGTCCAGTTTTCTAGATTTTCCAGGTTTTCAGCTCTTCAAGCTCAAACTGGGGCAACTGCCTGCCGCCACGTAGCTCAAGCTCTGCCTCGTCTTGCCGTAAGGTATCGCTGAGCTTAATAACCATAGTAATCAATTTGTCGGTCGGCAGGGTGGACAAGTCACGTTTCGACAGCTCCTCTTTAGCACGATTTAAGACCTCACCAAAGACCGATATTCTGTGCTGCTTGGTCATAACATACTTCTCTTGTAGTTCGTCCAGGTAAAGCGTCTGGAGGTTGTGTATCTCGGTGGTAGTTGGCTCTTCTTGAGACCAGTTAATAAGAGTTGGCTTACTAATACCGAGCTCCTCGGCTATTCGGCTAAAGCTATAACCTTTAGCTCGAAGCTCTATAAACTGCTGTTTGTCGTCTAGTGTTTTACTCATAATGGTTTGCTAATGCTTTGCAAACGGTTTGCATACCATATGCATAGGGTATCTCCCACCCCTGTTAATTGTTAAAATTTTTCTTCCGTGTATTAAGACAGGTGCAACACATTAAAGGCTAAGACTAATCGGCTACTACTTTACCGTTCTCATCACCTTGAAAGGTCTCAATTACTATCCTGTCTCCAGGCGTAGTAAATGGTCGGTCATCCCAGTTAGAAGTATCCTGTGGCGAAGCTTGTGAAGGTAACGATACGCCCCGGTTGGCTGCTCAGATATTGGGCTGTCTTGTGTATCGCTCATACTTATATTATAGCAAAAACTGCCTGTTTAGTGTCTCTTCTGACTTGATGAGGTTAGCAAGCAATTCCTGGAGGTTGCTCAATCTGTTCTTAAGTGTTTTATAGTTGAGTAATAAGCTGTATAATACTTCGAGTACAGGTTCGATTGCAGTATCTGTACTTCGACCAAGGAATAATTAAAACGTGAAACGGCCGCCGGTAAACCCGGCGGCCGTTTTGATAAACCTGTGTGCGGAGCTAGTTTCAACTCACAGGCTTGGCGTCGATGCGCACGTTCCCCTCGCGCTGCGAAGGCCCGATGAACCTGGCAGTGCTCTTGGGAAGCTTGCCTGCCTTGAGTGCCTTGTCGTACTCTGTCCAGTTCAAGTCGACCACAACCAGCCTCTCGAGAGCCTCAGGACCGAAGATCTCCGACATAGCATCCAGCAGCTGCTGGAGCTTCTTGGGATCTTCGAGCAAGTCGGCAGTGTTGAGCCCCAGGCTCTTGATCACGTTGACCTTGCGACCCCGGAGCAGCTTGAGTATGGCCAAGGAGTCCTTGACCTCACGACCAACGGATGGCACGACTTCGACATGCATCCGCTTCCTGCCGCTGCTACGGCCGATCACACCGGCCACACCAGGCGTAACGAAGCACATGGTGTACTGGATCTCTTCCTTGAGCTCCTTCTCACGCTCAGCAGCATCGGCCTTGCGTTGACGCGCCCGGTAGAGCAACCATCCCAGCCACAACAGCCGACTGATTGCTCGCTTCTCCCGAGGCCGGATCTCAACCGACTCGACAGAAGGCTGAAGGATCACCTCAACATTGTCGAGACCCTCTACCCTCTGGCGGATTTTGTCCGCCCCCCTGCTCTTTGCACGTGCCATGGTGGCACCTTTCTACTAGGCACTACGAGCAATGATAGTATGCCAACGAACAGGCAGAATAGCAAGCTTGAGAATAATTGGAGTGCTATTTCTTTTTGGTGGGCTTAGCGGCTGGAGTCTTAACAACTTCGGCCTCTTGCACAACTTGCTCAGTACCTTTGCCAAGTGGGCGACGCACAACAAAGTAATACACCACAGCAACTACAAAATTAAACCCTACAAGGAACGACACTATCAGTAAAATCAGCCACAGATTTTTTTGGCTATCATCTTGCCAATTATTCCGCTGGAAGGCATCGATGAGCATAACCAACCAAAAGATAAATGAAGCCAATCCCAAAAGTACTAAGACTAATATAAATCCGCCCAGTCCTGCCAAAATCCCTACTGCAGCCGTGTCGCTCACGCCATCATAGCTTGTTGCCCTGACAATTCCACCCGGCGCCATTGCCAGTGCCACCGCTGCCGAAGTTGCTGCTGCTTGAAGTTTACTAAATTTCATACTGCCCTCTCGTTATCTATACCTCTATTAAACTCTCCTTGTTGCAACACTGCAAGCTCTAGCGAATCTTGAAAATTATGCCGTAATAAGGTAAAATTGGGTATTCGCACACGCCTTGCTAACGGGTATAATAGTGATGCGAATGATTATGTGTGCGGGTATCGTATAATGATTATTATGCCTGCCTTCCAAGCAGGCGATGCGGGTT
>CAYPSN010000005.1:0-66847 GCA_964413715.1 uncultured Candidatus Saccharibacteria bacterium | reverse complement strand
GAAGAGGCCCCGGGTTTGAGTCCCGGTACCCGCACCAGAAATTATTATTGAGCCATACTGGCTCTTTTTTGTTATGATGAGCATATGTTAAGAGACTACACAGAAGGGCTCACGCCGGAACTGGATGAAATCTTTGATCAAGTAGGACTTGCAGATGGAGACTCTGAATACAGGTTCCTTCTACAGAAGTTTGAAAGAGTCGAGCCGGATGTTTTTATATGGATGATTCGCAAGAAACACACGTATATTCTCACGATTACCGACGGAGGGTCGAACGTTCCTAGCATGCAGTGGCTAGCAAAATGGTGCGACATTCTAAATCCTCAAGATCTCGAATGCGTGACCGAAGGCCTCTCGGCCGATCCAAGAGGCATGCAGAACGGGTTTGACTATGTACAGATATACCGTCTTCCAGATGACTACGATCACCAACCAAGCCTCTATTGAAGTACCCTTGAACTTTAACGCGAATCAGAGTAATATGTATGAGTTATTTTGCTCGTCATGGGTGATTAGCTCAGTTGGCTAGAGCGCCTCGTTTACACCGAGGAGGTCGGGGGTTCGAGCCCCTCATCACCCACCAAAGAAAGCGCCCGATTAACTCGGGCTTTTTCTTTGGAGAAACCTCGACTCGACAGATGTGATTATTCAATCTATACTGTCTTTGCTCGATATCAAAACGGAGGTCATTATGGCGAAAAAGAAACTCGCAGTACTCGTATCCGGGTCCGGTACCCTGCTCGACGCTATCGTCGAGGCCGGCATTGAAGTTGCAGTGGTGGTCGCCGACCGCCAGTGCCTGGGCTTGGAAAAGGCCAAGGGCTACGGTATACCCGTCGAACTCGTCTACCGTAGTGACTTCGGCAAGTCGTTTGACCGCATTGGCTATACCGATGGCGTGATCAACGTGCTGCAGAAGCACAACATCGACCTGGTCTGCATGGCCGGCTGGATGACGGTTCTTTCGCCGAGAATGTTCGAGGTGTACGGTGGCCGAGTGACCAACAATCACCCCGCCCTACTACCCTCGTTCAAGGGCGCTCACGCTGTGCGAGATGCCCTGGCCTTCGGCGCGAAGGTAACCGGCTGCACCATCCACATCGCCACTGCGGAACTCGACGATGGGCCGATCCTTACTCAAGAAGCCGTCGAGGTGCTGCCAGACGACACTGAAGAGACGCTGCAAGAACGGATCAAGGTGGCGGAACGACGCTTGCTGCCAAAAGTTCTCAAAGAACTGCTAGCCGACTAGAGCCGACTATAAGGCCCCGAGGAAGTCTATGAATTTTCCTCGGGGCCTTAACCATGCATAGCATCGTATTACAGTGCGTTATCGGTGGACTATTACTATCGCCATGCCGATGTCTAGATCAACTTCTATTACTCGTGCACCCAAATCTTGTGCATGTTTCTTTATCACGTCTGGAGCAACTTTGTGTAGTCCTTCGGGTGTCTCGCTCGACTCATCATAATTCATCGGGTCAAGCACCTGTATTTGAATTCCTCCTGACTTGAGTGCATTGTAACCAGCCGAAATCATATCAAGTTGTTTCTTTGAAGTAAGAAAAGGCAAGACAACATGGCCAAAAGTCACATCATATGGGCCGCCCGGTAAAGGCAATGAGCAATCATGCTCAATCACATTTTCTTCGCCCGATAAGTGATTAGTTTCAATATCAAAAGTCGTCAAACGCACCTTGCGCGCCAAAATCCGTGCAAACATATCCTTATGGTGAGCCACGTAGCGCCTATCACCACAGCCCATAACTGCAACTTCCACTGGGTCTGATGTTGTGTCGAGCGGCGCAGCAGAGAACACCCTAGTGAGCTCATTGAATTTCTCGCGCGCTCGACGAGTAATCTCATCATCCGACTTTGATTGATAACGCGCATGATATTCCGAAATCATATTGCCCTCCAAATAAGTGCTGGTGCGGACGAGAGTCGGTTGCTGGCGCAACCTTCGCAAAGTGCTTGGTCAAAACTCAAGCAAGCTTGGTATTGACGCTGCGCGCCTTACTTCACCGAACTTACAGTCGGGTTTACTCTACTCTTACCAGTATAGAGCAATCCAATGGATTGCTCTATACTGGTGCGGACGAGAAGACTCGAACTTCCACGCCTGATATATTAGGCACTAGCCCCTCAAGCTAGCGTGTCTACCATTCCACCACGTCCGCGCAAAAATGAACTCACGTATTGTACTACAAAAACTCTTCTTTTTTAACAGGTTTGGGCTTAGTGTGGCTCAAGCTTGGGAAAAAATCGTGCAGGTGCTTCATGCTGTATTCACGCCTAAGATGCACCATTGCCTCTTCCTTGGTCGCTCCAGTCTTTACTCCTGGGTTCAAGAAGCCATATGGATCAAACAGATCTTTTACTGCTTTAAATAACTCGAAAACTTCTGCACCGTAGAGGTTCTTTAGGTATGGTCCGCGCAAAATTCCATCATTATGTTCACCACAAGTAGTGCCATCCAGCTTAATCACGATTTTGTAAAATTCATCCATTATCTCAAAGACTTTCTTGCGATCACGATAATTTGCTAGATTCATAAATGGCTGTAAGTGAAAATTCGCATTGCCGGCGTGGCCCCAAATAGCTACTTGAATCTTGTACTTTTCAAATAACCGATAAATTTCCTTCAAGAACTCAGGCATATTCTTAAGAGGCACAGCACCATCTTCGATGATCGGTAGGGCTTTTTTGGGGCCATTGTACATCCAAATAACTGCTGCGGCACTGCGTCGGATCTTCCATAACGCAGCCTGCTCTTCTGGGTCTGTAGCATAGCCCGACTCATAGGCCAATGTCTTGAAAACTTTTGCTACTTTATGAGCTTTTCGCAAACGCACCGCACTCTTGTGGTCATCAAACTCCACCAAGAGTCCAACCGCAGGCAGCTTCTCTGGTATTAAGCCATCGATAATATGATTGTGATGATCACGCAGGAATTTAAGGAGGTGGTAGTCCACTACTTCCATAGCGCTTGGTGCTAGCGGCATTATCTTTTCAACCGCCTCGGCCATTGCATCAATTGATTCGAAAAAGCCTGTCAACAAAATCGTTTGGGGATTATAAGCAACTGTGCGCAAGTCGACTTCAGTAACAACTCCGAGTGTCCCCTGTGAGCCAACAATCAGTTGCGACAAATCAAAACTGCCGCCCTTACCTTTAATGTCCCACAAATCATAACCTGCGGAGTTCTTGCTTGTCGGCGGTGCTGCAGCAGATATAATCCGCTTATTCTCAATTAGTAACTTGTCCAGCTCGCGATAAATGTGACCTTCAAAATCATCCTGTCGTTTCTTGGCGCGTAATTCTCTGCGGCTAAGTCGCTTGGTCGTAATTACATCACCATTGCTCAATACCACGCGCAAACCTTTTACATAGTTCCTAGTCGACCCATATTTAATTGTTTTTTCACCCGCCGAGTTGTTGGCTACCGCACCACCAATGGTTGCAAAATCAATGCTTGCCGGGTATGGTGGCAGCCACTGGCCGTGACTTTGCAGTACGTTTTGCAGGCTTTTGTAAATCATGCCTGGCTCGACTCGCACGCTGGATTTTCCAACCGAAATTAAACGATTCATGTGTGCCGGAAAAACAAGTAACGCCCCTTCGCTCAATGCGCCACCACCCTGATCAGTTCCCTTGCCGCGGGCTGTAAGTGGAATTTTTTCGCCATCTTTAGCTCGAGCCTCCAAATAGCGTACCGCCAGTATTACGTCACGCTCGGACTGTGGGTACATTACGAGCTTCGGCTTTAGCTCAAACACACTACCATCAGTTGCAAAATATTCCCTTGCTGCGTCGTCTATGGTGACGTCGCCAACAAGTAGAGAGCCTAGTTCTTCCACAATTTGCTTCATATACATAGTATATCAATTTTGCTTATGCTTGAGTACTCGAGTTTGACTTCAAGGCATAACCATTATATATTTAACGTTAAGAGATCACCTATGCCAACCCGTCACAAAACACGTCACGCCCACCAACATCCGCATCACAAAAAGCACTTGGTGCGCCATCATAAAGTTAAACACAATCGCTCGATTATATATGCTTTTATTGCACTGTTTTCCCTGTGCGGACTGTACATAATCTATCGCAGTATGGCCGGCAGCTACATTGTGTACACAGACAATGTGGAATACTGGCGCACGCGCATAGCTGGCTGTGAAAGTGGTAGCGGTCCAAATAGCACCCCGCGCTACACTGCTTTTAATGGCATTGCGCACTATGGCGCATACCAATTCGACATTGGCACCTGGCGCAGCAATGTCAGCGCCGAAACGTCGGCCAAATATCCAAAGGCATCTGACGCACCGCCCGAGGTTCAAGATGAGGCGTTTCGAACTGCCTTCTCACGCCGTGGCACCCAACCCTGGAATGCATCGTATTACTGCTGGTCAACTGCTGCCCGACCTGCGCCCGTAGCACTTGCCCTGCCCGACCTTTTGCCATCCGTACCATCAATTCCTGCATCTTCTTATAACGTTACGGTTACTGGTCAAGTTACCCTCGATGGCCAAGGCAAAGAAGGCGTTACACTCCAAACGTGCTACCAAGAATACACGGTAAAAACCGATGTGGAAGGCAAATTCTCACTCAACTTACCGAGTGGCACAACGTTCTGTCTAAGACCAAAGAGTGGCATTCCAGAAGGCTATGCCCTCACTAAAATTACCAACAACCCTGAGCACGCCAACGACAAAACTTTTGAAAACCAACGCGCTGACGTTAAAGCCTACCGTAATGTTTTCTACCTCTTTAGCCCATACTACACCTGGGATCGCAACACCGACAAAGGCTATAACTTCATCTACACCAAGGTTTAGGGCAATAACGGCCAATACTTAAGCTGCTTCTCACACAACAGTTGAAACTGGTGCTTATCTAGATTGTATCGTTCTGCAATTGAATGTAACTTTGCAATTTTCCTAGGGTTACGGACCTCATCCACAGAACGAGCCGCATGTAGTTTTTTGCCAGCACGCCTGAAAAAAAGCCAGCGACTCGTATACTTTGGGTACATGTAGACCATACCAAGAACATATTGCCAAGCCGAGAACGGAAATTGCATTGAGTGCCCGCTCCACCTACCGCGCGAGCATGTGTAGACTACATCGCTCAGCTCCGACCATTTCATAATTATGCCTTGAGCCTCGTAGTATTCTTCTAGCTCATCGGCCATATCTTGTTCATGCCAAACGAGATCTTCCTTGGGCATATTCAGCATATTGTGCCATAGCCTCATGATGATTTCTTTCCTTATGATTATATATTCTAACAAATAATTACTGGTACCGCGGAGAGGACTCGAACCTCCACAGGATTGCTCCCACTAGCACCTGAAGCTAGCGTGTCTACCATTCCACCACCGCGGCACATATCAAAATCTTAATATCAGTTTAGCGTCTTGATGGACAAAAGGACTCTCGACAAATCTACAACTCAAGCGAACTACTGCATTGTACTATATGGCCTAGCAGGCTTCCAGTCTGCTTAGTTCTGGTTTGCGTCGCGCTTAAGGATTCTTGTTCGCTTCATTGACCATGCCTCAACGTTGTAAAACCGATCACTCGGCTCCGCTATTTTACCCGCGTTTACGCCCTCAACTAATCGGTCTTGGCCATACAAATAAAGTGGGCTATATAGCAATACTGCTGGGGTATCCTTCGCCCACACGTCTACAAACGAAGCGAATTTGGCGGCTCTTGCTTCGGGATCACGGCTCAAGCGTGCAGCCGCCAACAGCTTATCAGCCTCCGCGCTACGATAGTTCGACACATTCAAGCCAGGGTCGTCTGCCTGGCTAGAGTGCCAGAATGAATATACATCTGAGTCTATTCCGGCATTCTGGCCGTACAACAGAATGTCATAGTTACGCGGTCGAATATGATTCTGCTGCAACGAGACTATGTCGACTTCCTTCACTTCAACCGCCACACCAACCAAACTCAACTGCTGTGCTAACTGTCGCGCCACGCTGCTATATTCGGGAGATTTAAGAGTTACCAGGCGCAGAGGCTTCTGAGGCTTATTGCTTGCAAGCACCTTAGAGGCAGCCTCCGGGTCATAGCCATAGCGCGTAGCCTTCGGGTTAAAGCCTGCTTGGCCTGGCAGAATTGGATAGTAAACCGAGCTAGCCCGATTAGAAAGCGAGCTTGTAATAATACTTTCCTTATCAACTGCCTGTGTTAGTGCACGACGTACGTCGACATTCGCCAAGTAGCCCGTCTTTGTATTAAAGAATAGTCCTACGTACGCAGGTAAGCTATACTCGTAAATCTTCAGGCTATCTATCTTTGCAGCAGCGCTTAGCTGTGAGGTATTAATACTCGATATACCGGCAATTTGTTTGCGTGCGTAGCCGTTAAGCAAAGCTTCTGGAGTTTTATACAGCGCAAAATGCACTTCATCCAGTAATGGCTTGCCTCTAAAATAGTCTGGGTTAGCTTTTAATGTAATGAGCCCCTTGTCACCACCAAAATCGTCTAATACAAATGGGCCGGTACCAATTGGTCGCTGGCTAAATGGATGAATGCGTAGTTGCGAAAGTTGAATAGAATCCAACACATGGCTCGGCAATATACCTACCGTGGTAGCCGAGAGAAAGGCAGTATAGCTATTTGGTAAAGTAAATTTGATCGTGTAGTCATCGGGGCGATCGAATTTAATACCCTGCCAGTTATAAGCCAGTGGTGATTTACTGTCGGGATTCTGAATGGCGGCCACTGTAAAAGCAACGTCCTTCGACGTAAACTGCTTGCCGTCGTGCCACTTTACGTCACGTCGCAGGTAGAATGTGTAGGTTTTCTGATCAGCCGACACCTCCCAGCGCTCTGCTAAGTCTGGTTCGATTTGCCGGCGATCATTCACCCGCGTAAGACCATTAAAGACAAGCCGATTCACATCGCTCGTAGCTGTGTTCTCGGGCAAAACTGGATTAAGGATCCTCACCTCCCCCAAGAGACCCTCGGTATAAACACCACCTGGCACAGGTTGAGTTGTAATGTAAAACTTACTGAGGTTGGCAGAGTAAGAGAGCACGCCCCAGAGCGAGACAACCATTATCGCCACCCAAGAAACAAACATCCACCGCAACGGCCCAAGCTTTTGCCAAGCGCCATAAACATGGCGATCAAGATAGTTGGCTAACCACTTGCGCGCCACCCATAGCCGCTTGCGCCACCGACGCATCGACCGATGCCATCGAAACTTAAAATAAGACCACATTACTTAACCAGGAGACCGCCGATTAGGCTCCCCGTAAATATTATAGCGATGACAATAGTCGCCACGAACAAGGCCTTTTCGGCGCCGCGCTTAGAGCGATAAAAATTGCCTTCTCCACCCCAGGCGCCACCCAAGCCAGCGCCTTGGTTCTGCAGCAAAACTACCACCACCAAAAGCACAGCACTTACCAAAGTAATGTATTGTAAAACCTGCTTCATTGCTTCTTCTCCTTCACTAAGCTATCCACGCCATAATTCACCAGCCAAACGATAATAACCGCACCCACCGCAGCCCACACCGAAGTAATATTGAATGGCTTATACAGTAGGCTTGTCACATACAGCATCAGGGTATTAATAACCAACGAGAACAGGCCGAGCGTAAGCATGATCGCCGGAAGTGAAAATAGTACCACAATGGGGCGCAAGAATGCGTTTACCAAGCCGAATATTAAACTCGCAATGACGAGCACACGAATTTTATCTTGATACTGTATACCTGAGAGCAACAGAGCCGCTATAGTTAGGCCGACAAAGTTTGCCCCCCAACTAAGTAAAAAGCGTTTTAACATTGCCTTATTATACCATATATCAGGTAGCTTTGATGCCTAAAGCCTCACAGACCAGTCGGGCTTTGGCTGGGCCAATCACACGCGCAACTTCATCTGGTGTCGCCGCCTGCAGCCCCCTAGCGCTACCGAAGTGTTTTGTAAGTTTTCGGCGCAATACCGGACCGACACCGACTATGCCATCAAGGGCAGAGGTTTTTGTACGTTTGTCGCGAAGATGGGTGTGGTAGGCAACAGCAAAACGGTGGGCCTCGTCTCGCAAGCGCTGCAATAGCTGCAATGTTGGCGAGCCATGACTAATCCTGAGCGTCGTAAAGTTATCCTCTTCGAGCAGCTCATCACCTTCGAGCGGCTTTACAACTGCCGATGTGGAAACTTGATCTTTTAGCCTAATAACTTCTTCGTAGCGCTTAGCCAACCCGAAACGCGGGATTTTCACGCCAAGCTCTTTTAGTACCTCATCAACACTTGATAACTGACCCTTCCCTCCGTCAATCAATATCACATCTGGCAAAGTCCAATCGTGCTTTCCGCTAAAACGACGGCGCATTGTTTCGGCCATCATTGCAAAATCATTCGGACCTTTGGTGCGCATTTTAAAATGTCGATACTCGCGTTGATTCGGAAGGCCGTTCGTAAAAACAACCATACTGCTCACAGCATCACCGCCTGCGAAATTAGAAATGTCATAAGCTTCGATTCGTTTCGGAGGTCCTGCCAAACCAAGTCGTTCACCTAGTCCATTGAGGGCTTGGTCTAAAGTGACATCAAAAGTCTCTTCTTTACCAAATACACTTTTCTGACTTAACGACTTAAGCGCTAGGTACTGATCACGTAACTTCGCGGCCTCCTCAAACTGGCTTGCTTTTGCAGCACGCTTCATAGCCTGCTCGGTTTCGCGAATCAATTTTGTACTATCTCCGCGCAACACCATCATGAGTTTACGCAAATTTGCTTTGTAGTCAGCAGAGCTTATGTCAGGGGGTGGAGAAACTCCAATTTGATGCTGCAAAGCACTTATTTTAGGCCAGGCGGCGTCGGTAATATATGGGAATATTCTGCGCAAATACCGCATTGCTGAACGTACTGCCCCACCAGAAATAAATGGCCCGTAGTACGTAGACTTATCGTCCATTGGCCGACGCACATAGCTCACCTTGGGGAAATCCTCGTCAGTCGTGATTTTTATATAGAGAAAGTTCTTATCATCACGAAGCTCAATGTTATATAGCGGCTTATGTCGTTTCACAAGCTCTGATTCAAGAAACAGTGCTTCTATCTCTGAGCTCGTTACGATCCAGTCAATATCGGCAATGTTTTCTACGAGAATTGGGGTTTTTACATCCTTATGATGTTTTTGAAAATACGAACTTACCCGTCGCTTTAGAATGGATGCCTTTCCAACATAAATAATTTTGCCCTTAGCATCTTTATACAGATACACACCGGGCTGAGTTGGAAGCTGTTTAATCTTTGTAGCTAGTTGGTTTTCCATCTAATGTATTATACCAATTTCTTGCATATTTCCCTTGCCCATTGCCTAACATACCAAAGTAGATTACACTGATAATGTCGTGATAGTTCATAATCACACTACATAGGGGGTGAATATGCACGACCACAGTATGCCAGCGCGAACTATCGAAAGTGTGTCGCGCATTATCCGCCATGGGCTGAACAGCCCCTCCCGCCTGGACGACCTGATCGCAAGCTTGATTGTTGTTTCAAGCATCCAGGAGCAGCGAGTGCAGGCAGCCAAGGAGCGTGACTCTGAAGCTGTCGGTGCGTTGACCGAAGAGCTGGAGGCCGCAATCGATGCGCTCTTCGACGACTGGGCGCTGGACATGAGCGAAATCGAACTTGCGCAACTGCTACGCATGAGCCTGTTCGAAGCAGAGCTTGGCCAAGCCAATGCCTGGAGGCGCTTGCTGGAGATGGCTCGAGCAGATCTCTCTGACCAAGCGCAGTGAGGCCGTAGTAACCACACCGGTTGCTACGGCCTCTTTCCATTTTTGCATAGTTTTATCGTTCGAAACTTTAATTGTCATAAAGTATTGACATTTTATTCTATCTGTGCTATCATACTCAGCACGTTCATAGTATTTATTGCTATGAGGGTACATTTACAACCGACTACTTACTGTTAGTGTCTATTGACTCTTGGCCTACGGATATCTGTAAAGCAACCGCCTGCTTTCCAGCTATCCGTACTGGCCAAGGGTCTGCCAGCGGAAATTCACCCAAAGACCCACTGGAGGGCCCATGGCCGTCACCGAAACCAACCCGACCACCAAGATCACCGACGACATGTCGGCGATCGAGGCCCTCCGACTGATCATCGCCGGGGTCGTCCGCTTCCTGAACGTCAAGGAGGCCCTCGACCTGCTCAAGGAGCAGGAGATGGCCACCTTCCTGTTCGGCAGCAAGCCGGCGCACCAGGCGAAGGCCAAGCAGGTCCGCAAGGATCTGTACGTGCCGAGGAAGGTCCAGCCCACCATGGGCTACCTGAACCGGCGCTGGGCCAACGCCACTGCCGAGCAGGCCATGAAGGATGCCTGGGTGGAGCACAACGAGCGCATCAGCCTGATGCAGAAGCTCTACGCCGCCCGTGGCCCGGAAGCGCGTCTGGAGGTCCTCACGGACATCCTCCGCGCGATCGACGACAAGGCCGCCGCCGACGCACGGTTCCAGAGCAAGAACCAGGAGAAGTCCCTGCTCATCAGCCGGGTCCTCGACCTGGTCATGGACGAGGGCGTGACCATCAACAACATGGTCTACTTCCAGCTCAACCGCTACAAGCAGCGGCAGGTCAACATGATCCTCGACGGCGAGGGCATGAAGATCTCCGCCAAGAAGCTGGAGGAGCTCGTCGAGGAGCTGGAGGAGCTCACCATGGGTTCGCTGTACAACAGCGGCGACACCCAGGACTCCAACGCCCGGCGCGAGCACAAGGCTCGTGTCCGCGCCAACCGGGCGGCCGAGCCGCACCCGGTCGGCATGAAGGGGCAGGAGCCCCCGAAGCACGGCAAGGGCAAGAAGTAGTCGGCTCAGCCGGAGGTACACCAAAGAAGCAACGATGCTTCGTACCTCCGGCCCCGACCCAAGTTTAGACAGCGTCTAGATTTAGGTCGGGAGAACAAAGAAGCACAAAGACCACTCGACTTGAGTGGTCTTTTTGCTTTTGGCTAGACAACCCTATTTAAGGAGCTTTTGTAAGTACTGGCCGGTGTGAGACTTAGCCACCTTGGCTACCTGCTCTGGCGTGCCTTCAGCAACAACCGTACCGCCGCCACTACCGCCCTCTGGACCCATATCAATAATCCAGTCAGCACACTTAATCACATCTAAGTTATGTTCAATAATCAGCATCGAATTCCCCATCGTCACCAAGGCACTTAAGACCTCGAGTAATTTTCGTACGTCTTCGAAGTGCAAGCCAGTGGTTGGTTCGTCGAGAATGTAGAGCGTTCGCCCAGTGGCCCGTCGAGACAATTCACTTGCCAACTTAATGCGCTGGGCCTCACCACCCGACAGCGTAGTAGCAGATTGGCCTAAACGAATATAGCCAAGGCCCACACTACGCAGAGTCTCAAGTTTACGGAACACCGTAGGGATATTGCCAAAGAAATCACAGGCATCATCAACGGTCATTTCCAGCACATCAGCAATTGTTTTACCTTTGTACAAAATCTCTAGAGCTTCACGGTTGTAGCGCTTGCCGTGGCAGGTTTCGCAGGTAACATATACGTCTGGCAAAAAGTGCATTTCAATCTTGATGATACCGTCACCTTTACACGTTTCACAGCGGCCACCTTTTACGTTAAAGCTGAACCGGCCAGAGCTGTAGCCGCGAATCTTAGCTTCGGGCACCATAGCAAACAGCTCGCGAATGTCAGTGAATGCTCCGGTGTAAGTAGCGGGGTTCGAACGCGGTGTGCGGCCAATTGGAGACTGATCGATGTCGATAACTTTGTCGAGATGCTCAGTACCGAGGATTTCTTTGTGCTTGCCAGCTGGCTCCTGAGAACGATGATACTCTTGGCTCAGCTTACGCGCCAAAATGTCATTAATAAGCGATGACTTACCCGAGCCTGATACGCCTGAGACTACCGCCATAACGCCGAGTGGAACATCTACCGTTACGTCTTTTAAGTTGTTTTCGCTGGCGCCAACAATCGTCAGCTTCTTGTCGCTCGGTTTGCGCCGTACTTTTGGCACTTCGATTTGCTTTGCACCACTTAAGTACTGGCCAGTAAGTGAAGCTTTATTTTTGGCAATATCATCTGGCGCACCAACTGCCACCACTTCTCCGCCATGCTCGCCCGCCAATGGACCAATGTCGACCACGTAATCACTCGCTCGAATAGTGTCTTCATCGTGCTCCACCACGATCACAGTATTACCCAAATCACGCAATCGCTCTAATGTACTAATGAGTCGATCATTATCGCGCTGGTGTAAGCCAATCGACGGTTCATCCAGAATGTACAACACACCCATAAGACTTGAGCCAATCTGTGTTGCCAAACGAATACGCTGCGCCTCGCCACCTGCCAACGTATTGGCACTACGATTGAGCGTTAGGTAGTTGAGGCCGACGTCGTTTAGAAACTTCAAACGCTCACGGATTTCTTTTAATATTTGAGCAGCAATCTTTGATTCCTGGTCATTTAATGTAAGCCCGGCGAATGTAGTCAGCGCGTCTTCGACCGACATGTCGGTTAGGTCAGCAATCGACTTATCATTAATCGTAATTGCCAGTACTTCTGGTTTCAGCCGTTTGCCATGACACTCCTGGCATTCTTGCGTCGTCATGTAGCGCTCGATTTCTTTTTTGACAAAGTCGCTATCACTTTCACGGTAGCGTCGTTCTAAATTCGGAATAATGCCTTCGAATGTAGTGCGATAGGTTCTGCCGCCCGGACCACGCACGCCGATTTCTTCATCGCCAGTACCATACATGAGTATTTCTAGCTCTTTGCTACTCAACTTCTCCACCGGAACAGCCAGGCTGAAGTTGTGCTTTTCGGCCACGGCCTCAAGTAGCTTGGTATACCATGTCATACGCGAAGTTGTTCTGCTCCATGGCCGAATTGCCCCTTCGGAAACGCTCAGGCGGCGATTAGGAATAACTAGTTCTGGATCGACGATTAAGAGCGAGCCAAGCCCAGTACACTTCGGACAGGCACCATGCGGGGAGTTGAACGAAAAGAGTCGTGGCTCAATCTCTGGTAGCGAAAAGCCAGAGTCAGCCGTAGTGTAGTGTTCACTAAACACTTTTTCTTCGCCAGAGTCGCTATCTAACACCGTAATGACGCCATCACCAAGGTGCAATGCTTGCTCAACTGATTCAACCAGGCGCTGACCCGCTTCTTCGGGGTCGATCACCATGCGGTCTACTGCGACTTCAATGGTGTGTTTCTTCTGTCGGTCTAAGTCTGGTACTTCATCGATCGGCATAAGTGTGCCGTTTAAACGAACACGGCTGTAGCCAGCCTTTTGAATCTCGCTCAAAAGATGTCGGTGCTCACCTTTTTTGTCTTTCACGATCGGTGCCAAAATGACGATCTTTGTGCCCTTCGGATATTGACGAATCGAATCTACAATTTGCGCCGGTGTTTGCTTCGTTAAGACCTCGCCTGTTGCAGGATCGTGCGGCACGCCAATGCGGGCAAAGAGCAGACGTAAGTAATCATAAATCTCCGTAACGGTCGCTACGGTCGAGCGGGGGTTACGTGAGCTTGATTTTTGATCAATCGAGATTGCCGGGCTTAAGCCTTCTATCTGATCAACATCCGGCTTTTCCATAAGTCCAAGAAATTGCCGTGCATAAGCACTTAAGCTCTCAACATACCGACGTTGGCCTTCGGCGTAGATAGTATCAAAAGCAAGTGAGGATTTTCCCGAGCCAGAGAGTCCCGTAATCACCACGAGTTTATCGCGGGGGATTTCGAGGTCTATGTTTTTGAGGTTATGCTCGCGAGCACCCTTAATGACGATCTTATCAGCCATATATGCCCATCCTCACTTGTTAAATCAACGCTTAACTATACAGGTAAACACGATGTTTTTCAAGTGTCCTATCGTTCGCCTTGAGCAAAATACGACTCAAAAGCTGGCTCCAAACTCATTACATGAGAGCCACCATAAACTACAAAAGGCTTCTTACCTGCCTGAATCGCATCAGTAATTGTAGTGAATATATGATAATCGCGAGCTTCAGTAATAATTTTGTGGATTTCTGCCAATCGGCCTTCAGATCGCGGGTCCCACGCTTTAGCAAGGGTGGCGCGGTCTTCCATAGAGCCAAAACCAATTGTGCCATCCTCTCGTATCTGTAGTTGTGGTAAACCCAGTTTAGCCAAATCTGTATTTATTTTTTCAGCAAAGGCAGTGGCCTGTGCTCGAAGAGCATTCAGTATTTCTGGGTTTTGCTCAACTATTCTTTGTTTGTCAGCTTCTGAAATATTCTGAAAACCCCTCACACCATTTATGGCTGCTTCACCATAAATCTGCATTGTAATATCTTGTGGCAAAGGAGCGGTGGGATCATAGGTAAGATTCCTTATCATAAGTACGAGTGCTAACTCTTCTCTGCTTACGCCCTGGGATTCAGCATATGAAGCAATTTCCGCTTCTGTCGGCTCTCCGCTAACAGCCTCCACTCCATCTCGAGCCGCCAAAAATTGCATCAGGCCAGATTCGGTGGCAGTATGAATCGCAGTTTCTCTATCTGTCACGAAACTTGGTTCTCTTGCCTCACCCTCAAATACAATAAGACGCTCTTCTGGCGTAGTGGTTGCGAGATATTGAGCATAAGCCGCCTCAATATCTGCATGATTACGAGATTCAGGATTATAGTCGTGCATATCAATCGCCTTGCCCTCAATCAATCCAGGTGCATTCGGATCTTTTGCCACTTCACCGGTAGTAGGATCTATTTTTTCAGTATTAATACTTGCTATCAGCGTCAAGGCGCCATCGCCGTAGCTATCTATCTTCGCCCGTGCAGAAGCAACGCGTTCGTCATTCCTACGCACATACTCTTCGCCATAACCCGCATATTTATTCCAAGCCTCGGTTCGCCTATTAGTTTCGTTTTGAATATCTATGAGCTCCTGTGCTTTTTCATTTGACATTGCCTGCTTTGACTGCTCGACCCGTTGCTCGTTTCTTTCAGGACTTTCTGCAACCATTTACTTAATCCTCTTTCCCTGGACTATATCATCAATTTCAGTCAGCTGATCGCGTAGTTCGGCGGCCTTTTCGAACTGTAAGTTCGCTGCAGCTAGCTGCATTTGCTCCTTGAGCTGACGTTGTAAATACTTAAGTTCGTCTTTCGGAACCTTCGTAAAGTCAATTGCTTTGACATCGGCCATTTCTGCTTCCTGCTCTTCTCGCAGCTTCTCTGCAATGGCTTTTTGAACAGTCGTTGGCGTTATGCCATGCTGGGCGTTGTAGGCTTCTTGAGTTGCTCGACGTTCACGAGTAACACTAATTGCTCGCTCCATCGAGCCAGTCATCTTATTGGCATACATAATAACCATACCTTCTTGATGTCGGGCGGCTCGACCAATCGTTTGGATCAGCGAACTTTCGCTGCGTAAAAAGCCTTCTTTGTCAGCGTCAATAATTGCCACTAAGCTCACTTCGGGCAAGTCCAAGCCTTCCCGCAACAAATTAATCCCAACTACAACGTCGTACACGCCAAGGCGCAGATCTCGCAGAATATCTGTCCGCTCAAATGTCCCCACATCGCTATGCAAGTATTGCACCTTAATACCAATGTCCTGCAAATACTCGGTTAAGTCCTCGGCCATCCGTTTCGTGAGTGTGGTTACCAGCGTGCGCTGTTGCTTTTCGATCCGAGCGCGAATCTCGGCAATTAAGTCGTCAACTTGGTGTTCGACGGGTCTGACCTCAATGACTGGATCAAGTAAGCCAGTTGGTCGAATAATTTGTTCGACAACTTGCGATGAACGACTTAGCTCATAATCGTTTGGCGTAGCCGAAACGTAAATTGCCTGATTCATGTGTCGATCAAACTCGGTGAATGTCAGCGGCCGATTATCTAGTGCCGATGGCAAGCGAAAACCATGCTCCACTAATATTTCTTTGCGTGCGCGATCGCCGTTGAACATACCGCGTACCTGTGGCAGTGTAATGTGCGACTCATCGACAAACATCAAGAAGTCGTCGGGGAAGTAATCCATGAGCGTTGCTGGCTGGTCGCCCGGTTCACGGTTGGTTAAGTAGCGCGAATAGTTTTCTATGCCTTTTACAAAACCAGTCTGCTCCAATATTTCCAAATCATACTTCACGCGACTCTCCAACCTCTGTGCCTCCAGCAGCTGGTTGTTGGCCTTAAAATATGCCACCCGCTCTGCGGTTTCGGCACGGATTTTTTGCATGGCAACCTCAAGTTGCTGCCGAGGTGTTACGTAGTGCTTGGCCGGAAAAACGTTCAGGCTTTCTAGCGACTGCACAATTTCCCCGGTCAACGGGTTGATCTGCACAATGCGCTCGAGTGTATCACCAAAAAATTCTAGGCGATAGGCGTTTTCTTCGCCAGCTGGAAAAATGTCGACATTCTCACCGCGCACCCGAAACACACCGCGCTCGAAGCTCGTGTCATTGCGTGTGTACTGAATGTCATTTAACTGCCGTAGCATTTTATCGCGCTTTCGCAATTCACCAACTTGCAGCCTGACCGCCATATCGGCATAGTCGTCGACATTACCAATGCCATAAATACAGCTCACTGAAGCCACAATAACGACATCGCGCCGCGTCAGGAGCGAACTCGTAGCCGCATGGCGCAAACGATCAATTTCCTCATTTATCTGACTATCCTTTTCGATATATGTATCGCTGCGAGGAATGTATGCCTCTGGCTGATAGTAATCAAAGTAGCTGACAAAATAGTGCACGGCGTTCTGCGGGAAGAACTCTTTGAACTCGCCATACAGCTGAGCAGCCAAAGTTTTGTTATGGCTCAATATAAGTGTCGGCCTGTCTGCCTGAGCAACGACATTGGCCATTGTAAAGGTTTTACCAGAGCCCGTTACACCCAGCAACGTTTGCTCGCGCGACCCTTCAGACAACCCTTGCGTAAGTTTAGTAATGGCTGTCGGCTGATCACCACTTGGCTGATATTTAGAATTGAGATGAAATAAACTCATACACCTTATTATAGTCCAAGTTGCCGCAGATACGAACGAAACACAAAACCGACCTCGCGGCCGGCTGATGATTGTGTAGTATTTATTTTTACTTGACTGGTGTGTCACCACTATATGCGCGACTAAACCTCTATCCTCACCCTATGAACTCTATCTTAGCAGGCTTTGCTGCGGCTGACATTATGGGGTTTTAGCAAAAAACAGACTAGTTTTTATTGTCTTTGACTATGGCCGTTTGTCTACTGAGCTGCCGTCAAAAGCTCATCGAGCTTTGGCTTATTGAAGCCGATTACAATTTGATCGTCAATATCAATTACTGGTACGCCCATTTGGCCCGACTTCTTAATCATCTCATCGGCTGCAGCGGCGTCAGCCTGCACATTGATTTCCTTATATGCAATTTTTTTATCATTCAGATACTCTTTGACCGCGCCGCAAAAGTGGCAGGTAGGAGTTGTATAAACGATTACTGGGTTGTCTTCTCTATTCATAATACCCTTTACTTTAACAAGTATAGTATAGCACAAATTAATGCGGCCAAGCTAATGTTTCTGCTTGGTCAGGTACTGGCTTGCCTGGATGGCTGCCTTCGCTCCCTCCCCAGCTGCCACAATGATTTGCTTCTCAATCACATCGGTAATGTCCCCAGCCGCAAAGACTCCAGCTTGGCTCGTCATATTGTTTTTATCAATAACAATCTCGCCTTCGTGGTTGAGTTTGAGAAAATTGCGCAAGTAATCTGTAGCCGGTACAGAGCCAACTTCAATAAAAATTCCTTCCACATCAAGTGTCTTATGCGTACCTTTATCACGATCCTTCACCTCCACGCCCGACAAAAACTTGTCGCCCACTATACGCAATAGTTCCGTATTATTCATAACTCGCACATGCGGCAATTGCATTACTTTATCAACCATAACGGGGTCAGCCGTAAGTTCGGGCGCCAAATTAACAACGTAGATATTGCGCACCATTTTAGAAACATTGAGCACTGCATCCAGCGCAGCATTACCTCCACCGGCCACCACAATGTCTTTGCCTTCGAAGATCGGCCCATCACACCAGGCGCAATACGACACGCCCTTATTCAAAAACTCTTTCTCTCCAGGGATGTCTAAATGACGTGGCACTTTTCCGCCCGCAATGATTACAGCTCTAGCGGTAATCGTTTTACCATCTGCATGAATCTTGAAGTGTGTGTCAAGCTTTTCAATTTGTTCTACACCATGCTGCAAAATGCGCAATTCAACATCGTCTTTAAACTTCTCCAAGTGATGTTCAAACTTGGTCGTTAGCTCCGCGCCCGTCAGCATAGAAAACCCAAGGTAGTTTTCGATATCACTGCTCCATGCCGCCTGCCCACCAATGTCTTTACTGAGCAGGATGGTCTTGAGCTTTTTTCGCGCCGCATACACGCCTGCTGTCATGCCAGCCGGGCCAGCTCCAATTATGGCGATGTCATACATTATTTACTTGCCTCTTTATGAGCCACGAAATTCTTTGGTGCCTTGCTCAAGAACTTTTTTATCTCATCTTCGTGCAACAACCCGGCTTGCGCCCCAATGTGTTGCACAACATTCATAGAGTTAATTGATCCCCAGGCCATAGCGGTTGGCACATCTTTACCCTTAGCAAGCGCCGCGACGAATGTAGCGGTATACGAATCGCCCGCTCCAGTGCGCTCCACTGGCGGCGCTGGGTCTGGATAAATCGGCATACTCCATACACTACTGCCATCCGAAGCAAAACTGCCGGCTGGGCCATCCGTAATAACTACAATCTTCGGCCCTAAAGCATGTAGGCCCTTAAATAAAGTCTTCATGTCATCACTGCTTGATTCAGTTATTTGCTGAGCCTCTTGCTTATTGCAAGCTAAGACATAGGTCTGTCCATACAGTTTCTTTAAGCGCTTCGAGCCCAACCTCATTTGAAACGTGCCCGGCTGAAAAGCCAACTTTACATCATCGTTTTTAGCCAAATAGTCTGCAATGTCATCATGCAAGCCAAGTGCAGACTCACCAATCGAGCTTAAATATATCCACTGCGGCTTGTTGTGTTGCGAAATTTTTGGCCAATGGTAGCGATACTCTTCGTGCTTAATAAGTATGGTTCTATCAGCTCCGTACCAGAGCACATAGTGGTAATTGGACTTCATGTCGTCGTGAATGGTGATGTATTCAGTGGATATTTTTTGCTTATGAAGCGCCCTAAGAATATCTTTGCCAGTTTGGTCATCGCCAATGTTACTATAAAACGCTACACGCAAATCAAGCTTGGCTGCAGCCACTGCAGCATTGGCGCTATTACCCACCGCTGGAACAACCACAACTTCTTCAAATGGTATCTTTGTGCCATACGTCATGCAGAGCAAGGGGTGCTTATCTCGAACGTCTTGGTCAACTTCGGCCTCATGCTTACCCAGGCGAATAAAAGCATCTGTAACGACGTCTCCTACGGCCAATATATCAATTCCATAATTCATATGCTTCTCCTGTCTCATATTATATGAAGTCTTTCGCCACTTTCCCAGGTCGATGGGGAATATTCTGTAGCAAGCCAGCCTCTGAACCTACAAAATGAGCAACCGATCGTGCAGCTAAAAGAGCAAAATCAAGACTTGATTCAACAGAAGCGCTACTTAAATTGCTCGCCAAAAACGCCGGGGCAAAGACTTCTGAAACGCCCAGTTTGTTAATGTATTTGAGTTTCGACTTCGCTTTTGTGCGATAACAATACCCATCGTGCAAAGCATAGCCAGCAGCGACGCCATCCTGCAGAAGAAGCGTCTTAAGCCCACTCGACCGCAGTGACTCAAGAATGAGGCGCGGATCAGGCTGGTGGGTTAGGAGCTCAGCGTCATCCTGCTCGAAGCAACACACGTCTGCCTTTTGCAGAATCTTAATAAGTTTTCTGGCATTTGCTAAGTCAGTTCGCTCTAGCCTAATGCACGTACGCATGCCGAGTCGCTCGGCTTCTGTCAGCAGAACCTTGAGGTCAGCAAGATCTTTAAATGGGCCGCTAAGGTACAGCCACTCGGCGCTTGGTAGTGACGCATTTTTGCGCTCAAAGCTTGGAGCAAAAGCCGTAGTACTGACTTCAAAACTATCATCTTTGGGCGAACGAATGGTGGTCTGAACCCCCGTCGCCAGATGTGTAGTCTGTTGGGCTTGCGATATTTCAACCTTGCACTCTTTGAGCTTACGAACCACTTCGCAGCCAAAACTATCTTGGCCTAGCTTGCACACAAAGGCTGTCGACACACCAAGTTTAGCGAGTGTAGCCGCCGCGATATAACCACCGCCACCACAGCCTATTTGCGCATCAGAAGCACTGACTCGAGCTTGGTTGGCTACAAATGTGCGTAATCGATCTGGCAGCATGTTAACTTCTAGCGACTTTGTGGTATAAACTATTTCGCCATACACCGGCCCCACGCAAACTACTTGAATGTTCATAATGCCTTCCTTTCGATTACCCTTCGTGCCGCTTGAGCAATATGCTCGGCATCAATGCCATATGCCCCCCAAAGCTCCGAAACTATGCCAGACTGACCAAACAGGTCTCGCACGCCCACCCGCTCAACGGGCAGTGGGTAATGCTCGCTCAACAATTCACAAACTGCCCCGCCTAGGCCGCCAGTAATTTGGCCCTCCTCGACCGTAACGACTGCGCCAGTCTTTTTTGTACTCTCCAGAATTGTCTTTTTATCAAGTGGCTTAATAGTCGCAACATTTACGACTTCTGTCGACACTCCCGCGTTCTCAAGCTGCTTAGCTGCCAACATAGCCTCATGAACCAAAGGACCACAGGCAAGTATCGTAACGTCTTCACCCTCTTGGTAAACCTGTGCCTTGCCAATCTCAAATGGAGAATCTGGCGAGGTAACAACGGCAGTTTTTTCTCGCGCTAAGCGGATGTAGACTGGCTTACGCAACTGCGCAGCGGCCACAACAGCGCGATGTGCTTCGTGCGTATCAGTTGGCACAAGTACCGTCATGTTTGGTAGCGAACGCATCAGCGCAATATCTTCAAGCATTTGGTGCGTCGCGCCATCTGGGCCAACCGACAAACCGGCATGAGAACCAGCGATAATGACTGGCTGGTTATTGAGCGCAATGGTGGTGCGTATTTGTTCCCAATTTCTACCAGGCGAGAAGGCGGCATAGCTACTCACAAACGGCATTTTGCCCGCAGCAGCCATACCGCTCGCTACTGTTACTAAATTTTGCTCAGCTATACCCACTTCGACAAAACGGTCAGGAAATTCATCGCGGAACAGATGCATCTGCGTCGACTCTGTAAGGTCGGCACACAAAGCGACCACGCAATCATCTTCTCGGCCCAGCTGCACCAAACCTTCACCAAACCCTTTTCTAATAGGCGCATATTCCACTTTGGGCGAGAACATATCTTGGTTCAAATTTTGGCGCTCAACGATCATTCGTGCTCACTCCTAATCCTGCCGTTAAGCGTGCGTAATTTTTCGAGTGCCAGGCGATAGTCTTTGATTTGCTGCTGCTTGTCACCCGCTGGATCGTAGCCATGCCAATGATAATCATTTTCCATAAAATCAACACCTTTACCCGGGACGGTATGCGCGATGATGCAGGTTGGGTGACCGTGCACCACCCGTGCCTTGTCGCAGGCCGAAATGATTTCTGACATATCATGACCATTAATCTCTACGACATGCCAGTTGAATGCCTGCCATTTGAGGGCTAGCGGCTCCAAGGGCATAATCATCTCTGTCGGCCCATCAATTTGAATGTGATTACGGTCAACAATCACCGTCAGATTTGACAGCTGCCGCTTGCCAGCAAGCATGGCTGCCTCCCAAATATTCCCCTCATCTAGCTCACCATCACCAGTAATGCAATAAACGTGCTGACCACTGCTAGACCCCATACGCAGTGCAATCGCCATTCCCACAGCTTGACTTAGGCCACTCCCCAATGGGCCACTTGTCGTTTCAAGACCCGGCAGCCTTTCTCTTTCCGGGTGACCTTGCAGACGACTGCCAAACTTTCTCAGTGTCATGAGCTCGTCTTTATCAAAGTAGCCAGCCTCGGCAAGTGTGGCATATATAACAGGAGCAATGTGCCCATTTGAAACCACCAATCGATCACGTTCGCTCCAGTCTGGCCGTTTGGCGTCATGCTTTAGAACATGGAAGTAGAGCGCAGCAAAAACATCGGCCATACCCAGGGGGCCAGCGGTATGGCCACTCCCCGCCTGCAGTAGCATCTTAATAATGTCCTGGCGAATTATGTTGGCCTTCAGCTCTAGCTCTTCAATAGCGATGTCGTTCATGATAATTCCTCGAGTAGTTTTGAATACCGACCGAGCACATCATCAGTTTGGAACAAGAACGAGTTAACGTTCACCACGTCGAAATGGCATTTAGCAATACGCGCTAGCGTATCGTCAGAAACACCGCCATCTAGGCCGACTTCAACGTTTGGTGCCAGCTCTCGCACGTGCGCAACTTTTTTAAGTATCTTCGGCTGAAGTTTTTGCCCAGCAAAACCTGCCGAGTAGGCCATTATTAAAATATGGTCAAGCTCGGCAAATAAATGCGCAACAGCCTCGACTTCTGTTTGCGGGTTGATTGCAAGGCCAACTTTTACCGTACCCCGGCGCTTAATGGAGGCAATGCAAGCCTCAATATTTTCAGCTTGCTCAAATTGCAGAATGACCATATGCGGCCGCAACCGTAAGGCAGACTCGATGTAGTGCTGCGGGTGAAAAGACATAATATGCACATCGCACTGTAGGTCCAAACGTGGCTCGATGTCGCTGAGGTCGAGGGTGGGATTATCTGCGTATTCCGGGTCGATCACATCTAGCTGATAGCGATCTGTCAACTGACGGACAAGTCGTATCTTGTCGTGATACTCCTGAGCTGTTTTTACCAGTAAGGCGGGCACTATCTTAGTCATCTTCTTGTTCAATATCTGTGATTTCTTGCAAACGGCGCCTGTGCCGCTCTTCTTCGGAAAAGTCAGTTTCGAGCCATACCTTGCTGACCGCCAGCAGCTCTTCTTCGTTGAGCTCTCCGGCCGGCAAGCTCAAAACATTGCTGTCGTTATCGCGGCGTGTCTCAAACGCAACGTGTTCATTCCAGGCAACTGCGGCTCGCACACCATCGACTTTGTTGGCGGCTATTTCCATGCCCTGTCCGCTGTCACAGACCAAAATTCCTCGGCTACCAGGATCACCAACCACTGCTCGAGCCACCCTTTCTGCAAAAATCGGATAGTCGTCTCCGGGGTTAAGTTGCTCAGGCCCAAGATCAACCACGTTATAATTAGCACTTAGAGCGTCAGCTAAATGACGTTTTTTCGTGTATCCTGCGTGATCTGATGCGATGTAAATATTCATGCTTATCGTATTGAATTACCTGCCAACTCGACCATCTCGACCAAGCGATTCGAGTAGCCCCATTCATTGTCATACCATGCGACCACTTTAACCAAGTCACCCGCCACAACGTTTGTTAATTTTGCATCAACGATTGCAGAATGAGCATCGCCCTTGTAGTCAACCGACACCAGCTCTTCTTCACTCACTCGAATAATCCCACGATGGCTCGTAGCAGCAGCGTGAGAGAGAATTTTATTCACTTCTTCTACGCTGGTTTTACGCTTCGCTACAAATGTAATGTCACTCAGCGAAACCACTGGCGAAGGCACCCGCACGCTGAGTCCATCGAAGCGGTTTTTGAGGCTTGGCACCGTCAAGGCTGCCGCGATGGCCGCGCCCGTCGTAGTAGGGACGATGTTTTGAGCAGCTGCACGAGCCTCACGCAAGTCTTTGGCAGGGCCGTCCTGTAACATTTGACTGGCGGTGTATGAATGCACGGTGGTCATAAGCGACTTTGCCACACCCAGTTCTTTTTCTAAAACTGCCATAACTGGCGCAATACAGTTGGTTGTGCAAGAGGCATTTGAAATAATGTTTTGAGTCGGCTGGAGTGTCTGCTCATTTGCGCCAATCACGTATGTATCGCCGTAAGTGTCGTCCTTCTCTGGAGCAGAAAGCACCACTTTCTTAGCTCCGGCAGACAGGTGTAGTTTGAGGTCTTTGTGTGTAGTAAATCGTCCAGTCGACTCGATCACCACATCAACTTCAAGCTTTTTCCATGGCAACTTGTCTGGCTCCTTGATAGCGCTGACAACGACTTTTTTCCCTTGGACCTCTAAAAAGTCTTGTCCGGCAATGATGTCCTGATGATATTCGCCGTAGTTGCTGTCGTACTTAAGGAGGTGTGCCAGCGTAGCTGTATCGGTTAGATCATTGATGGCAACTACTTCCAGGGCAGGATTCGCCATAGCCAACTTAAATGCATTTCGACCAATACGACCAAACCCATTAATAGCAACTCGAGTGAGCGCCATACACCCTCCTTTATTTCTCAGTTCTTATGCTTACATTGTACTCTTTTGATCGAGTAAAGCCTAGAGCTTGGAGTGCGGTTTGCACGTGTTGTTAGCACAGTCGCCGCCTTCGATCAGGTTCTTAATGTCAGCCTTGTCATGCATGCCGCAGAGCGCCTGATTGGTTTTGGTGTTTACTATTGCCGGCACGGCCGCAAAGCCACCACAGGCTTCACCGATAATATCTTCGTATTTCATCATGAGTTTCTTGTTGGCCTCGTTGTTCCAGACTTCTTTTTTCTGGATGGACTTGCCGAGTTCTTTTTCTAAGTCTTCAACCACCGGTCGCAGGGCAATGCAGTGAGGACAGGTTTCTCCGTAAAATTCAATAATATGGTCAAGACTTGGCATTGTTCTGTTTCTCCTTCATTAGATTTAACACAACGACACTCACAAAAATTAACGTAGATGTGAGGGCAGAAAGCAAGCAGTACTGGCACCAGGCGCGCAATACAGCACCCTGGATATACACGAGCACGAGCGATGAGGCAAAACCTATGCTGCCGAGTAGTAACAATACGCGCTTAGCAATTATGGTTTGATTATAAAAATACACCAGGGCCAAAGTTAAGACTGCAATATAAAACACGACACCAAAAAGGGCCAAAGGAATACCGAATACCTCGGAATATTTGCTCGATAGCACTACATCACAACCCTTTGTAATCGTGCAAGGCAAGAATGTGCCAGCATAATGTTCTTTCGTTAGAAGCGCTGCGTCAAACACACCTACAGCAGCTAAAACAATAATTACTATGCTGAGCAACTTACTGCGCAAGTGCTTGGTCAACCGCATTTGTTAAGTCTGTTAGAGAGGTCAGTTCGATGTAGTTACCGTTCACGAAGAAGCTTGGAGTACCGGGTAACTTAAGATCCTCACCTAGTTTTTTATCAGTGTTAACGACCGACTTCACTGCACTAGCAGCGACATCATTTTTGAACTTTGTGACATCTAGGCCAATTTGGGCAGCATATTCGTTGTACTTTGGCTGCGGGTTACTGAGCTCACTCCAGGCATCTTGATTTTTATAGAGCAGGTCATGCATCTCCCAGAACTTACCTTGCAACGCTGCGGCTTCTGCGGCATAAGCCGAACTAAGCGCATTTTTGTGTATTTGCGTAAGGGGAAAATGTTTAAAAACGAATTTAACCTTGTCTCCGTATTTAGGGAAAAATGAAGCGTTAAGAGACTCTTCGATAGTCTGACAGGCGGGGCATTGAAAATCACCAAATTCCGTCACAACCACTTTAGAATTAAGGTTGCCTTTGCTATTCCCCTGTTCCATCTGTGCTTTCTGCTGATCGTTCGCAACAACTTTGGCCTTGTCAGACTTGTCTGATGGGCTACTGTCATTTTTTGGATTAAGAACTGCGAATACAACGAATAATATTACGCCGACAATGGCAACGGTTGCTAAAATTGGGCTCAAATTCTTCTTCATAGTCGTATGATACCAGATAGCAGGCCAATAAAAAAGCTCGGGCTTAGCCGAGCTTCATTTTCGTTTCTGTAAAGACCTCGACTTTGCGAGTAGCCTTATCGAATTTCTTCAGACTAATCTTGTCGGGGCTGTTTGTCTTGTTCTTGCGAGTAAAGTACAGGGTGCCCGTCTTAGGGTTCTTTAGTACTATTAGCTCGCGAGCCATTTTCTTTGCCATTGCGATTTCCTACTTTAAAACAATTGGTACTGATTGTAGCAAAAAACTGCTTCCAGATCAAGTGTATAGCTCTTAATGCTCCTGCTTGCCTAGCTCAAATTATGATTGTAGGATATATCTGGTTCCCTTACATCTCTCGATCAAGAAGGGAGAAGCCATGGCTTCTCGAGCAAAACAGCGAGTCATCGTCATCGACGGAGGAGGAGGAACGGGCACCAGCTCGAATGGCGAAGCAACTGGTAGAAAGCTGGGCTGCGACTACCTCAACTCCGGCGAGATCTACCGCGCTTTCGCATTCCAGCTCATGTATGAAGGCTGGGGAGGAACTGACCTGAAGGCAGAGCCTGAGTTGGCGGGTCGAACCGTCCGGGGATACGAGCTCAAGTTCGCCGAAGGCGGTGTGAGCAGCATCAACGGGATCAACTGCTCCGGCATCCTCCACGCGCCTGAGATCGGCCGTTTCGTCCCCGACGTAGCGGAGATTCCAGAGGTTCGCAGGGTTGTTGAAGATCTTGCGAGGCGCTTCATCGCCGAACGCCCCCTCAGCATCATCGAAGGACGTGCAGGGGCCTGGGAGATACCAGATGCCGAGCTCAAGATCTGGCTGACGTGTGATCCCATCGTCGCAGCTTCTCGCAGAGGCTGCAGCGTGGAGGACCTGATTGCGCGCAACAATCAGGACGCCACCCGTGAGACGTCCCCGATGATCAAGCACCCAGATGCCATCCAGATCGACACCAGCACCTGGACGGTGGACCAGGTGTCCAACCACATCGTTGCCCTCTGGGAGATGGTGCAAGCAAGGCATTACGCCCTCCGGTAGCCCCCTGTCAACCGAGGCCCCTACGGAAGATCAGCTTTGATCTCATGTGGGGGCCTCCCTCATTTGTTGGGCCTCAGATATCCAGCTTTATACTAACTGGGCAGTGGTCAGACCCCAGCACATCGGGGTGTATTTCGGCAGCCTTTACTCTGTATTTCAATACATCTGAAACCAAGAAATAATCTATTCGCCAACCAACGTTGTTAGCGCGAGCATTCCCCCAGTGACTCCACCAAGTATAGTGCCCATTGCCTTTGTAAAAGAGGCGCAGGGTATCAACAAAGCCGGCGTTAATAAAGTTCTGAAAACCCTCTCGTTCCTCATCAGTAAAGCCCTTCTTGCCAACGTTAGGTTTTGGTCGCGCTAGGTCGTCTTCGGTATGAGCAACATTCAAATCTCCACAAAACACCACTGGCTTGGTTGTTTCGAGCTGCTTGCAGTATTCCAGGAACGCTGGATCCCAGTGCTTGTGCCGCAGCGGAATGCGCGACAAATCATCTTTAGCATTTGGCGTATAGACTGTTACTAAGTAAAATTTATCGTATTCGGCCGTCATGACGCGGCCTTCGGCGTTGGGGTCACCATAGCCATCGGCCATATCATACTTGGCAATAATATCTTCCGGTAGGCCATTTAATACATTGATTGGCTTTGTCTTGCTGAATATGGCCGTGCCAGAGTATCCAGGCCGCTCCGCCGAATTCCAGTACTCAAAATAGTCAGGCAAATCAATTTCGACTTGCCCTCGCTTTGCCTTCGTCTCCTGCAGGCACAATATGTCTGGCTGGTTGTTTTCAAGAAACGGTAGCAGCGCATCCTTGCGCAATACAGCACGAATACCATTTACATTCCATGAGATTATCTTAACTTTCGGCACTCTAAATAGCTCCTTCGGCGACCAACAGCGCTTGCTTGCGTTCACTGCCTCGATTGTATTGGCCTACTCTACCATCGCGGCGAATCACGCGATGACAAGGAACAAGTGGATCATAGTTTTTACTCAACCCAGTGCCAACAGCGCGCGCAGCACCTGGATGGCCAGCTGCCCTAGCCACATCACCATAGCTCATAACACTACCTTTGGGGATGTTGCGCACTACGGCATAGACCTTTTCCCGAAACTCAGTCACGACTGCTGCCCTTGGTCTTTGCGTCGATTTCACCGATATCCCCAATCGGCAATAGAAACGTTTCAAACTGCCCCGACCGACTCACCACTTCTACAGAATTCTGTTCGAGTGTCTTGCGGGATATCACAATTTGAACTGGACAACCAATTAAGTCGGCGTCAGCAAATTTTGCTCCAGGGCTTACGTCAGCTCGATCATCAAACAGACAGCTGTCGGCGCCCAATTGCTCATACACTTTTTCACCAACGTTTACGTTCTCAGCGTCAGGCAAAGCAACAATATGATAGCGAAACGGGGTAACACTCTCTGGCCAGATGAGACCCTTTTCGTCATGGTGTCGCTCAGCAATTACGCCCATGACTCGACTAATACCAATCCCATAACAGCCCATAATTGCATATTCTCTCTCGCCTTTGTCATTCACATATGGCATATCGAACGCCTTAGTAAACTTCTGGCCGAGATCAAAAACATTCCCCACCTCGGCAGCCTTGGCTTCTTTAAGGCTCCCCCTGTTGCAGCGTGGGCAGGTATCACCAGGTTTTACTTGGGCAATCTCATCTTCGACACAAAAATCACACTGGTCACAATAGTAAATAACATCTTCGCCAGCATCGGTTAACACTTCAAACTCGTATGACACTTTGTCAGTAAAATTACCGCCAGACGCCTCTGTTACCTTGGCCTCCAAGCCAAGTTCGGTAAAGATATCCGAATACACTTGCTTGACCTTGGCATAGTACGAATCAAAATCTTGCTGGTTTGTATGAAAGCTATACATGTCTTTCATATAAAACTCGCGGCCGCGCATAATGCCCGACTTGGCCCGCAGCTCATCGCGATACTTCCAGTGGATTTGATAAACCGACTGTGGCAGATGTTTGTACGACTGCGCACGACTCATAACCAATGGCGTTACCACCTCTTCTTCGCTTTGGCCCAGGGCGTATTCGTTACCGGTTCGACTATTGATTTTAAACAAGACATCTATGCTGTCCCAGCCGCCGGTTGTTTTCCAAATAGCGCTCGGGTGCAGTGTTGGCATTAGGACTTCTTGGGCGCCCAAACTATCCATATGTTTACGTACAACGTTTTCAATTTTGCGAAGCGTAATTAGGCCGAGCGGCAAATACGAATAAACACCCGCCATAAGCTGGTCCACAAAGCCAGCTCGTGTTAGCAATTGTGCATTCAGTGACTTTTCTTGTTCGGACACGTTGCGACTGGTTTGCGAAAATAATTGTGAATACTTCATATAGACTATTATTCTACAAAGCCAGCTTTTGCGCTAGGGTCTGCAAAGATATCGACATCTAGACCAAAAAGTCTATAATTATGTTATGAGAAAGCATAAGAATAATACTCGTAAGCAAGCAAGCAGGTATCACTTAGCCCAGTTACGCCACTTACGCAAGGTGCGAGCGTTGTATGAACACAATGCCGCAACAGGTATCGCACTCATTTTACCCTTTGCCATCATCGTTATCATCAGTATTCTCTATCGCTTATCGCTGCCCGAATCGGATCAACTTGCCCAGTTCTATGAATCTTGGGTATTCTCACCTGCGGTTGTAGTATTGTGGGCGGTTGTGTTCCCAACTATTGCACTCCTTATTAACATCGGTTCTCTCACCACCATCATTCGCGATCATCGCTACAATGGCAAAATTAGAATCCACGCATTAGTCCGGGACGTATGGCCTAGCCTTGCCATTGTACTCCTCGTGCTCACCGGCTTTGCATTCGTTTTTGGTGGTGGCATACAAAACATCACAAGTAATCTGCAGGGCATCTAACTTCTTATGCGCAAGCACAGTATTCTAGGCTGGGTTTCAGTTATATCAGCTTTGGCATTCTCTGCCATTCTCATCTTCGGTACTACCACAAGCACTTCACCTCAGCCACTCGCATTCATGTGGCGGCCGTTCATCCTCATTCCGCTCTCTTCAGTTCTTCTCAACATGTACCTCCTCTTTCTTGTGTACAAACGGCGACGCGCTATTAAGGGTGTCATGTGGTTTGGACTCTTTTTGCTCGGCGTCCTGCTGTGGTCCTTGACTGACCTAGCCACCTTCGCCTCTGCCAACAGCTACACAGCGCTGATCGTGCGCGCCGGCATACCGGTCGCTTCGCTGATTGGCATCCCCGCTCTACTGATATTCTTGGTGACGTACACAAGCAATGACGATGAAGCAGATACTCTGATGTTGCCATGGCTACTCATGCTTGCTGTGTCATTGTTCATTATTATTGTGGCACTTACCACGAATTTTATCGTTGTTCGCAACCCAAGCACGCTCATACCAAGGCCATGGGGTTTTGAAATAACATTAGGCCCATTCGGTAGTCTCTACTTGGCTTGGTTCCAAATCCTTACATTTATAATCCTCGGTTTACTTATTCGCCATTACGTACGTGAACGCAAAGGCAAACGAAAAAAACAAGCAATGTATCTACTCATCGGTATCCTTATTCCGATTCTCGGCTCAACTTTCACCAATGTAATCCCGGCCTACTTAGGCCTGCCATTTTATCTACCACTTGATAGTTTCTTTTCCACCATCATGGCACTCGTCATGGGGTACGCCATTATTCGACATAGCCTGTTCGTGATTAACCCTACTACTATAGCTTCCAATATTCTCGAAACGATGGCAGAAGCTGTAGTCGTCGTTAATCCGGGATTCGAAGTTGAGTATGCCAATACGAGCGCACACCGACTCTTTGGTCTCGGCAATGCCACCCGTAAGCGCAACATCAAGAATTACTTTGCACCGCAGCACTATAAAAAAATCGTCCAGTACACCGTGGCCGACCCGACTCTTAAGGCTTCCAAAAAAATTGAAAATCTCATCATGGTCACCGGCGAATCAAAGCACATTGTCCCGGTAGATCTTAATCTAAGTGCCCTGCTCGACACCAAGGGCAAAGCGGCAGGCTATGTATTGGTCATTACAGACATCTCGAATCTCAAAAGAGCCTATGCCCAGCTGGCCGAAGAAGAGCGCAAAGTTGAACAAAAAGTTATCGAACGTACCGAAGAACTATATCGTGAGCACGCCAAACTTGAAGCCTCCATTGCAAGCTTGCCAGTCGGCTTTATTATGCTTGACGAAAATATGCAGGTGCTTGAACTCAACAAGGTAGCCAAGGATTTACTCAAGATTGAATCCAAAAGCAAAAAGGCCATTAGTGACGCTTTATTGGATCTTGGTATCAAACAGGATTTCGAAAAAGTCCATGGCTCGTGCCAACTTGCCGATATAGCAGAGCTTGAACATGACAAAAGAATTCTCCACCTTATTATCTCGCCAATTATCGGTGATAAAAAGCAGTGTATTGGCAGTGTGTTGCTGATTGAAGATATTACCAAACAAAAGGCCGCCGAGCGAGAACGCAATGACTTCATTGTTACTGCCTCGCACGAAATGCGCACACCGCTCACGATTATTCAGGGAAACTTGGCCAATGCGCTTGACCCAGACATTGCCAAACTCGACAAAACTACCAAGCCGATCATTCAACAAGCTTACGAATCAACCGCCCAACTAGCCGAATTATTTAGAGACATTATGACCGTTGCAGAAATCGACAATGGTAGCGCGCCTCATTACGAAAACAAAACTGAATTTGACTACGTTGGTGCCATCGACGACGTAATACGTCTTATGCGGCCAAAGGCTGACAATAAAAAACTCGCCCTTAGCTTTAGTGGACATGAAAAGAAAATTAATCTCAAAGCCGACCCTAATGAAGTTAAGGAAATCATCGCTAAGCTCGTAGAAAATGCCATTAAATACACTACGCATGGCTTTGTAAGCTTAGAACTAAAAGAACATGGTGACTGGGTGCTATTAAGTGTCGTTGATACTGGTGCGGGTATCAACCTTGATGACCGCAAGAAACTATTTAAGAAGTTCGACCGACTGGACAATAGCCTTACGCGTGAAGTCGGTGGAACGGGTCTAGGACTCTACATTGCCAAGAGCTTAGCCGAACGCAATGGTGGCGAGGTAATGCTTGAACACTCTACCAAGAAAGGTTCCGTTTTTACCCTTAAGCTACCTAAGTAGTCTTTACGGCACGACCCTCAGCTGTAATATGCAGCTAAAAATTGTTTTTTATGTTCTTGAAAATTACCCTGTATGATTGATTCTCGTATACCTGCGACAAGATTAACAATAAAGTGCAGGTTATGAATTGAAAGAAGTGTGGCTGAGAGCATTTCTTCGGCGCGTACTAAATGAGACAAGTACGCCACGCTGTAGTTTTGACAAGTGTAGCAGCTACAATCCTCCACAATCGGGCCGGGCATGCGCATGTACTTTGCATTACTTAGATTCACGCGCCCGTTTTTGGTATACACAGCGCTATTGCGGGCTACGCGCGTTGGACTCACGCAGTCAAACGTATCAATGCCGTTTTCAATGCCTTCGAACAAATCAATCGGCTCGCCGATGCCAAGCAAGTGGCGCGGCTTGTTTTTGGGCAACGTTTCACAAACCCAACGTACGGCGGTACCCATGTCGTCTTTGTTAAATGACCCGCCAATGCCAAAGCCGTCGAAGTCCATGCTACCAATTACTTCGGCTGAGTGTCGGCGTAAATCCTCGTGACGACCACCCTGCACAATGCCAAACAGCGCCTGGGGCTTGCCCTCTGGGCTATTTGCCCCAAGTCTTTGATGCTCTGCCAAGCTGCGCTCTGCCCACGCATGGGTGCGATCTAGTGCCTGCTTTTGATAATCATAATCTGCTTGTGGCGAGGTGCATTCATCGAAAGTAAAGATAATATCCGCTCCCAAATCATGCTGTATCTGCATGGACTTCTCTGGAGTTAAGCGATGTTTGCTGCCGTCGATATGGGAGTGAAAGGTCACCCCCTCGTCATCGATTTTCATAAGCTGCTTACCACTCGGACGCTTGTCTGGCTGCACTGCATCATCACCACTTGCCACCTTACTCACACCCTTACCGTACGCCTCACCAAGCGAGAAAACCTGAAAACCACCCGAGTCGGTAAACATCGGGCCATGCCAGTTCATGAATTTGTGCAAACCACCCATCTCGCGGACAACGTCGCTACCCGGCTTAAGGTATAGATGATAGGTATTGGCGAGAACTGCCTGTGAGCCCAAATCCCTAACCTGCTCCGGAGCAACTGCCTTAACCGTGGCCTTAGTGCCAACGGTTATAAATGCCGGGGTTTGAATCACGCCGTGCGGCGTGGTGATTTCGGCCGCACGCGCTAACGTACCTTCGAGCTCGTTTTGAATAGTAAAGTTGAATTCTTTCATATCGTTATCTTATCAGCATACTATCGCCATAGCTAAGGAATGCGTAGCTGTTTTGCAGTGCATGCTCGTACGCATATTTAAGATTATCCCAGCCAGCAAAGGCTGCTGCCAGCATGAGTACGGTGCTCTTTGGCGCATGGAAGTTTGTAATCAACACATCAACAGATTTAAATTCGTAGCCCGGATAAATAAATATGTCGGCTTCGCCTGAAACGTCGCTCGCATCTGATGCGAAGATCTCTTCGTGAGCGAACTCCAAGGTGCGAGCTACCGTCGTGCCAAGTGCTGCTATCTTGCCGCCGCGCTGCCTAGCCTGCTGTAGACTTCGAACAGTCCCTTCGGGAATTTCGAAATATTCACTATGCATCTTGTGCTCGGTAACGTCATCGCTACGAATCGGCAAGAATGTGCCCAGGCCTACATGCAGCGTCAAATACGCCACGACCACGCCTTTACGGCGAAGGCCGTCGAGCAATTCATCGGTCATATTGAGCGAGGCGGTAGGTGCCGCCACCGAACCACTCGCATGCGCAAAGACCGTTTGATAGCGCTGCTCGTCTTCTGCAGTAGCATCGCGCTTCATATACGGCGGCAGTGGCACGCTGCCATTCTTGGTGGCGATGTCCTCAATGTCGTAAGCCGAGCTCACCACCGCTATGCCACCCTCCGCCTGCTCGACGTGGAGCTCAGCTTGACCTACGTAAAATATCTGGCCTTTGTACAAGCTCCCCCTATAGAGTACCTTGTGACGATGCCTATCTTCGACCTTGCCGTGCTTTTCGAGCAACACAAGCTCAGTATCACTCCCAGCGTCGTCTTTAGCCATGAGTCGAGCCTTTATCACCTTCGTGTTATTGAGAACAAGTACATCGCCGGCATCGAGATAATCAACGATGTCTACATACCGACGATCTTCCGTGCTTCCCGTATTTTTATCAAGCACTAACAGGCGCGACTGCCCTCGAACCGCAGGTGGATACTGAGCAATCTTGTCCTTTGGTAAAACGTAGCTGTAATCAGAAATTTGCATTCAGACATTGTACCGAAATCTTAGACCAAGATCCATGATTCAAGATGTACGCTTGTGACAAACAGTGCCTAGCCTACTCGTGTTCGGCGGCTTCGGCTGCGTCTGCGTCAGCCTTAGTTTTGTGTACCGTTCCCTCGGGATGATGCGCTGGTGAATAAATCGAGTAGACCTTCAGCTCAGTATCCCCTGTATTGGTAATATTATGCCAAACGCCAGCAGGAATAATGACCGCCCAGTCATCTTCCACGTCGTAGCTTTCAGTTAGGTTGTCTTGGCTCTCACCAAACTCAACTTTCGCCTTACCCTGCTCAATCCGAATAAACTGATCGTTATCAGGATGTACTTCCAGGCCAATCTCGCCACCAACCACGATGCTCATAACGGTCAACTGACTGTGTTTACCAGTGAATAGTGCAGCCCGAAAATTTTCGTTTTCTAACGTAGCTTTCTCAATATCTTCTACCCATCCAAGCATAGGAGTACCTTTCTTAACACTCTTATTATACACCCCGACGCTATAGCACGATAAGAGCCCCCGATGTACAGGCAGGAGCCCTTATCGGAGGCTAGGTTGAGGTGACGTTTCCTCGAGCTCGTCGAACACCCCATGCAGCAGACGCAGTACCGACTGATGCGAGATGATCGAAAGATGGTCGGCGAAGCCATCGACAAGCTCGATGCCATTGCTGCGTCGGAAGCCCAACTTGAGTAGCAACGGGTGCATGAACCGCGGTGCGATGACGATGTTCTTGGCCCCTTTCAAAACCGAGGCAAAGAACGGCAGCACAAGCTGGTCGAAAACGCTCATCACGCTCACCAGCTCCATGGCTTCAACTTCCTCCACAATCTCCTCGAGGGTCCGCAACTCACGTAGAACCGGAGAGTGCGCTGCCATGTTGCCAATCGCCGGGAAGGCCTTGAGCCAACCACCCAAGTTCGCGAGGCGCGTGCCATGGTTTGGCGCCGACAGCTGCACCACTCGGATCGCCCGGTTGCCCAGCAGACGCTTCAACCCCATGATGTGGCTACCCCCCTGGCTATGCCCGATCAAAACGATGCGCTGCGTCGGGAACTCGGCGCAGATTTGTAGGTGCATCGCATCAAGAGCCCGTTGCATAGAACCCAAACCAAGGTTGGGGATCGCAATAACCCGAACGGGGTAACCCCGCTCGATTATGGCCGCCTTGAGAGAGCCATAAACAAACTGGGCGTACCAATCGGCCACGAACGTACCTGCCACCACCACGACCACAACGTCGTCGAGGGGGCGCTTTGCTTGCTTGAGCATATCGCCCCCTTTGTGTGCTTGTAGGAACTGCGCTGATTGCGCTTACAATCATCATAGTCCTTTATGGACAAAGCACAAGAGCTAATTAAATGTTCTTCTCAGTCTAGAGAGTTAAGCTGGCTTGGGAGAATTGTTTGGCAGATTCTTGGTGGCGAGCAATCCGAGTGTACTCAAAACAGCCAGCAAAATGAACATACCACTCAATGCTGCCTGCCTGGTTTCGGCATTTATATCAATCACGGTTTGCGCTGTAGTTGGTGGCAATGTGCTCACTAGCGAAGTCACCTGCGCATCACTCATAATCTGCGGCTGCTGTTCGATCGCTGCCGTAAGTTGGGATTTTTGCTGAGTGTTTAAATTGGTATCTTGCGCCACTAAATTAGTTCCGACCTGAATAAATGTCGCCACAATTAGTACACCACTGATAGCCGTACCGAAACTTTGGCCTAAAAATTGGAATGTCGACATCAGTCCTGATGCTTCGGCAGAAGACTTTTCATCAACAGAATTTTGGACAGTATTCTGCAGCTGAGATGCAATCATGCCCATACCAGCACCAAACAATACTAGGCTCGGCAGAAAATCTAAACCGCTTGGATTCTGTCCAGCCTTGTAGCCAAGCCATGCCGAACCAATAAGCATGCAGGTAAAGCCTACTCGTATAATGCGCTTACTCGAAAACTTCGTTGCCATAATGTCGCCACGACTGGCTAACAACAGAATTGCTACTGAAAGCGGCAACAAAGCGACGCCGGTTCGCATAGCGTTGTAGCCCAGCTGTAGCTGCAAATATAACGACATGCCATACATTACACCGCCCAACAACATAAGCTGGAAGAAGATTGTGCCTACTCCCGCACTGACAATTTTGTTTTTAAAAATTGCCATATCGATAAGCAAAGACTGATCGTGCTTCTTGCGCCTGTTCTGCCAATAGGCGAAGAATGCCAGGATTCCCAAACCAATTAGAATCATCCAGACCGTCGGCGAAACCCCGCCAGCTGGAATCCATTCCTGACCATTAACAACCAGTGATTTACGAGCAACTAACAGACCGTATTTGCTAGCCTGGAGTATTCCAAGAATTAACACGCTAAGCCCACTGGCAGCGAATATTGTCCCCACCCAATCAAACGAAGTTACTTTCTGCATAAGCTGAGAGTCTTTGATAATAGCTCGTTTGGCCAGAATATATAGCACCACAATCACTTCAGCTAAGAACGCCAGGCGCCATGTTGCGTAGGTTGTAAGAAATCCACCCACAATTGGACCCACCGCTGCACCAATCGCTCCAATTGCAGCTACAGTCGCATAGGCTTTGACCCGCTTGGTCCCTGGTGGGAAATTACTTGCTACCAGCGACAACATAGCAGGAATCATTAAGGCAGCGCCGAGCCCTTCTAGGAACGACCAGCCAAACAGTAGTGTGGACAAATTAGGACTCATTGCGGTAATGAGAGAGCCAGTACCGTAAATGATTGTTCCCAATAGAAACGCTTTTTTACGACCTATCATGTCGCCGATCTTAGCGCCAGGAATCATAAACGCCGCCATGACCAAGGTGTAGAACGTAATTGCTGATTGTATGCCAGCCACTGTGGTGTTCAGGTCCTTCACCAGTGTCGAAATTGACACATTCATCACGGTCGAATCAAGGGTTAAAATAAACTGCGCTAGTGCCATAACGACGAGGATTCTTTTTTCGCTCTTATTCATATCGTTTCCTTATGTTCTTAGTACTAGTATATTCCTGGTTATACAAAAATACCAAAACCAACTACCCTAGGTAAAAATGAGAGGTAATCATAATGGCGATCGTACATGCCCACAGCACAGCAATCAATACATCAGCGTTACTCCGCACAACTCCACTGAGCCACTGCTGCACTTTTTTGCTCGCTGAAAGCTGTTCGTAATTCAAGCGGAACCATGTCCAGTTCATAGCTATGACGGCAGCATAGCAGAATAGGCAGAACATGCAGATGGCGCCGATTTTGTAGGTACTTTGCCATAAGTACCAAGCACCAAAGCCTAAGAAAAAGACGGACAAGAAGTGAAAGACAAGTCGAAGTTTTTTATTTAGTTCCGCACCAGTGGCAGCCGCAAGTGCAATACCCGCACCCAGGCCAAAGAATGTTAAGCAAACGAGAGAGTTGGAAAAGCCAAACACTCTAGATTGCCAAGCATCAAACACGCTGCTGCAGCTAAATACAGCATTCACATCACAAATAAGTTTAGCAGCAGGCTGTGACCGATAACTAATCAGCTCTATGGTCTGCACGAGTGAAGATATTAAACCGACAGATGATGCGGCAAAGAGGAGCCACCAGAGTTTCGCGGTACGTTGTTTCATAGTGACTACTTTAGCATTAGAGCTTTGAGCCCACAAGATAATTACCTGACTGAGCGTCGCGACCTAGGAACGCGATAAGTTGACTTGCTCAACCCATAGCCATACAATCAACTTAAGGTGTTCCGACGGAAATGGTGACTAAATAGAGGTTATGCATTACCCAAAAGTGTGCACGTCCTTACGGGCAATGCCTCCTAAAAAGCCCACCAAGCAACGTCCGCAGGGCAGACTCCAGAGCCGGGACAACATGGAGCGGATCGTAACCGCGCATGTGGCGTTCAGTCGGGAGAAGCTATCGCAAAGCCACTTACCTAATCCTCGGAACATCCTCATTCTCAAGTACACCTTCAAAGAGTTGGGCATCAACGATCCAGCTCTCAACCAAAATGCTCCGGGACACACGTTCCGGAGCATAATCTGTTCTAATCATAAATGGCTGGGGCGGTAGGATTCGAACCTACGGTCTCTTGAGCCAGAATCAAGCGCCTTACCACTTGGCCACGCCCCATCACTATTGTCGTACTTATTTTTAAGTGGCCGGACGCTTGCGCCCTACAGTTGCCAAGGGGCCACACTCCAATAAATAACTACGCTATTCTAGCGCAAAGAGCGTAAAATTTCCAGAGTTAGACAGTGCGGCGATACTTCCAGACCGCAAGTGGCACACCCACAGCCAATATTCCCGCTGCCCATGCAAGCGTAATCCATACCGAAGTTAAATCGCCACCAAACATCAGCGCACGAGTCGCATTCACAATTTGCGTAACGGGTTGGTTACGCGAAAATACCTGCAGCCATTCTGGCATGCTTTGTACTGGCACAAATACCGAGCTGGCAAACGTTAATGGGAACACGAGTAGAAAGCCGGCGGTCTGCATGGCTTCACCATTGCGAATGAAAAGCCCCATTGCCGCCATGAGCCATGAGAATGCGTAGCTAAAGAAAGCCATCAATGCGAGTGCAGCAGCTACGTGTAATGCGGGAGCCGAAGCATCAAAGCCCATCAACACCCCAACCCCAAACAGAAGTAAAAGCACAAAGATTGTACGCAAGTTATCACTAGTCGTGCGAGCAGCAAGTACGGCAGCGCGAATAATAGGTAAGCTTCTAAAACGGTCGATCGATCCACGATCAAGATCTTCGATCAACGCAATTGGCGTTTGCAAAGTACCGAATAGTGCCGACTGGGCAATAATACCAGGAAGCAAGAAGTTGATGTACGGCCCAGACGTAGCGCCACCGATAGCCCCACCAAACACATAGTTAAACAGTGTTAAAAACATAATCGGCTGAATGGACGAGAAAATTACTACCTGCGGAGTGCGTTTAAAGCGAGTGACATTGCGCTTAATGAGCACCCAAACATCGCTAAGGGCGTAAAGAAGTTGGCTCATTTTTTACCACCCTTCTTGCCAGTAACTGCCAAGAACACGTCGTCCAGACTTGGTCGGTGCACCGAAACGTCACGCAGCTTAATCTTGGCTTCGCCAAAAGCAGCGACGACTTTGAGCAATGTGTCGGTCCCCTTGCTGGCCCGCACGCTAATAGCACGCGTCATTTCATCTTGCTTTGGTGTCGTGCGGGTTACTTGTTTCATGAGCTCCAAGGCTTTTTCTTGGTCGGCAGGAGCTACATGAATTTCCACCACATCACGCCCAAGGCTGGCCTTGAGCTGATTGGCAGTACCATGCTGCACAACTTTGCCTTTATCAATAATACTAATGTAGTCACACAGTGCATCGGCCTCTTCTAAGTACTGAGTGGTCAGTAGTAGTGTTCTACCCTCGTCGACGAGCTCGCGGATAATCTCCCACAGCTCTTGGCGGGTGCGTGGATCAAGACCAGTAGTTGGTTCGTCCATAAAGATGATTTCTGGCTTTCCAACCAGGCTCGCACCCAGGTCAAGTCGTCTACGCATACCACCAGAGTACGTCTTAGCTGGCCTGTCAGCAGCATCGGTAAGGCTGAGCCTTTCAAGCAGTTCATCGGCGCGCTTCTTAGCTTCCTTGCGTGGCACATGATACAAGCGAGCTACCATCATAAGAGTTTCGCGACCTGTCAGAAAATCATCAACCGCGGCAAATTGCCCTGCGAGGCCGATTTTGGTACGAATTTCATCTTGCTGCGTGGCCAAATCGAGGCCGTTAATTGTGACCTTACCGCTGTCGGTATCAATCAAAGTGGCGAGTGCACGCACCAGCGTCGTTTTACCCGCGCCATTAGGGCCAAGTAGTCCGTAGATTTTGCCTTTTTCTACCTCAATACTAACGCCATCGAGCGCTTTGACATTGCCGAACTTCTTTTTTACATTCTTAACCGAGATAACACTTGCCATAGATACCTATACTAGCAAATAACCTAGTAGTCTACAAGATTCATTATAATGCAGTAGTTGGAGGCTGGGTTGCTGGAGGCTGAAAAGCAGGCGTCGGATTTGCTGGCTGCATATCGGCCAATTCTGCGTCTAACTCCGCCTGTGATTCACGTATGTCGGCGACTGTTTGGTCTACGGCTTTCTGGATTACCTCAGATCGGTTAGGAATTTTTTCTGCCAAAAAAGCATCTTGCGCTGCTTCATCACCAGCATCGATCAGCTTCTCAAGCTCTTGCTTGTCAGCCTCACTTAGTTTTTGATAACTAAAAGCAATGAAATAATTCTGGACACTTTCCGCAATATCATCCAACATTTGCTGCTTGGCTTCTTCAGTCATTCCTTCAGCGCCAATCTCTTTTAAAATCATTTCTTCGATTTTCTCTTGCATAGTTTCTCCTTAGGCCGCTGCCGGCATTACATCAGGGGCGGTCTCTACTTCCGAAGTCCCAGGTGCTGATTCAGCAGGCTTTTCAACAGGTTGTGGCTCTGGAGCGGCAAGAAGCTGCTTAATTGCATCTTCAAGCTGCTCAGCTGTGAGCCCCTGGACTTCTTGTGCCGCACCTGTCTCGGCTTTCGCAATTTTTTCCTGGCGGGTCTTTTCTGCCCTACTGATAGCTTCGTCATATTCTGCATTGGCTTCTTTGGTGGTGTTTTCAACGCGTGCTTCAATGTAGCTTTTTCTTAGCGACTCAAGGCGAGCCTGCTCGGCGGCTGCTTCGGCTTCTTGACGAGCTTGCTGCAAACGAGCTTCCCAATTACTCAACTTTGTGTCCACCTTATCTACGCCAGCCTCTATGACATCGCCAATTTTCTCTGCAGCAGCGCTAATACCGCCTGCAATACTTTCTTTTGTCTTCTGGGCGCGACCAGAAATTGCTTCCATTGCCTTCGAGGCCCAACGGTTAAGTGTTTCACCAATCTTTTTACCACGTTTTTTGGCATTCTCGGGAATATTAGCGATAGCCTCAGCCCCAGCAATAGATACCCCTATGGCTACCAACATAGCCTTTTGCGATTTTTCTTTTGCTGCTGCCACAGCCTCTTTGCGCTTTTCGGTTGCTAAGTCGGCACCTTTTTCTACTCGCTCACGAACACCCTTAGCTCGCTCTTTCACACTCTTAACGCCGCGATCAATCGCACCAGCAGCATCATAGGCTTTTTCAGCTACAGTATCTGCTGCGTTACCTAGCTTTTCTTTACCAGCCGCAACTGCATCACTCCCTCGTTCGGCAAGATTATCGATCTTTCTACCAATGGCAGCACCTTTGGCTTCGGCGCGGCCCATTACTGGAGTGGCCGATGTCTCGGCTGCCCCACCTACAGGAGAACTGGTTGCCTTCTGAGCTTCAACCATAGCGACTAAGTCAGCCTGAAGAGAGGCTGCTGTAGGAGTCATAGCCTGTTCGGGGGGCTTACTGCCACTTGATGATTCTGGATTCTTTGGCGGCATATTTGTTCACTCTTTAATACACTTAGTATAGGCATAAGCGTAATACGGGTCAAATGCCTAAAAATCCAATAGATCGGGTCGTGCTTGCTTGGTCTTTTCTACTGCTTGAGCTTTGCGCCACTTAGCAATTTCTGCATGATTACCGCCTTTGAGTACATCTGGCACCTTCATACCTCGAAATTCCTCTGGCCGAGTGTACTGTGGGTATTCTAGTAAACCTGCGCTAAAGGATTCATCGTGAGCAGAGTCACCGTGACCCAACACGCCAGGAATAAGCCGCACCACACTATCAACCAACGCCATGGCAGGAATCTCACCACCAGTCAGCACAAAGTCTCCCATCGAGATTTCTTCGTCCACAATGCTCAATATACGCTCATCAAAACCTTCGTAGTGACCGCAGAGAATAATTATGTCATTGTACTTGCTGAGCCGCTTGGCATCCACCTGACTGTAGCGCTTACCGCGTGGCGTCATCATGAGTACTTTTGCGTTAGGCGACTTTTGCTTGATTTCTTCGACAGCGGCAAATACTGGCTCGCACTTAAGCACCATACCAGCGCCGCCACCATATGGAGTGTCGTCTACGGTCTTGCGTGGGCCTTCGCCATATTCGCGCAGGTTCACGATCTTCAGCTCAAGCAAACCTTCTTTTTGCGCCTTCCAAAGCATAGAATGAGCAAACGGCCCCTCAAACATCTCCGGGAACAAAGTAATAATACTAATTTTCATACCTGATATTATATCAGGATGAAGCTATCGCGTCAGGCTAGTTGTATCCCCTACCGTCGTAATGAGGATCATCTGCTTCGTCAGGTGACTCCACTGCATTTGTTTCAGCTGGCGCATCCCCTCCATATTTGCGTGCCATATCAGCCCTCATCTGTCGTGCCTTAGCCTTAGCCAGCTCAATTGCCTGCTTTTTATTCTCTAAAACCTTTGCAATGAAGTTCTCGAATGTCTGGTGTTGCGGCATGTCGGGAATGTCAGCCTGCTGCGAAAGTGCTTCAAGCACTTCCATAACTCCAGCGTCCGCCCCATATTCAGACATAATGCGCTCTATCTGACGAACTTGAGCTGATTCATCACTAATACGCACTTCTTCTAATATCGACAGTTCTTCTTCGGCCTGCGTGTATTCAGACAAAACATCAATGAATTCCTTCTGCGACATTGCCGAATACCGTTCCGGATCGCGCTGATATAGCCTGTGTGCGGAGTAACGGTGCTGCTCAATGGTTTCTGCTAGCCACCTTTTATAGGTTTTTTCGTTCCGACCTGCTTCCGCAACCTGAACCTCTAATTTGTCCGCATCGATATCAACTGGTAGATCTTCGTAGTTGAGAGCTTGAAGCTCTTTTAAGACAGGGTTGGAGACATCACTGAACCCTGCGCGCTCTGTGTAGACTGGGTCGGCATCATAATGACGGCCATTCTCATCAACAAAGGCCTCTCGTGCACTACGGGCGGCGTAGGAAGTTATTCTGGTTTCATCGGGACTCTCTGCAGTATCCGCCTTCATAGACTCTCCCGCCTGAATTCTCAAACTTGGTTTTGACAAGTCTTCGATACGGCTTCTTTGGCCAGGCGTAAGACTTTTCTCGCTAGCCAAGGATGTATTTTCTGGCAAACCGGTAGTGCCATCAGCCTTTGGCAGATCTTCTGTCTTCGGTGGTTGCCATCCACCCCTTTGAGCAATCTCATGTAACTCTTCTTGTGTTCGCTTGGCTTGTTCGGCACGAGTTATACTTGGAAACCCGCCATCCTGCCTATCATCATCTCCGGCTGGCTCGCCCGCCGGCACAAAATCACCCATTGGCCCCATATTCATTTCCTTGATTAATCCTTATGCTTATTGTGGTTTAATCTTGGCGCAAAGTCAAACACTCCGCCCAACTAAGTGCGAAGTGTTTGCAAGATTCCATGCAAGATCCTTTGACAAGCTCAGGATTACAAATGAGGAGACTAAATGTCTAAGTCATCAAGATCTTCGAGGCCTTCGCGCGCCTTGGCTTTAATTGCCGACGCGCGGTCTTCAGTATCGTCAGCTGATTCTTCGACATCAGTTTCGTCGTGGTCAGTACCTGCAGGCACATGTCCATCGGGCTCAACGATTTTCAAGTTAAAACGGGCATCACTTTTGGCACCCAATACACGTAAAAGCGTACGAATCGCCTTGGCAGTTGCGCCCGCTTTGCCAATAATTTTACCCATATCCTCCGGGTCTACACTGAGTTCAAGCAAGACTCCACGATCGTCGACCGAGCGAGTCACAACAACCTTGTCGGGATTATCTACAATCGATTTAACAACGTACTCTACAAAAGCCTGGTCCATATCTACTGCATCTGACATACCATCTACTCCTACGATTACAGCCTAATTGTAACGAAAGAAGCCTGCTTTGTCATGCAGGCTTCTGGTAAGATTGGCTCAAATGTTATTCGGCAGGCTTTTCGGCCTTGGCGGCTTCGGCTGCGGCATCCGCAACTGCTTCGGTAACAGCGGCGTCGTCCTTAGCTTCAGCGGCTTCAGCATTGTCGATATTGTGAGTTTCCTCGGCTACTTCGGCTTTGGCATCGGCAGCTTCAGCTGCTACTTCAGCACTAGCCTCACCTTCGGCAGGTGTTTCAGCCTTTTCTTCTGTCTCTTCCTGTTCTTTCTTGGGCTTGCGGTGCTTGTCCACAATTGCAGCCCACTTAGGAAGCTCCAGACCGTCTTTGCGCATGAGTCGCAATACCGCATCAGATGGCTGAGCGCCGTTTGCTACGTACTGATTCAACTCATCTTTCTTGAAGCTGAGCTCCTTGGTGTGAGGGTTGTATGTACCCAAAACAGCCACGAACTTACCTGTAGCAGCACGTCGCTTGTCAGCGGCTACAATCCGATATACTGGATATTTTTTTCGACCCCCGCGGGCCAATCTGATTACGAGCATAGTTTCCTTTATCTCAATTACTTAGCCACCTCTATAATTGGGCGGCAACTTACAAAATCAATACACATTATTCTACCTGTAAAACAGGTTAAAAGTCAAGCCTCCTGAGCGACTTCCGCCACCATCTTGCCAGACACAGCCATTGCCACCCCATCACTATCGGTTGTAATACCCGTTAGTTGGTCGCTCGCATGCATTGTTGTGTGGTTATGAGTCACAACAATAAGCTGTGTTTTTTTCTTTAGCTCACCAAGAAGATTGCTAAACTTCGCTGCGTTGGCGTCATCAAGCGCCGCATCTACTTCGTCCAAGACCATAAAAGGACTTGGGTTTACCGCAATAATCGCCGCCAAAAGCGCTATTGCGCCCAGCGATCGCTCGCCGCCAGACAGCATGGCCAGTTGCTGCTGTCGCTTACCTGGTGGAGTAACGTTAAACTCTATACCATATTCGCCATTCTCAGTCGCAACGAGTGCGATTTCGGCCGATCCACCACCGAACAGTTCTTGGAAAAAGTGCCCGAACTGACGGTTGATAGACGTAAAGCCATCGTGGAATTTTTTGCGAATATCCTGCTCTGTTGTGCTAATTAATGAGTTTAGGTCTTTCATTGCAGTTTCAAGATCTTGCTCTTGGGTTTTGAGCTCGGCTAGTCTGCTCGAGAGCTCCTCCAGCTGTTGCCGTGCATCTTCTTGGCTGTTGGCACACAATGCGGCAAGCTTTGCTTCAATGATCACGACGTCTTTTTCGCTAACGGATCGAGGTGGTTTTTGCGGTATTGGCGAGCCATACGTTGTCTCGAAGCTTAGCTCCAGATCTCGCAGAACTACCGCCACCCGATCTTGCTCCTCTTTAAGTATCTGAGCCTTTTCACTACCCATAGCAACGCGTCCTGCCAACTCCTCAATACTCGCATCGATGCTCTCGGTATTCAGATGGTCACCGACCGACTTAGTCATTTCTAGTTGCAACGAGGCGATTTGTTTGTCTATTGCCACGAGTTCTTTCGCGGCCTGCTTTAGCTGCTGTTTACGGTTCTGGTTGCCAGATTCACTAGAATCAAGCGAACTTGCTGCACTATCCAACTCCAACCTCTGTTCGTCTTGCGCTAGTTGCTCTTGCAAACTCGCTGTGTCGAGCTCGTAGCTACGCAAACGAATAATAAATGTATTGCGCTCCTCAATTAAATCTTCGCGTATAGCCATCTGTCGAGTTATTTTCGCCTGCAGTCGACTAACCTCCTGCGCTGCTTCTTCTGACTTATCGTCAAGCACAAGCTTGAGCATGCGGCGTAGCTTATGAAAGGCCAAGTCACGATCCTTTTTGTTCATGGCCACAATGTTGTCTTTGTGGGCAAGCAGATTCAGAAGCCCCAGCGCATGATTGAGGTATATACTCTTGCTACTATGCTGTAATTGTTTGCGTATTTTTGCAAGCGACTGATTCAGCTCGTCGAGCGCTTTTTGCACATGGGCAATCTTTGTATCAAAGTTGCTGATCTTCTCAGCTGTTTCGGCTGACTTTTTTTGCACCAAGTGAAGCTTTCTTTCTGTTGCCTTTATAGCCTGTCGTAACGAGTCGAGGTCAACTACTTGCGCCACGAGTTTGTTCTGTACCTCTTCTTGGGCTCGCAGCACCGCTAGGCTTTCTGCAAGCTTGCTTCGACGTGTCGTAAGGTCTGTAAGAGTGCTCATCAGTTTTTCGCGCCCTACTTGATTGGCACGAAATTCTGCCTGAATGTCCTTGCGCTTTTTCTGAAGGTCTTGAAGGCGAGATTGCGTGCTGCTAAGTTCAGACTGTTCTTTGACGGCATGGGCGGTAATTTTGTCGAGGCTATGACGATTCTCAAATATTTGCGTCAGCAAATAGTCGCGCTTGGCCTGGTCAAGTTTGTCCAGGAGTAGATTGTGTTCTTTTTGCTGTTTCGCAAGGTTTTTTGCGCGCTCTACCTGCGGGGACAATTCGGCTATAAGCTGCTTAAGTTGAGTTAAGTTGTCTTTTGTTTGGTCAAGCTTGCGCATATAGTTCGTACGCTGCAGTTCAAAATGCCGTGTGCCACTCGCTTCTTCAAACAAAGTTTTGCGTTCAATCGGACTTGAGAGCAGAAGCCGATCCACCATTCCTTGGCCAACTACTGCATACGAGTTTTGGCCAAAACCCGCCTGCGCCAATAGCTCTTGCAGTTGCTTGAGCTTAATGACTTGGCCGTTTAGCAGATACTCACTATCACCACTGCGATACAGGCGTCGAGACAATTGGACCTCTGCTGCGTCAATTGGCAGACGACCAGTTGCATTATCGAGCAAGAGTACAGCTTCTGCCATACTAGCTTTGGCTTTGTTTTTGGTACCGGCAAAAATAAGTTCTTCTGACTTGTTCAGTCGTAACAGCTTAGTGCTTTGCTCGCCTAAAGCCCACCGAATCGCATCCACCACATTACTTTTGCCAGAACCATTCGGCCCGACAATTGCCACGAGTCCACCAGAAAAATCAATCTTCGTACGCGATCCGAAAGATTTGAAGCCAGAAAGCTCAAGCTGTTTTAATACATGTGCCACCCTCATAGTCCCATTGTACTATTCGGTAGAAGCTTGAAGCAATTTTTATAGGTATTTAGATAATTACATTCTCGAGACCCCTCCAGGTAACTCGAGAGGTCTTATTCGTGTTGATCAGCAGGCAAGATGATCTCGGTGGCAAGCATGTACTGCGGCCCTGAGAACACTAATTCGCGGTTGGGAAACGCTTCAATCTGCAAAAACGCCTTCAGGCCCTGCAGCAGCTTTTCCGTCGCTTCCCACGAATCGAAGCCTGTGTCGGCCCGGTAGCGTACCCCGAGCATGATTGAATGACGCTGAACGAAACAGCCACTCACCTCGCTATGGTCGCGAATCCAGTTGCGAATTCTGACACCAACCTTGCCGAGCTGCTTGCTGGAGTACAGCGAAAGCTGGTAGTTCACTCGAGCAGGATCCCTGCCAGCCACCTGCAAAGCCATGCCCTTAGGCATGAAGCTCAAACTACTGGCATCAACCCGAATGACAGGCGGGTCGAGTGGACCGCTGCCAACTGACACGGAAACTCGCACTTGTACCTTGGACACCGGTTCACCTCCCTGTAGGTCGTTGTATTCCGGCGACGTCCTTACTGTACACCACCTACAGCGCCTAATAACAAAGAAGATCCTCGAATGTAAGGATCTTCTTGTTTTAATCTAAAGTTTTTGTACTTATTGCTACTTTTTGTAGCGACTCAACGCATCTGCAGCTGCGGCCTGCTGTCCGGCTTGCTTACTCGATCCGTCACCACGGCCTAATTCTTTCTTGCCCAAGAATACACCCACAGTAAATACTTTGTCATGATCAGGGCCAACTTCGGCCAAGACCTCATAATGCGGAGTGATACCCTCGCGCTCTTGAGCGACTTCCTGGAATTTACTCTTGGCATCTATATGCGCGCCAGATTCTAGGATCTGCGGCAAGCCCACAATTAGTTCGCGATCAATGAATTTCGCAGCCGTATCATAACCCTGGTCAAGATAAATTGCCCCAATAATCGCTTCGATCATATTGGCGAGTAGTGCTGTTCGGCTGCGACCACCGCTTTTAACTTCACCATGCGACATCAATAGATACTGGCCAAGGCCAAGCTTCTCCGCGACCGCTGCGAGAGATTCAGTCTTTACCAATGCACTACGCCAACTCGTTAATTCACCCTCAGGATTTTTATAGTTCCTGTAGAGATGGTCAGTCACCACCAGCTCGAGAACGGCATCACCCAAAAACTCTAAGCGCTCATTGTGCTCTAGGCCAGCCTTGGGGTGCTCATTAATATAACTGCGATGCACAAATGCACGCTTAATAATCTCGGCATCAGCAAATTGAATACCTAAGATCTCTTCAACTTTCTTCTGTTCAAACATTGTGACCCATTTCTCTTAGTTTCTTGACGCTCATGTCTAGGAGTAATTTCGTACCCTTATATTCTATCAAAGCTCGCGCTTGTTGTGCGGGGAACCATTTGAGATCCATCACCCACTCAGTATCTTCCAATACCAACTCTTCGTGCGGGTCCAGCGCTTGCATCAGAAAAATGAACGTTGTCATAAAAATAAGCTTGCCTTCGCGGCGATAGAAAAAATGCACCTTATCGAGTCGGTCAATAATCTTGAGCTTCGAAAGCCCGGTCTCTTCCTTCATTTCTCGTAGAGCGGTTTGCTCTAATGTTTCACCAGACTCAACATGTCCTTTTGGAATCGTCCAGCGCGATCGATGATCTTGCATAAGCAAAAACTCGATACCAGCATCGGTTTCACGAAAGGCGATTCCGCCGGCAGTGTATTCTGGGATAGCCTTTGCGCGGCTGTCTCCCTTACGCTGACTCTTTGGCTTGTTTTTGTTTGTCTTCTTCTGGTTCATAAAAATCACTTTGGCGATAAATCGTTCCTAATACGCCATTAATAAATTTACTTGAGTTCTCTCCGCCAAATGCCTTGGCAAGCTCGACTGCTTCGTTGATTACTACCTTGGGCGGCACATCACGCTTGAGCGTTAATTCATAAAGAGCCAATCGCAGAATAGCCCTATCTACTTTGGCAATCTGATCAATCGGCCATTCTGGTGCAGCCGGTACTATCAAAGCATCCTCTGCCTCTTGATTGGCAATCGTACCTTTAACCAAATCATAAACAAAATCAGTGTCTTCTATGCTTTCGCCATAGACTTCGAGATTACGTTTAACAATTTCGTCGGTATCAGAATGTAACTCGGGCAACGCACTTCGAAAATCATACTCGTACAAACTCTGTAGAGCGACTATTCTGCCAAGGTGACGATTGGATGCCATGAGGGCTGCCTATACTTTCTTGGTTCGAGCTAAGCCGAGCTTAGCTGCTTTGTGTAATCGGCGAGGCACGATTAAGCCTGAGGTTTTTTCCGTCATCAGCTGTACTGCTGTTAGACTATCATGGCTTCGTCGCTGACCTTTGGTAGCTTTTGACGTACGTTTCTTTGGTACTGGCATGTCAAACTCCTGTGTTAGATTGGTGTTTAAAAGTTACGCCTTTGCAGTCTGATGAGCATAAGCTACGCAATGGAAGATTCAGCAGTATCTCTTCACGCACTGGGAGCGTGAAGTCGATAGTATTGTTAACGATTGGCCACTCACCATCGACTTCATCGTCCGCAAACGTCACCGCCAGACGAATCGGCAGTTCATAGTCATAAGCTTTCGCGCAACGATCGCAAATTCGTCGAAGAAATACGCTTGTGGCTAAGCGAGCCGTAAAAATCTGCGGAGTCAGTGTCGTAATATCGGCTTGAGCCTCTATCGGACGAGCCAGATCAATATCTTCCAAAGTGTCAATGTGAATAGCTCGAGTTACAGTAGTTCCCTCGGGCTTTCGGCTTAAATCCAGAATGCTAATTGACATATTCTTCGCTCAGTATATTACCATGTTGGGGCGATTTTAGCAAGTTACACCACAATATTTACTAGCTTATTTGGCACCACGATAACTCGCTTTGGCTCGCCCTCAAACCACTTCTTGTCATGCGCCAGAGCAAGCGCGGCTGACTCAAGCGCCTCATTGGCGCTACCGCTTGCTGCTATAAATTCACCACGTAATTTGCCATTTACCTGAATTACCACGACAACCTCATCTACCTTAACCATTTCGGCGTCGTATTTAGGCCACATTTGCAAGTGCACGCTTTCTTCATTGCCCAGATCGTGCCAGAGTTGTTCTGCCAAATGCGGGGTAAACGGTGCGAGCAACAGACAGAACTGGCCAGTCACTTCGCGCCATACTTGCTCACTCACCGAACCATCGCGCCGCACGCCAGAAGCAAATTTCACAAATTCCATCATAGCCGCTACTGCAGTATTGAACTTTATGTTCTCAAGATCACTGGTGACTTTTCGTATGGTTTTGTGCAGTTCGCGCACGAGGGCTGTTTCTGTAGCCGCGTTTGCTTCAATCACTTCGTACCCATGATACAGATCCCATACCTTACTAATAAAACGATACGTACCTTCGAATCGCTGCGGATCCCAGGGGCCGCCCTCCTCGTATGGGCCCATAAACATCAGGTACAGTCGCACAGCGTCGGCACCATACTTATTGACATACTCTAGTGGGTCTACGACGTTTCCTTTGCGCTTACTCATCTTGTCGCCATCAGAACCAAGTATCATGCCTTGATTAATCAAGCGCTTGAATGGCTCATTAAAATCTATCAAGCCCTCTTCGTGCAGGAACTTTGTAAAGAACCGAGCATACAAGAGGTGAAGAATGGCGTGCTCAATGCCGCCCATGTAGTTGTCTACTGGCAGCCACTTCTTGACCGCTTCAGGATCAAATGGCCCATCAGTGTAATCAGGATTTGGATAGCGCAGAAAATACCAGCTCGAGTCTACAAACGTGTCCATAGTGTCTGTTTCGCGCCGCGCATCGCCACCACACGTAGGGCATTTTGCGTGTGTAAAATCAGGGTGTTTTACGAGAGGAGACTGACCCGATTCGTCGAATTGCTGACCAAGCGGCAGAACAACTGGCAAATCACTCTCGGGCACCGGTACCGTTCCGCAGTCATCACAATAAATAATCGGAATGGGCGCACCCCAGTAACGCTGGCGACTAATCAGCCAGTCACGAATTTTGTATTGTACTTTGGCTTGCCCGGCCTTATCTTGTTCAAGCTTGTGAACAATTGCCTGCTTGGCATCTACTACTGTCATACCATTGAGCTCAGCCGAGTTGATCAGGGCACCATCACCGGTGTAGGCCTCTTGGTGAACATCGCCACCTTGAATGACTTCTTTAATTTCAATACCAAACTTTTTCGCGAATTCCCAGTCCCGTTGGTCATGCGCCGGAACAGCCATGATAGCACCGGTGCCATAGCCGGTTAACACGTAGTCAGCCACCCAAACAGGAAGCCTTGCACCGTTCACGGGATTGATGGCATATGACCCGGTAAACACGCCGGTCTTTTCTTTGTTCTCCAAGCGATCAACGTCGGTTTTTGCGCCTGCTGCTTCGATGTAATCCTCTACCGCTTGCTTGTGTTCAGTAGTCGTAAGAGCCGCAACCATTTCGTGTTCTGGTGCAAGCACTAAGAACGTTGCGCCGTACAGTGTATCTGGCCTCGTAGTGTAAACCTCTAATTTATTACCATTTTCAAGCTCAAAGTACACTTGTGCACCCTCACTACGACCAATCCAATTGCGCTGCATAGTTTTGACCCGCTCTGGCCAATTCAAAGTATCGAGATCATTCAAAAGTGCATCAGCATAATCAGTGATTTTAAAGTACCACTGCTTCAACTTCTTGCGCTCTACTTTGGTACCACAGCGCTCACACGCTCCCTGAATAACTTGCTCGTTAGCCAGGGCGGTATGATCTTTGGGGCACCAGTTAACCAAGCCATCTTCTTGATAAGCCTTACCAGCCTTCAGCATGCGTAAAAACAACCACTGTGTCCAGCGATAGTATTCGGGTTTTGAAGTGTCAACTTCCTTATCTAGGTCATAAATACCACCTAATCGAACGTATTGCTTATGGAATCGGTCTACGTTCTCGTCAGTCCAGACTTCTGCAGGCACACCTTTTTTGATAGCTGCGTTTTCTGCTGGCAAGCCAAATGAGTCATAGCCATTGGGCTGCAAGACGTCTTTGCCGTGCATTCGATTGAACCGACCAATGGTGTCAGCTGGACCAAAGTTATACCAATGACCAATGTGCAGATCTCCCGATGGGTACGGGAACATAACTAAGTTATAGAACTTATTCTTCGGCTCCGTGGGAGTTTTATTGAGCCCTGTTTCTGCCCAAACTTTTTGCCATTTTAGTTCGATTTCTTGCGGATTGTATTTTGTAGCTTCGTTCATAGTTTCTATTGTATCCTAGTCTGGTTTGTTTAGTAAAAATTAAGCGCTCGGCGGCCATAACCAAAAACCGCCTTGCGGCGGCTTTTGGAAATTACGTACAACAAAAACCTACCGCGATGCGGAGAGCAAGACGCCTAGTAGGTTGAGTTGTTGAATTTTCATGGACATGATTATAGCCCCCGTATTATGGCGTGTCAATCTGGGCTTTTGACAAAAATTGATTGGAGCTTATAGTAGCTCAAAAAATATTCAATCCCTACGCGCGTTTGCTTATCAGCAGGTAAGAGTGGGTCGACAATATCAAGCCATTCTCCACGATCTGTTTCACCGTATCCCGCAATAACAATCTGATGATAACCTTCATTCTCGCTAAAGCCAGCTTTCACACTTGCTATAACCGGGCAATTATCATCAATTGAGCGTTTAATACTGTGAAGCGCCTTTTCTTCTATGCTTCCCTCCACCTGTTCCTCGGCAGCCAATTGCGCCAAGAATGCCCTCACCTGGCGATCATCATAGCCTTCGACTTCGATAAAGTGCCGGGGATCTTGCGAAGGAGCCAGCCAGTTCCGACGCCAAGCGATAAGGCCATGTGCATTGAGCGCACCAACACCGGCAGAGTGCTTCCAGCCTACACCATTGACCCTTCCTCCAGCCTTCTCCATGAGCGCGATAATATCCACCACTTTGAAACTATCATTACCGGTGCGACCGAGCATATAGTCGAGGACGATGTTGACCGCTGCAGGGGCACAAACACTACGGCGCTGATCGAGCGGCACGCCTGATTCAGGGTCTAACTGCCAGACATGTCGTACGTTTAAAACCGACATGCTATTGTGCAAAAGCCTTTCGCTTTTTGCGGCGCCAAAAGGCCGATTGACGCACAAGTACGTCTTCTGGCTTGAGTGATTTATCCAGCAAGATTCTACTTACTTCTTCGCTAAACACATTGTTTTGAGAGCCTTTTACGAGCACAACGTCGCCTTGGGAGACTTTCTTCTTCAAAAAATGACCGGCTTCGTATGGGGTACGGAATACTTTGACGTTTGATTTTTCCATGCCTGCTTCAATTGCCGCAGGAGCCAAATACTTCTCGGCATCTGGGCCAATGACAATGAGCATATCGGCAATGCCAGCCGCAAATTCTCCGACTTCCTTATGCGCAGCTTCGCTCTTGGCGCCAAGCTCGTTCATATTGCCAAGCACAGCAATCTTTTTGCCCGACATCTCCTTGAGTGTCTCGAGTGCGGCAAATACGCCGACTGGACTAGCGGCGTTATAGCTGTCGTCAATCAGGCGAGCGCCATGCACAGCTGGCAATAAGTTCATGCGTCCTTTAACAGCCGGTACTGTTGCCAGGGCCTGCTTAATTTGCCCAGAATCTACTCCTAATTCATGGGCCACCGCGGCTGCAGCCAAAAGCGCCGACAAGCTATGACGACCAACAAGCTGGGTTTTGAAACGCGACTTTTCGCCATACATCTTTATTTCCGCCTCTAGTAGACCGCTTTTGGCGCGCTTTGCCTCAACCAGCTCAACATCAGCTTTCTTGCCCTGAGTGCTATACGTTGCATGGGCTCGGAATGTATCATCTGCTAAATCAGAAAAATCTGCATTGCAAATCAGCTCACCCATGGGAGCAGTCAGCGCAACAAGATCAGCTTTGATTTTTGCTATGTCTTGCATGCGTGCCGTATGCGCAAGCGACAATCCTGTAACCACACCGATTTTTGGCTTAATGAGTTTTACAAAAGGCAGCATAAGATCCAAATCATCTTCGGCCACCTCTTGTACGATAACGTCGTACGGAAAATCATCAATCATCGAATCCATCTGCCGCAAAATTCTGCGCCAGCCACTGACACTCAAGAGCCTGTCAGGCACTTTCAGTCCAAAGACGCTTAAAGGCAAACCAACATCGCTGTTGTAGCTATCCTCGCTATAGCCAACCTTACGACCGGCAGACTCGAGAACCTTGGCGATAGCTAATTTGGTGCTGGTCTTTCCTACAGTACCAGTCACGGCCACTACTACGAGCTCATTCGCAGCGAAGAGTCTCTTGACTCGTTTTGATAATTTGCGCACAAGCGCTTTTTTGATAGCTTGCTTCATATGTCTGCAAACTATTTTACCATATAGAGAAGGTTTCGCTTGTGCTACTTGCCAAGCTTAGCGTTAATCGCAGGTACTTTTGCAAGTGGCTTGTCGGTCTTAACGTCGAGCCGATCAAGTCGCAGAATCTTAACACCAAAGTAAACAACTGCGGCGATAATCGTAAAGTCGATTAAAGTGCCAATAAAGCTGCCGATGGCAACTTGCGCACCACCAACCGTCCAAACAGCAGTCTTGATGCTCTCAGTGCGACCCATTAGACCGCCAATTAGAGGGTTAATAACGTCATTTACGAGCGAGGTTACAACCTTGGCAACCGCAGCACCAAGAATGAAACCAACTGCCAAACCAACAACACCTTGCTCTCGTATAAACGTAGCAAAGCCACCGGCTTGGCTTCTGGCCACAGTTCTAGTTTTACTAGCGGTAGTTTTTACGGCCTCTTTGCTTTTTCGCTTAATTTCTTCCACGCTGTCTCCTTTACGTGCTTAGGCATAAATCCTGATAATTTCTGGTGGAGCTACGCGGATTCGAACCGCGGACCTCTTGCATGCCATGCAAGCGCTCTAGCCAACTGAGCTATAGCCCCATATGGTTTACCGGCATATGGTTTACCGGCACATATTTTCCCGCATTTACGCCAAGAAAGCAAGCTAACGCAGCAGACTGCCGACCATCATGACGACAATGGTCAAAAGCGTTGCACCCAGTAAAAAACCGACAAAAAAACCTAATCCCAAACGAAAACCATCGCGATAGGTGTAATGAGCACTTGTTTCAACTTCGGCTGTTTCAATTTCTTTTTTGAAGAAATCGTCGGCCTTCTTTACGTTTACCATAACTGGATTATAGCACAGCAGTGCTTTGTTTCACCGACATCAAAACCACGTTTTTAGGTCCGCGTTTGAGGATTTTATAATTACCAAACACCGCAGTCATTTCGCGCGCGACCCATGGTTTGATTCTCGCTTCAACCACCAGCACTAGCTGCCCACCATCGACCAGCTTTTGGACAGACTGCCGAATCATGGTGTCAACGACTTCTCTGCCTCGATGTGTCGGCGGATTCGAACAAATAACGTCAAAGTCAGTTTCAGTTTCTATCTCGTCATAGCCATGGCTGGCAATCGTACGGACATTTGGTAAGCCATTGTCGGACGCGTTCTGGCGAGTTGCGGCAACCGCAGCTATATCACTGTCTATTGCAACAACGTCTGCAGTAGGGCGATTAGCAGCCAGCCACAGCGCTATTGCTCCCCAGCCACACCCCCAATCAAGCGCCTTTCGATACTTTAGTGCACTGCTATTCATAACCTCCAAAAGAAGCTTTGTGCCCTGATCAAGACCTTTGGGAGAAAACAAATCCGGCTTGGTTTCTGCCGCCAGGCTAACTTCACCAACTTCAAAGTTGATTTTTACCATACAAATGACTTTCCTGCGATTTTGACCGTCACGCCTTCGTCACCGCCTTGTCGGCGGATTTCGCGCAGCACGCCACGTTTTTTCAGGATATCAATTAGGCGGTCTTTCGCCTGCCATTGATCAAAATTGGTGCGCCTTGCAAAGCCTTCGATTGACGCTCCGGTAACCAAGAAGCTACCATCATCTTGGCGAACAACGTGCCACATTTCATCATTGTCGCTCAAACGTATAACAGGCAGTTCGGCTTCATCAGGCTCTGCGACATCTGCCCTGCGCTGATTCTCTTGCTGCACCACGACGAGTACCTGTCGCAACAAAGCATCAAGGTTTTTCTTGGCTACGGCAGAAATGGCAAATATCTGGTCGGCTTTTACACCAACTTGTTTGGCAAGTGCTGCGCGCAGCGATGCAACCTGCTCATCCTGTAACATATCAATTTTGTTAAGTACCAAGATTTGTGGCAAGATCGATAGATCCACCCGGTAGTGCTTTAGTTCATTCTGAATGGTCGTATAGGCGCCGAGTGCGTCTTCGCTTGATGCGTCAATCAAATGCACTAAAACTTTCGTGCGCTCTACGTGGCGCAAGAACTCATCGCCCAAACCCTTGCCTTCGGCAGCACCCTCTATCAGACCCGGGATATCTGCCATCAAAAAGGTCTGGCCATCCATATCGACGACACCCAAATTTGGCACGAGGGTCGTAAATGGATAATCAGCGATTTGTGGCCTGGCATTAGAAATCACACTAAGGAGCGTTGACTTGCCGGCATTTGGCAAACCAACCAACCCTACGTCTGCTACGAGCTTGAGTTCGAGCTGCAACTCCTTCAGCTCTCCAGGTTCACCCAGCTCTGCGAACTTAGGCGCTTGTCGAGTAGACGAAGTAAAGTGAGCATTGCCATAGCCACCGCGCCCACCATGCGCGACTACCACCTCGTCGCCGTCAGCAACCAAGTCCGCAAGCAAAATACCATCACCATAAACACTCGTGCCAGGCAATACCGTCAGAACAAGATCTTCGGCATTCTTACCACGCCTTTCGTTCGACCCACCATCGATGCCATTATCAGCTTTCCACAGCTTGGCAGACCGGAATTTTGCCAATGTTGAGTTATTGCTGTCGGCGCGCATCACAACATTGCCCCCATGGCCACCATCACCGCCATCTGGGCCACCCTTTGCCTGACCATGACGCGAGCGAAAACTTAGCTTGCCGTTACCACCTTTGCCGGCAATTACTGTAATTGATACGTTATCTGTAAACATATTGACATTATATAATATTAGTTGTATTGCTACAAGTCAGGTTAGCTTTCTCAGTGGGGCGTATTCTAAATTCAGCGTTTTTCTTCCTTTGGCATCGAACATCACAACCGCCTCATGACCATCAACGCTCACCACCGTACCTTCTCCAAAAACCTGATGCGCCACACGTTCACCGGCAGTCAGACTGACCTCGCGGGTTTGCTGGCTACTACCCATAAAGTTATCGAGGAGCGACGGCGCAGACGAAACACCCACTTGAGACGTACTCACACTTACCAAATCAGCAGGAATATCACTCAGAAATCTTGAGGGCATATTATGCTGAGCAGAACCATACAGCATACGGCTCGTGGCACTTATACAATATAGTCGACGCTTAGCCCGCGTCATACCCACATAGCACAATCGTCGCTCTTCCTCGAGCTCAGATGGTTCAAAAAAAGTTCGTGAGTGTGGAAAGATTCCCTCTTCCATCCCGACCATAAAGACTGTGTCGAACTCCAACCCTTTAGCCGCATGCAACGTCATAAGCGTCACAGTATCGGCATTAGCCTTGTATTGATCCACATCTGCGATCAGGGCAATTTCTGTGAGAAAATCTTCCAACCCAACGTGGTCATAGGTTTTTGCCACACCAATAAACTCTTGTAAGTTCTCCGCCCTATCTTCACCTATAGCACTACCGTCATTGAGCCAGTCAAGATAGCCGCTACGCCGCAAAGTAGCCTCCACAAGATCACTCAGGCTGATCGAGCTTACATCAGCACGCAAACTCTCCATCATGACACCAAACTGCTGCAGGCTCTTGCTCGCGCGCGGCGTCAACCCGCCGACCATATCAGGATCCTGCAAACCTTGTGACAGGGTAAGGCCATTTTGCCGCAGATGCTGAGCGAACTTATTAAGGCTCACCTCGCCCAAGCCGCGAGGCGGAACGTTGATAACTCGTCCAAAACTCACCAAATCATTCGGCTGATATATAAGTCTGAGATATGCTAGGATGTCTTTAATTTCCTTGCGTTCATAGAAGCGCACACCTCCAACAATCTGATAAGGTACGTTGTAGCGCAGGAAAGCTTCTTCAAGCGTACGCGACTGAGCATTGGTACGATACAGCACAGCAAAATCCTTCAGCCGCAGGGCCGAATCTTGCTGTCGCAGTTGCTGTATTGTCTCAATTACCAATCTGCCTTCTGCCCTCTCATCTGTGACCGTTTCCACCACGACCTTTTCACCATGCCCCAGTTCGGTCCACAGCTGCTTGTCACTTCGAGAAGCGTTTTTCGTAATAACGTGATGCGCGGCATCAAGAATCGTCTGGGTAGAACGATAATTCTGCTCTAGTTTTACAACTTTAGCGTTAGGATAATCTCGCTCAAAATGGAGAATGTTTTCATAATTTGCCCCGCGCCATGAATAGATACTTTGCCAATCATCGCCCACAACGCATATGTTTTTGTGGCTAGCAGCTAGCAGCTTAATGAGCTGATACTGGGCATGATTGGTGTCCTGATACTCATCAACCAAGATGTACTGAAACTGTTGTTGGTACTTCTCGAGCACCTCGCCGTTCTTCATTAACAGACGGACCAACTGCATAATCATATCGTCAAAATCCATTGCCCCAGCTTCTTTGAGAGCTGCTTGGTAGGCCGGGTAAATGTCTGCCGCTACTTCCTGCATCTTGCCCGTTGCCATTTGTCGATATTGATCTGGCGTTACGAGCTCGTTTTTGGCCGAAGAAATCAAATTCTGCATAAGGTTTGGCGAATACTGCTTTTCATCGAGTCTTTTGGCGCGCAAAATTTGCTTTATGACTGCCTGACTATCAGACGTGTCATAAATCAAAAAATTACTCGGGTAGCCAATCAAACCTGCTTCACGTCGAAGAATCTTGTTTGCCACCGAGTGAAACGTGCCTAAAAAGGGCAAGAACGTATACGAATCATCCACCCCCATAAGGCTGGCGACGCGCGATCGCATTTCTGCCGCCGCTTTATTGGTAAATGTAACCGCCAATATACATGTTGGCGCTACCCGCTTAGCGGTAAGTAAATAGGCAATGCGATGCGTCAGGGTTTTTGTTTTGCCACTACCAGCGCCGGCCAGCATAAGAATCGGGCCATCGGTTGTTTCTACTGCTTCGCGCTGAGCCTGATTGAGATCCGCAAAAAGTGATTCGGTCATAACCTCTATTGTATCAACAAATAAGCACCCCGCGTTACGCATGGGTGCTTATTTTGCCCGAAAGCTTGTTATCTATTAATAGATGTAGAGGAATTGGCTTGCAGATGTTGTTCTGCGGTGCAATACGCCAGCCTGGTAGTTGAAGTTCATTTCAGAAATATTCACTGAGCCATCTGGATTCACAGAGTCAACGTAAACTACGTGGTTGGTTCGTTCCCAGCCAATTGCGCCTGCACGAGGGAAAGCACCGACTGCATAGCCACTCGCCTGAGCGTTGTAGTACCAGCTAATCGCATTGCCCCAGTTACTAGGCACTGGTCGACGTGACGCCACGTACCATGTGCATTGTCCTGGTGTATAGCCGTTACCACTTCCGCGGTATGAGAAAGCTGGCGTAGTAACAGCCGCTGTTCGTGTTCGTGCTGTAGCAGTCTGGGCTGGAGCACCAGCAGCGGCAATTTGAGGCATTACCCCGTCTGGCACAATCAATTTCATACCCTCAGTAGGTGCAGCGCCCTGCAGGTCGTTAAAGCTGTCTATCAAGCTAGCGTTAGCCTGGTAGCGAGCTGCGATACCCGAAAGAGTGTCACCAGCCTTCACGACGTGCAAGATGCCGTTTACAGGCAGCACAGTTAGCTGTGTTCCTGGCTTTAAAACGCTGTTTTCATCCAAGTTATTGGCCCACTTAATCGTGTCGGTCGTAACGTTAAACTGCGACGAAATACTCCAGAGCGTATCACCACTCTTGACTACGTAGCTAGAGACTTCTTTGGTCTGTACTGCAGCCTGCATTGGCTGTTTTTTAGCCAAAAAGCCGTCGCCAGCAGTTGCTAAGTACACTTGTGAACTTGCAGTATTGGCAATTTCCGCCACATCAGACTTAATCACACTATTTGTGGCAGTTGCGACCACTGCACCAGTAGCGAGCTCGCTCGTTTGGTCAACAGCCGAAACCGCAGCCCCATCGCCACCCATCTGAGCAAATGTAGGCGTGTACTTACCGGCCAATACAAAGACTGCCGCAACAGCAATGACTGCTGCATGCACACCAAAGCGAGCAAAGCCTGCTTTGTACTCATTACCCTTTTTCTTCAGGGCATCAAATTGTAATTTTTCACTTATAGCCGTATTGGCTGAAAACATTCGACTTTTGTTTTGCACCTGCTTTGCTTCTTGAGCTGCAGCATGCTGAGTTTTTATTTTCGAAAAAGTCTGGTCCTGTCCCACGCCAACGAATGATTCGTGACGCACTCTAAGGGTTAGACCAAGTGCTTTTCTACTAATAAAGCATCTCCTCTAACGCAATCAATATCTGTGGGGTACTAGCGTTATTACTGCGGTTTGTCCTTCTCTTGACTGATTCAAGACCGGAGGGTTCGACCTTTGTTTGTTTAAATCTCCATCTCTGACAAACTGGTGCAGGCTCGTTTGCTTTGCATAGGCGTATAGTGCTTATGCTCTACAAAGTTACTCAGATAGTCTAGCACGCCCTCGGCTGGCAGTCAATACGCCGTATTTACTTTCATATAAGCAAATACGTACTATTTTAGGTAGCGATCAATGTTTTTATTGTGATCTGTAAGCGTTTTGGCGTAATACACTTCACCATTTGGCGCGGCTAAAAAGTACAGGTCATCGGTTTTGGTGGGTCGCAACACTGCATTAATAGCTTCTAAACCAGGACTGCAGATAGGTCCAGGTGGCAAGCTTTTTACCAGATATGTATTGTATGGGGACTTAAAGACAATGTCTGCGGCAGCGGTATTTGATTTGCCAGTAGCATAATTTACCGTTACATCGCTCTGCAGCGGCATTCCTTGGTTTAGCCTATTTATGAACACTTGAGCAACTTTGGCACGATTCACTGCGTCATTTGCCTCTCGTTCAACGATGGAAGCTAGCGTAACTACTTGAGCAGAGGTTAACTTGCCGCTATTCTCGCTACTTAGTACTGGCTGTGCCTGCTGAGCGAATGCATCGAGCATTTGCTTTACAAATGTTTGGGCCGAAGCGTTCACACTCACCTGGTATGTGGCGGGAAATAGGTAGCCCTCTACCGGATAAACGACCTCGGGGCCAGCTTTTGGCAAAAATTCGTAATTATACGTTTGCTTAGCAGCACTCAAAAACTCTTGCGACGCACCAAAACCTGCTTGACTCCATAACTTTGCTATTTTCTGCACCGTAAAGCCCTCTGGCACCGTAATTTTACGAGCTGCTACCTTGCCACTGGCGATATAATCAACGATTTGAGGCATGTTCATACTGCCTTTTAACTCATACGTACCAGGTATCAAGCGATCACCTTTGCCGCTTAAGCGAGCGTACAGGGTAAACATAAATGAAGATGACACCAAGTCTTCTTGGCGCAATACCTGGGCAATTTGCGTTATCGATGAACCCGGCTTAATTTCCACGGTAGTAGATCGAGTAGTCTGGCTATTCTGTGGCACGTACACAGCAAACGACCATAGACTGACAAACAACAGCGATAAAATCGCTAAGCAGCCAATTATTACTATAGACATTCGCTTTGCATTACTCACCCAGATAATCCTCCAAAATAATTTGCGCTGCTATCATGTCGATCTGCTCTCTTCTTTTTTTGATTGGCAGCTTGGGATCTATTCTCTTTTCTGCTTCTTCGCTCGTCAAGACCTCGTCCTGTAATTTTATCTCTACGCCAAAGCGCTGGTGGATTTCTTCGGCAAATTGTTCGGCCTTAATAGTTTGTTGTGTATGCTGGCCATCTAGGCCACGTGGCCAACCTACCACTACTATTCTAGGGCTATGTTTACGTACCAAATGCCCAATCGCACTCCACACGTCGCTCGTGGCATCCACGGTAGTTAGAGGCAATGGCTTACCGGCAGCGAAGCATGTGGCTACGCCAATTCGCTTACTGCCATAGTCAAACGCCAAAATACTATCCGTCTGGTGGGGAGAGGTCAGGCTATTCAGTGTTTACCCTAATTACTACGGTTATGTGGCTACTGAGAGCTGGCATATTCGGCATGAGCGAAGGCGTAGACTCAATTTGTGTGCCAGTTACACTTGGGTTGTTTTTCTGTACCGCTGCCGTCACGTCCTTCTTAGCTTTGCCCGCAGTGTCTTTAGCAATCTGGCTTTTGTCGATGCGTTTGCCGTAATAAGCATCAGCAGCAACATTCATTCGGTACCGATTGTCGCTAACGGCGCGCAATAGTGAGTATTTGGCGCTGTCTGATCCGTTTTGATACAACTGCTGATTGCCGTCTGGCATAGCGTCGTTCGCAAGCGAATCTAGGAGCTTGTCCATAGTTTCCTTCTTGGCTTCGGCGACTGAGTAGGTTACCTTCACCGTTACGGTGCCGCTTTCTGCTTCGCTGCCTACAGCAACACTCGATGAAACAGAATCAGTAGTTGTCGCAAACGTATCATCGAAAACTACATCTTTGTCGGTCGCCTTGTCTAAAAGCTCGTCCTTGGAGCCATTGGCTGCAGCATCAATAGCTTGCTGCTTAGCACTATCAACGTCGCTTTGCGACACAATCGTAACGGTCTTCGAAGTTCCGCCTGAAGTAGAGCCAGAGGCAGTAACTTTATCGTTGTAACCCACGACAGTAAATGTGGTGGTACCCAAATTATACGAGTCACCGTTTGCCGTAGCCGTAATAGCCGCAGTGACCTTACCAGCAACAATGTTTCCGCCTTGTAATTTTGCACCCGGCACAGTAGTGGCTGAATTCAGCGAGAAATTCTTGCCTTGGCTCGACAATACTGTACCCGCTGCAATTGTAATTGGATCAGAATTTGAAGCATTGGATATTGTCACGTTACCAGCCGCCTTTGTACCAACGTCTTTCTTGCCAGTAGCCGTGAAGTTCTGGGTTAAATCTTTTTGCAGCGTTAGCTTATTGCCAGCGAATGTCAGCGCATCCACATTGGTCTCAACTCCAGAGGTGTCGAGTACAAAATCAGACTTAATCGGTAGTTTATCAGCCTTGGCAATAACGGTTAACTTTGCCGTCGGCAAGGTGATAGCCAGAATTACTGCCAACAAAATGCCCATAAAAACACCCATGCCAATCCAAAGCTTTTTCTGAAAAGCATTGTAGTTTGGCACTTTGGCTTTTTTGCCAGCAGGTCGATCTTCGTCAATCTCTTCATCGCCAAGCGCTCGCTTGCTGACACCCGCCTCTTCGGTCGCTGCGCTCGCTTTGTCTGACTTGTCGGATTTATCTTTGCTACCAGAGCTACTGGATGATGATTTGCCACCATCTTTACTCGCCGTAGAGCTTTCCTCGGGCTCTGGCTCAACTATATCTGGATTAATGGCCTCTTCTATAGCTTCGGGCACCTTCGGTTCAGCCTTTAGCGACGAGGCTACAGCCAGCCCTACACCACCTGCCAAATACGTGGCTGTCTTGTCGTTCGTTACCAGAGCCAGCTCTTTGCCATGATCCTTCGCGGCTTTTTTGAGGAGTTTTAAGTTGACCGCACTCTGGAGCAAGGTGGAGCGAGCAGGCACTACTACCTTTACTGCATCACCCTTGGCGCTCTTTAACTTATCGATTGCTTCTGTTATCTCGGCATCGACTTCGAGATATATAATTTCCGCTTCATTCATAAGCATTATTATAACGCAAAGCTATTAGATTAGCACCCGAATAAAAAACGCTTACTCTTTTAGTTTAAGTAATTTCACAGCGTAGAGCGCACCCATAGCAATGCCCCCGAACATCGTGAGGGCAATAAATACATCATTGATACTGATCAGAAAGTCTGAGCCGCCGGTGGCCAATGAAATTATTGTAACTACCCCAACGGTTATGGCAGCGGCTATAGTGAAGAATTGGACAGCCTGCCTCACAACTTCGAATTTACTTTTTGCAACTTTCTTAGCCATAGACGATCTCTCCAAAAATTTAATAATTACAGATAAGTATAGCGCTTATGCAGGGCAGAAAAAAGAGCTAGATACTTAATGTTCTGCTTAGACGCTGGATGATACTTTCGCTCATGTTTTCGCTACCCACAATATCGAGGCCAAGGTTGGCCAGTCCCATTGGGGTAATGTCTTGCTGATTTACCAATTTGCCTGTTGTATCTACCACTCGATTTACTTCGGCCGGACTCACAAAATCAACTTTGGGCTTGCGAGCAAAGGGTAGTTTCTTTTGCCATTCAGCCGACATGAGAGCTTTTTTAATTTCTGGTAATGCACTTGCGCCACCACACAATAGTATTCTTGCTGGCAAATGATCCAAATGATCAAACTCGGCCAGTGAAAGCTCTACCCCACTCAGCCACACATCTATGTCACCTTCCAGTGCCTTTGCCACCTGCTTTTCCTTAGCTTCGCTCAGCTTGCCGGCGGAATAATCCAGTTTGAGCTTTTCGGCTTCTTCAAAACTCAAGCCAAAAGTCGAAGCGATCCTCTTAGTAAAACTACGCCCAGCAATGGCAAACATCTTAGTGCCTTCCACGCCACCATTGTTTACTACCGCTATGTCACTGGTACCACCGCCCATATCAATAAATATGGCGCTAAATTCAGTAGAGTCATCCGCACCGACGCTCTTAGCCACGGCAAAAGGCTCAGCAGCGATGTTGATTAAGTTAAGGTCTAAATCTCGCGCCACTGTTTGCAGGGCTCCCAAGTGAACCATTGGTGCAAAAGCATTAAAGATCTGTATGGTCACGTCTCGCCCCTGGAAACCAACAGGGTTCGTTACCCGATAGCCATCAATGTAGACGTCCACTACTGCAGCGTTCACAAGCTTCACGTCAATTTCTTTGTAGCCGGTTTCCCAGCTCAGCTCTTTGCGAACTTTATCAAACGCGTCTTTTTGAATCCGCTCGATGATGTCTTTGAGCTCCGTTTCGTCGATCTGCATATTTGGTCGGGCACGGCGATAGCTAATCGTAGTAGAGCCACCCTTTACCAATTCACCAGCGATACCAATTACAACATCTCGAGCCACCACGCCCGCCATTTGCTCAGCCCGCTTCAGTGCTGCATCGCAGTTTTCCACCACTCCGGCAATGTCGGTAACTGCACCATTAGCCATGTCGGTCAGGCGTTGGCGCTGACGACCAACCCCGATGATTTCTACACTGCCACCTTTAACTTCGCCGATCAGTGCCTTTACATACTCGGTACCAATGTCGAGAGCAACCAGGTATTTATCCCTGGCTTGTTTCTTGTTTTGTTTACTAAATTTCAGAAATTTCACTATGCGCCTAACGTTATTCCTAATAATTGTACCGCTTATGCCAGAAAGCGCCAAGCACTTAGTCCTCATGCTTGAAGCATAAGCTAATCTGTTATAAGGTAATTCCACGTTCTTTAACCTATTCGACGAGCTCTCAGGAGGAGCCATGAACGTTCAGCAGAAGCTGAAAGACTTCTCCGAGTATGCCTCGAAGACGTCTCAGGAGTTCTTCCAGTGGCTCTTGCACCCGCTCGAGTACTGGATCTGCCTACACTGGCCAGACACACGTCCTCTTCTCAAGGACAGAACAGAAGGTCAAGAATACCTCGACACGCGGCCCTGGCTGGTACGCAACCTCGCCAACTGCATCACAAGCATTAGGCTTGCAACCTTCTGGATTGTGGTCTGGGGTCTGGCATCGAGTACGAATTTCTGGGAGCGAGCGGGCTGGATCCTGGGTGCAATAGCCCTGATCTTCAGCGATGGTGTAGACGGCGAGATTGCTCGCGGGCTTTGCACCGAAAGTCGCTTCGGCAAAGCAATCGATCCTTTGGCAGATAAGCTCTTGGTGGTTTCGATCGCCATAGCACTTGTCTGTGAGCTGGTTGCCATGTATGGCTGGTGGGTAACGCCACTGGTGCTCGTGACGGCTGGAACGGCCTTCCATGAAGTTCTGCTCGCCACAACTGGCAGCAAGGTGGGGATCATCTCCAAACGGCTGAATATCCAGCCGAAAGGATCCGTGACGGCTGGCAAGGTGAAGTTTGGCTTTCAGGGCCTGGCGATCATCCTTGGTTGGCTTTGCCTGGGGGTAGCAGGTGCGCTCATCGCAACCTTCTGCCTGACCATCGCGCTGCATTACTCGATGCAAAGCCGCAAGGCCTACATCGACCAACTCAACATGTTCCGACAGATCGAACTCTCACGAGCTAGCGGTCTTGAGGCATGAATCAACCCTCTCCGGAGGAGCCAACGCGCTCCTTTCGGGGAGGGCGTTTG